>CAIVSQ010000158.1 GCA_903908605.1 uncultured Anaerolineae bacterium
CTGGGCTGGCTCCATGTAAGCTCCCTTTACCAATCGGAAAGTTATCCCATCCGCGACGAGTTTTCTAACATCTTCCTCGGCACGATAAAGATAGGATTGCACTGCCATTCCGATTGTTTTACCAGAATAGCCCTTTTCAATCATTTCGAGACCTAGGGAGATTGTTCTATCGGTATAAGGGGAATCCTCAATATCAACGCGAACAAAATTGCCATATTTTTGGGCACTTTCCAGAATCCGGGCTAAATTCGCCCGACAAACATCATCATCCATGCCCATGCCAATTTGAGTCAACTTTATCGAAACATTCGATCGAACGCCGGCTTTTTGAATTTCATCGAGCACATTGATAATTCCGTCAGCAGCCTGGTTTGCCTCTTCGATGGTGGTTGTGTGCTCACCTAGTTGGTCTAGAGTTACATTGATCCCTTTTTTATTTAGACTTCTTACAACTTCCAGAGCTTCTTGGATATTAGACCCGGCGATAAACCTTGATGCCATACGCCAAGCAAAACTCCAACTAGTGACCAATTTTTGAGCCCAAGCTGCCTTTGAAAGGTAAATCAATATGGACCGAAGCATTTCTCACCTCATTATTTTCGACTTAATTCGATTGTGATAGTTGACGCAAACAGCTATGATATTATAAATTTCCTAATTACGAATATGTTATACTTTTGTACGCAGATAATTGCTAGTTAGCTCTGACATAATTTTCAGGTGACAAATGAACCGTTTTGCTAAATTTTCATGGATGGTTTTAGCTTGGACCATCCTGGTCATACTTTGGGGTACCGTTGTGCGTGCGTCGGGTTCAGGCGCAGGCTGTGGCAATCATTGGCCAAGTTGCAACGGAGAAATAATTCCGACCCCCCAACGCATCCAGACATTAATAGAATTTGCACACCGATTGATGAGCGGAATGGATATGCTGCTTGTCTTTGCGCTATTTATTTGGGGGCTGCGAACTTTCCCAGCAAAAAGCCATCAAAGAATCGGTTTCATTGGGAGCTTTGCCTTCATCATTATTGAGGCTCTGCTAGGTGCAGGCTTGGTGTTGTTTGAACTGGTAGAAAAAAATTCATCGGTGTTTAGGGCTGTTGCGGTATCACTTCACCTGCTCAACACTTTTATTTTACTAGCCTTTCTTAGCCTTAACGCCTGGTGGGCTTCCGGTGGTTTGCCTCCAGCGCTCCGGGCGAACCGGCGATTGTCATTGATGTTTTTTAGCTGTCTGGTCGGAGTAGCCATCATTGGAATGAGCGGCGCGATTACGGCTCTGGGTGATACCCTTTTTCCTTCATCTTCAATTGGACAAACCTTTGCAGAACAATCAATACCTGGTGCACATTTTCTGATTCAACTAAGAATTTATCACCCCATCATAGCGATTTTGGTTGGCGTTTTCTCGTTATATTTTGTTCGCCATGTCTACCAACAAAGTAAGGACCAAACGACTCAGAGACTGAGCCTAATTGTTGGCGGATTAATTCTTGCCCAATGGGTCGCAGGAATAACCAATGTTTTCCTGTTGGCCCCAATTTTTATGCAAGTAATTCACCTACTCCTGGCCGATTCTGTCTGGGTATCCTTTGTTATTCTCGCAGGTCATTCGTTATCCAACTCCGGGAATAAGGAGGGTTCGTGAGAATATCGCAAGACTCCTCATTTATTTTGCGATGGGTTTCCTTGTTGTTCATCGCTGCGGCGATTGTTGTAACCATGATCGCGCTAACGACTTATTCACGCGAAAGAGGGAGTTATCCACCTGGTTTGACAATTTCTGAAATACCGGTCGGTGGCTTGGATCCGCAAACAGCCTCACAGCGCTTGTTACAAGCCTACAACACACCTGTGGAAATCCAATATGCGGGGGCCATCATTCAGCTTGACCCTGCGATTGCTGGCTTCCAAATCGACACGGAAGCGATGCTTGCTGCTGCCGATTTACAACGCACCGGAAGTTCCTTTTGGGGGGGATTTTGGGATTTTCTATGGAATCGCGAGGGGATCACAAAGGATGTCCCTTTAAAATATAGTATTAGTGAAGATCGTTTGCGCACTTACCTAAAACAAGAAATCGCCTCACGGTACGATGTAGCAGCAATCCCAGCGTCTGCCGAACCAGGTCAAATAACCTTTTCTACTGGAATAAACGGACAAGAATTAGACATCGAACGGGCAATCGTATTGATTGATGATGCCCTCCAATCGCCAACAAGAAGAACTGTTGCACTAACTTTTAAACGTACAGATCCTGGTCGACCTCCGCTAAAAAACCTGGAAATCCTCATCAAACTCATAATCGATCAAACCCCATTCGATGGGGTTGTCGGAGTTTATCTGCAGGATTTGCAAACAGGGGATGAGTTACGGATTGGTTATGATCAAAATCGTGACATTCCTGTAGATCCCGATATCGCTTTTACTGCTTCAAGCACCATGAAAATCCCGATCTTAATTTCAACATTCAAAAATTTCGGGCCGGACCTGAACGAAACCACCAGAAATTTACTTACTGAGATGTTGACTCGATCCGATAATGACGCATCTGATGCGTTGTTAAAAAATCTGGATGAGGCACGTGGCCCATTGGTGGTAACTGATTTAATGAAAACACTCGGGCTTACAAATACGTTCATGGCTGGATTTTTTTACAATGGAGCTCCACTTCTCCAGAAATTTGATACCTCTTCCAATCAACGCATCGATGTTTTTACTGACCCAGACATTTATAATCAAACAACTCCATCAGAAGTGGGCTCGTTACTTGTAGATATGTACCAGTGTGCTCAAAATGGAGGCGGAGGCCTTGTAGCGGCTTTTCCCGATAAAATGAATCAGGCAGTTTGCCAGCAAATGATTGAATATTTAAAACGAGATTTGCTCGGTTCACTCATCCAGGCAGGGCTACCTGAAGGCACACAAATTGCACACAAACATGGTTGGATTAGCGGCCCGAGCGGTGTTATTCAAAATTTCTCGGATGCTGCAATCATCTATACTCCTGGTGGCAATTATGTCCTCACCATTTATGTTTACCATCCAATCCAGGCTGTTTTTGATCCACTCAATGGCATGTTTGCCCGGATATCCAAGGTTGTTTATACCTACTACAACCTACCCAAATAGCATCAGGATTAGTCACTTATCCCTTTGGTGCTGAAACATCATCAGCGTATGTAACGGGTATAATTTATATAATGAGCAGCGCATTAACCCTATATCGTTTACAACAAATCGACAATCGCCTGAAGCAGGTGACTGCTCGAATAAACTTGATCCAAGCCCAACTGGATACGAATGTTGAGTTACAAGAAGCGACATCCAGGTTGAATTCAGCTCAGGTCACTTCTCACACCCTAGAGCAGGAACTAATTGAAGCTGAGAAGAAAACAAATAGTTTTAGGGTTAAGCTGAATATCGCAGAATCTAATTTATATGCCGGACGTATCCAAAATCCCAAGGAACTACAGGATTTGCAAAAAGACATTACCTCCATTAAGAAAAATATGGCAGATTGCGAAGATAAGCAACTGGATATAATGATTAGACTGGAAGCATCTGCCCTCGAATTGGAAAATGCCAAGAAAAACATGGATGTAACAAAAGGCAAAGTTATTGCAGAAAATTCTACTTTGATGGCGGAACTAATAACATTACAAAAAGATTCTGAAAATCTAAATGTTCAGCGCCAAGCGGTTATTCCTACTATAGACGAAACAACGCTTGGTCAATATGAAAATCTGAGAATAAAACGATCTGGGTTTGCAGTCTCACAAGTGATTGAAAACGCTTGCGATGCCTGTGGATCAGCATTGACACCTGCATACGCACAGTCTGTCCATACTAGCAGCCGACTTGTCCTATGTCCAATGTGTGGACGAATATTATATTCAAATTAA
>CAIVSQ010000159.1 GCA_903908605.1 uncultured Anaerolineae bacterium
GGTGCATTTGACCTGGTAGGCGCCATCATAGTTGCACTTGAGGGGCATGCTCTTGTGGTTGACGGTGATGCCGGCGGGCAGGGAGTCGCGGATGGTGAAACCGGATACACGGAACTTGAGGTTGAGGGTATCGGAGGTGAAGTAGTTGCCAGTGAGGGTCATGGTCTTGACCGGGTTGGTGGCGACGGCCATGGTCATGAACAGGGCAACCAGGGAGAGAACTACCAGTGCGAGTAACAGTTTCTTTTTCATTCTTTTTTCTCCTTGTTGATTGTGTTCCCCTTGCCCGCAAGGGGCAGTTCCTAGAGGGGTTTGCCTTTGGGCCGAACTGCCCGGGCTTTATTTATGTCAATATTATGCGCCCGAATGAAGGTTTGCACATCGTCGTGGAGTTTATTTATTGATAAGCGATTGGCTTATTTTTTTCTAAACTGGGAGTTTAGGTGAAGTAAACGAATAGTTTATGGCCAGGCTTAAAAAAGAGTTCCCAAGCGGGTTGTGTAAAAAAGTGCATTTCCGCCATTAGTACTATTTTTGCTTCGCAGGCGGTTAACAGACGGTTAAGGTGATTGTATTCGAATATTTATTATGATATAGTTGGTCTAAATTATAAAAAAAGTAATCATAACCCAACCAATCAATCTACATTGATGAGACGAAGGAGATAAATAATGGGCAAGAAAATATTGGTAATGATATCCGAATATGGATATTGGGGTGAGGAACTGGTGGGCCCGCTGGATGTGCTGGATGCGAAGGGTTACGAGACAGTCTTTATGACTTCCAAGGGTCGGCGGGCGCACGCGCTGCCGCCTTCCGCTGAGGCAGGCTATTTTGACCCGCCGCTGTTTAAGGTGGTGACGGATGAGTATTATGCCAGCCGAACGCGGGCTGTGGATGGATCGACACGGCTGGACAACCCGGTGAACCTTTCGACCTGGTTCCCGGTGCGGCCATACTTTAATTCGCCCAACTTTGGGAAGGAACTGGAAGCGTATTACACCAAGCGGGACGAGTGCTGGAAACAGTTGGCGGAATATGACGCGCTGCTGCTGCCAGGCGGATCGGGCCCGATGATTGATATGGTGAATAACCAGCAGCTGCACGATGTGATTTTGGGTTTTGTGAACCAGAATAAGCTGGTGGCGGCGGAGTGTTACTGCGTGACGTGCCTGGCATTTGCGCGCGACTGGACAGACAGGCGCAGCATTATCCTGGGCAAGCATGTGACCGGGCATGCGATGGAATATGACTATAAGGATGGAACGGGGGTTTTGGGTGTAGATGCGAACTTTGGGCCGCCCTTCTACCCGTTGGAACTGATCTTACGCGACGCGGTGGGCCCGACCGGGCAATACCACGGCGGAGTGGGACGGACGCTCTCGACGGTTTTGGATTACCCCTTCCTGACAGGACGCTCGACCCAAGATTCACGCCTGGTGGGTGAATTGATGGTGGAAGTGCTTGAGAACGGTCTGAAGCGATACGGCTGGTAATTGGATTATATGACGCAAAAAACAGGTCGCTACACAATCATAGAACAATTCCTGGCGGATGGGATGAACCACATGTTCGGGAACCCGGGCACGGTGGAGCAGGGCTTTTTGGATGCGCTGGCAAGCTACCCGTCGATGAAATATATCCTGACGCTGCAGGAATCGGTGGCAGTGCTGGCGGCAGATGGGTACGCACGGGCAACACGGCGGCCAACCCTGGTGCAGCTGCATTCGGCGCCGGGGATTGGCAACGCGGTGGGAGCGCTGTACCAGGCCAAGCGAGGACACTCTCCTTTGGTGGTGATTGGCGGTGACGCGGGCGTGAAGTACATGAATATGGACGCGCAGATGGCGGGCGACCTGGTGGGGATGATGGCACCGGTGACGAAATACGCCACGACGGTGGTGCACCCATCCTCGCTGCTGCGAACACTGCGACGGGCGATTAAGATCGCGGCGACGCCCCCGATGGGGCCGGTGTACGTGTGCCTGCCAGCCGACATTTTGGACGCGGCGGCGGTAGAAGAGGTGCTGCCAACGCTGATCCCTTCGACGCGGGTGGCACCGGACCGCGATACGATCCGAGGGCTGGCGATGACGCTGGCGGCGGCGCGCAAACCGATGATCTTCATCGGGGATGGCGTGGCGTACTCTGGGGCGTCGGCCGAACTGGCGCGGGTGGCGGAACTGCTGGGCGCGGAGGTGTGGGAAGCGGACTCAGGCGAGCTGAACATGGATTACAGTCACCCGTTGTATATGGGTATGACCGGCCATATGTTTGGCAAGAACAGCCTGGGTCTGATGCAAAAAGGCGATGCCAACCTGGTGGTGGGCACGTACATCCTGCCGGAAGTTTTTCCGGAATTGGGTGAGGTGTTTGCCAAAGATGCACAGGTGATGCACATTGACTTGAATGCGTATGAGATTGGCAAGAATCACCGCGTGGATGTAGGCGTGGTGGCGGATCCGCGCATGAGCCTGGGGCTGCTGGCCCAGGCCCTGGAAGAAATGATGAGCACCGATCAGCGCAAGAACGCGGAAGCACGCGGGCGCGAGATTGGCGCCGAAAAGGCGGCACGGCGGGCTGCGGCGTTGGAAGCCGACCTTGCCAACCGCGAGGCAACTCCGCTGAAGATGACACGCTTTATGGAAGAGCTGGCGGGCGAACTACCCAAGGATGCCATCCTGTTTGATGAGGCTCTCACAAGCTCACCGGCGGTTGTGCGTTATTTCCCACCTTCGCAGCCAGGGCAATACTTCCTGACGCGCGGCGGCTCACTGGGAGTCGGCTTTCCCGGTGCGATTGGGGCGAAGCTGGCCAACCCGGATAAGACGGTGATCGGTTTCAGCGGGGATGGCGGTAGCATGTACACCATCCAGGCGCTTTGGACGGCGGCGCGGCACAACATTGACACGAAGTTTGTGGTGTGCAATAACTCGTCCTACCGGCTGCTGCAGTTGAACATTGGTGAATACTGGAAGGAACAGGGCATCGAAAAGCATGATTACCCGATGAGCTTTGACCTTTCGCACCCGCGCTTGCAGTTTGCGGAGTTGGCGAAGGGGATGGGCGTGCCGGGGGTGCGGGTGGAGAAGCCCTGGGAGATTGGCCCGGCGATTAAGCAGATGATGGCGAGCCCGGGACCTTTTTTGCTGGACCTGGTGCTGGAATCGGACACTCACCCGGAGCGGGTGGGCAATACGTGCGGTCAGTAAAAGGAGATGTGAGCTGAGATGGCAGATGTGAGCCCAGGACGGGCATTTTATGATCGGCAGGTGAAGTACCTGGAAGCTGGCGATGTGCAGGGTTTGATTGCGAGCCAGTACCAGGCGAATGCGGAACTGACGGGCTTTGGGCTGGAGGTGAAGGGCGCTGAGGCGTTGGTGAAGCACTTTACGGGCTACCTGGGGCAGCTTGGGTACATCCGGCTGGTTTCGACCGATAAGTTTATGGAAACCGGCAACAGTGTGATGTTTGAGGCGACGGTGCGGGTAGCGGCCGGGTTGGCGCGTGTGTATGATGTGTTTGTGCTGGAAAACGGTAAGGCGAGCAAGCATTTTACCGGCATGCTTAGTTTTACAGTCTATAAATAAGGATAGGATGATATGAGCGATTTACCCGAGAAGCAGATTAACGAATTTGTGGCGGCCTGGTACCAGGGGCTGGATTTTCATTACCCGATTGAGCAGATGTACGCGCTGCTGGCGACGGAGGGGCTGGTGATGGCCTTCCCGGACGGGGACATTAAGGACCATGCCTCTTTTAGGGTGTGGTATGAGCGGGTGACGAATATCTTCTTTGATGAGAATCACTTTGTTAACGAGGTGAAGATCACGCAGAAGGGCAAAGAATATACGCTGGACATTTTGGTGGGCTGGCAGGCAAGCTGGTGGATTGCACCGGCGGCGAAGAGCAAGCGCGTCTCGATGGATGCGACGCAGCGCTGGGTGGTGCGGCCGACAACGCGCAATGCCTTTGGGCTGGAGATTGTGTATTACAACGCGACAGTGGAACCTTTTAAATACGCGCCCGGTTTTGCCAGATTGTAGCCCCCAGAATGGGGCTAGCCCTAAGATATTGGTGTTGGCAGCAGGCGTTTTTTGGCGTGAAATTTTTATCAATCCGGTATTACATCAGTGAACAAGGAGAGCTCTAAATGGATAACACCCAAATTGTTTTTCGTATGTACGATTTTTTTGGCAAAGGCGACATGGAAAGCATTAAGCGTGAAATCTTCCACCCGGACGTGACGTGGACGATGCCTGGGCATCACCCGCTTTCGGCACGGATGGAAGGGGCAGATGCGGTGATTGCTTTCTTTGGGGCGCTGTTTAAGGCTGGGATTGTGGTGGACAATGTGCACTTTGGTGTGCTGGATGACGGCACGGTGATTGAACGGCACGTGGGGCACGGGCGGATCGGTGGGGAGAAGTTTGACTTCCCGACCTGCACAAGCTACGGGATTAAGGATGGGCTGATTTTTGATGTGAATGTGCACACCGGCGACCAGCACAATGTGGACAGGTACTTCTGGTCTGTGTTCCAACTGAAGAATATTCCCGCGCGCCTGGCTGATTAGGCGAGAGGATCAGGAGCAAGCATGGCTACGGTAAAAGCAAGCATTACGGCAGAGCACGTGAAGGAAGCGTACGCAGCGCTGGGCAGCGGCAGCATGGATACGATCCGCAAGTATTGGGACGCAGAGATGGTGTGGCAGGTGCCAGGGCACAACCGGCTTTCGGGCTGGTATTTTGGGCTTGACCAGTTCCTGGCGTTTATGGGCCGGGTGGGCGAACTTTCGGGCAACAGCTTTAAGATGGAGAATATCGCCGGTGAGGTGGTGGTGACGGGTGAGTATTCGGCCGACCTGACGCGCAACCGTGGCCACCGGGCTGGCAACGATGATAAGACGATGGACATTGAAGTGGTGCATGTGCTGCGCTGGCGCGATGGCAAGGTGATTGCGGGCAAGGGCGCGATCTTTGGCGATGGCACGACGGAGTATGACCAGTTCTGGTCGAGTTCACCGCAGGTGACTGCGCCAACGCACTAATTTGCCGCAGGTCCCGCCGACGTGCACAAGGCACCATGTTACCTGCGGCGGGATGACGAAAAAATAAAAAATGCCTAGCCCACAAGGGGCAGTTCCTAGCCCACAAGGGGCAGTTCCTAGAAGAATATGCATGCAAAAGCATTATTAACGGAGAATAACATGCCAATTATTACGATCCAAGTGATTGAAGGTGTTGTGCTGACCAGCCCGGAGCAGAAACGGGACTTGCTGAAGAAGATGACGGATACATTTATCAGTGTGGTGGGCGATGTGGCCCGGCCGTATACCTACTGCATTATCCAGGAAACCCCGCCGATGGAATGGTCGATTGCGGGGGCACCGCTGCCGGACCTGCCGTTCTTGTATGGGCCGGATTATGCGGAGATGCATAAGAAGTCCAACGAAATCATGCGCAATTATATTGAATCCCAGAGTAATAGCGGGGTGCAGCCGGAGGATCATTCTCACAGCATGCACCGGGCGCAAAACGTGTGGGAAGGCAAGTAGCCCTGGCGGGTTGCTGGTTTGATTAAATTCCCCGGCCCCCAGTAAGTCCCGCACAACGTCCCGAATCTTTTACGGGACATCGTCCCGAATCTTTTACGGGACATCGTCCCGAATCTTTTACGGGATCGCTGCTGCGGTGGTGCATTACTGGGCCAGGGCGAGGCAGAATAAGTAGGAGAGAATAAAGTGGCTGACACATTCCAACTCATTATGAAAAAAGGCCCAACACCGGGGCGCGTAATTGAACTGACGCAGAGCGAGATTACGGTGGGGCGTGAAGCGAACAATACGCTTCAGATTGAAGATCGGGTGCTCTCGCGTGCGCACGCGCGCTTTGATCGCACTGCAACAGGTTATACCATCCAGGACCTGGGCTCGACAAACGGGACGTTTGTGAACGGCGACCTGCTGAGCGGGCCGCATGCGTTGAAAAACACGGATGTGATTTCGTTTGGCGATGCGGTGGAAGTGGAGTTCCGCAGGATTGCGGATAAGGCAGATGCGAACGCGACCTTTGTGATTCCGGCCGGGAAGAAGTCAGATGCAACCGAGGTGCTGCCGACACGGGCGGCCTTACAGGCGGAGCTGGCGAAGGCGACTGACCCGGTGGCGCATGCTGAGTTCCACCGCGAGTACTTTAGCCGCTGGTTCGAGGAACTGTGGAATAAGAAGAATTACGCGATCACACGCGAGATGGTGGCGGCGGAATTTACGGCGCACGGCGCGGGTGGCCAAGATATTAAGCAAGGGCCAGACGGCGTGGCTGGGATGGTAAAGATCTGGCACGATGCCTTCCCGGATGGGCACATGACGATGGACGACATCATCACCGAAGGCGAGATGTCCACCATTCGCATGACCTTCCGCGGGACCCAAACCGGTGAATTTTACGGCGTGCCGGCCAGTGGCAAGCAGGTGGAAGTGACCTCGATTGGGATTGACCGGGTGGTGAACGGCAAGATCTGCGAGGGCTGGGGCGAACTGAACATGCTGGGAATGATGATGCAGATGGGCGCGATCCCGGCACCGACCCAGGGTGGGCAGGAATTTGATATTGAGACAAATATCACGCCGGAGCATGTGGGCGAGGCGTACGCGGCGTTGGCATCGGGTGATATGAACCAGATTTCGCGCTACTGGGCAGAGGATATGGTCTGGCAGGTGCCAGGGCATAACGAGCTCTCTGGCTGGTACTACAGCCGGGATGAGTTCCTGGCGTTTATGGGCAAAGTTGGTGAGGCTTCAGAGCACAGCTTCAGGATGGATATGATCGCTGGCAAGGTGTTGGTGACCGGGGATTACTCGGTGGACCTGACCCGCAACCGCGGCCATCGCAAGGGCGAAGCAGAGAAGACGCTGGATATTGAAGTAGCCCACGTGCTGCGCTGGAAGGATGGCAAAGTGGTGGCCGGCAAAGGCGCCATATTTGGAGATGGGACTGACCAATACGACCAGTTCTGGTCCCGCTCGCCGGTTGTGACCCCGCCGACTCACTGAGGAGATTAGCCATGACGATTGAACAAAACAAACAAATAATGACCCGCATGATTGATGAAGTCTGGAATAAGGGCTTTTTACCTGCTGCCGATGAACTGTTTGCATCAGACCACACCAGCCCAAGCGCTCCGCAGCTGCCCCCCGGCTCTGAGGGCGTAAAGATCCTGGTCAAGATGTTCCGCGAGGCCATGCCCGATTACCACATGTCGATTGACTTGATGGTGGCCGATGAAAACCAGGTCTCGGCTCGTTTTACCCAGAGCGGCACCCATTCTGGTGGCGATCTGATGGGTATGAAAGCATCAGGACGCAAGGCCACCTGGACTGAAATTGGCGTGTTGAAGATTAACAACGGCAAAATCGTGGAGAGCTGGTACGAAGTTGACATGCTCAGCATGATCCAGCAGTTGAACGGCACCAAGTAGTCCCGCACATCGTCCCGAATCTCTTACGGGACAACGTCCCGAATCTTTTACGGGATCGCTGCTACGGTGGTGCATTACAACAGTGTATCCAACACATTGGCCAATCTCATTGCCCCGTTGGAGATTCGGGACGATGCGGCCATGCCGGGTATTCGGAAGCCCCAATTTGGGGTAAAGGATTAAAAATGAGCACAGAACAGACAGACTTCGCCCGCAAGGGGCAGTTCCTAGATAACAGCAAGCTGGTGGCCGAATTGACCTGGCTTGGTACGCGCCAGCCGGGTATTACCTACCCGGCGGCCGGTCGACCGCTCTCGGTGAATGAAATGAAGGACGCCGTGGTGCGTTTGTTCGCAGAAGCCAACCGTGCCAACCTGGATGTATTTCATGAACTGCTTTCGCCCGATTTTATCAGTTACGGTGGCGCAGGTTTCCAGGATCTTAATGGTCCCGAGCTTTTCAAGCAGCTTTACCTGCAATATTTGCAGGGCCTGGAAGGATTGGCCTTTAATGTTACGCACATCGTGGTGGATGGCGATATCGCCGGTGTGCGCGGTGTGTTGAGCGGCAACCATACCGGCAATTTTATGGGATTTGCCCCGCCCACCGGCCGGCACGTTTGTTGGACGGGTACAGCGCTGATGCGCTTTAACCGCGCCGGCATGATCGACGCACGCTGGCAGGAATGGGACGGCCTGAGCATTATGCAGCAGTTGGGCGTTGTGCCTGGCATGCCGTCCTTCGATGCCGGCCGGCCCGACCCGCTGGCTCCGCAGGTGGTTTCGGGCGCATATATTTCGCCCAGCGATAACAAAGCGGCTTTCAAGCAGATGGTGGATGAGCTCTGGAATAAGGGCAACCTGGCTTTTGCCGAGAAGGTGATCCACCCCGAGGCTGTGTTGGTCAGCCACCCCGAACTGCCAGCCGGCCCGCAGGGTTTGCAGGCATTTGTTGGTATGCTGCGCGGCGCCATGCCCGATTTGCGCACGGATATGACCATGCTATTAGCCGATGGTGACCTGGTGCTGGGCTGGTTCTCGCAAACCGGCACCCAGACCGGTGCCCTGATGACCGTGCCGCCCAGCGGCAAAAAGGCCACCTGGGGTCAGATCATCATCGCTCGTTTCGCAGGCGGAAAAATCATCCAGGCCTGGACCAACGAAGACATGCTGGGCCTGATGGGTCAGTTGGGTGTCGGCGGTGGTCAGTCGGCTGCTGCTTAACCCGCCTGGTGCACAGGGCACCATGCAGAGGATAGAGGATATGACAAAAAAAGAGCAATTTCAAACCGCCGAGGCAATCTGGTCCGGAACAGATAACCAGCCCGCTGCGGATAATTACGACACAATCCGGAAATATTATGAATATGCCAACGCTGGCAAATGGGATGCCTGGTGCGACCTGTTTACCGACGATATGGTTATGGATGAGCAGTTGGCTGGCAACATTGTTGGCCTGGCCACCCTGCGCCCAATGATGGCGGGCATGGGGCAGGCTTACGCCAAGTTCCAGAACGTGCTCAAGTCGATGGTGGTGGAAGGTGACGAAGGCGCGGTCGTATCGCACATTTCAGCCCTGGCAGCCAAGTACCCAACCGAAACGATCGAGGCGGATGTGATGAACTTTTTCCGCTTCCGCAACGGCAAGATAAGTTACATGCGTAATGTGCACGATTCAAAGCCGTTCGCGCCATTCCTGCGTCAAATTTCTGGAGGCTAAACATGAGCGATTATGATTTTATTGTGGTTGGCGCAGGGTCGGCCGGTTCGGCAGTGGCCAGCCGCCTGAGTGAGAACAAGCATGCACGCGTGCTTGTGTTGGAGGCCGGTGGCAAACAGATCGGCCCGAACGTGGAGAACCCCTCGCTCTGGTATACCCTGCTTGGTTCAGACATCGATTGGGGCTACACAAGCGTGCCCCAGCCCGGACTGAACAACCGCGTGGTCTATGAGCCGCGCGGCAAGATCATTGGCGGTTCCAGCCAGATCTACCTGATGATGCACATCCGTGGGCACAAGACCGATTATGACAATTGGGCCAGGATGGGCAATACCGGCTGGGGTTACCAGGATGTGCTGCCCTATTTCAAGAAGATGGAAGATCAGGAAGACCACACCAGTGACCTGGTTGGCGAAGGCGGCCCGCTGCACCTGATCAACCCCAAGAATCACCAGCATCACCCGCTCTCACCGCTCTTTTTAGAGGCCTGCGCCGAGTTGGGTTTCAAGCCGACTGAGGACTTTAACGGTCCGCAGATGGAAGGCTACGGCTGGCACCATGTCAACATTGGCAAGGATGGCAAGCGCAACAGTGATGCAGTTGCCTACCTGCTGCCCGCCATGACCCGTGCCAACCTGACGGTCTTCACCAACTGCCATGCCACCCGCCTGATCTTCCAGGGCAAGCGCTGTGTTGGGGTGGAATACGTGCAGGATGGCCAGTATAAGAAGGCCTTCGCCAACACCGAAGTGGTCGTTGCTTTGGGCGCGCTCGAATCGCCGCACCTGCTGTTGAACTCGGGCGTTGGCCCAGCCGATCAGCTGCGCAAATTTGGCAAGCAGATTGTCCAGCATGCCTGGTGTGGGCGAAAATTACCACAACCACGTGCTGACTGGCGCGATCGCTGAAACACGCGAACCGGTAGCCCCTGGTCACCTGAACACCTCCGAAGTGAGCCTGTTCACCAAATCTGACCCGAGTCTGAATGCGCCCGACCTGCAGTTCAACTTTGTTCACCTGCCTTTTGATGTGATTGTTGGGCAGAGTAACCCGAACTCGGTCTCGCTGATCCCCGGTCTGCAGACCCCCAAGAGCCGCGGCTGGGTGCGCCTGGCCAGTGGCGATCCGTTGAAGCGCCCGTTGCTCAACCCGAACTACCTGCAGCACGATGATGATGCCCGCCGCATGGTTCAGATGACGCGGATGTGCCGCGAGATCTTTGCCACCAAGGCCTTTTCCAAAGCGCTGACCGGCAAGGAACTGATGCCCGGACCCGATTTCAAGGACGAAGAAGGTCTGATGCGTTTTGTGCGCGGACGGGCCGACTCATATCATCACCAGGTCGGTTCCTGCAAGATGGGTACCGATATAATGTCGGTGGTTGATCCTCAGCTCAAGCTGCACGGTCTCGAAGGCGTGCGCGTTGTAGATGCGAGCGTCATGCCCCAGATTACGATCGGCAATATTCACGCCCCGATTATGATGATCGCCGAAAAAGCCAGCGATATGATCCGCAAAGAACACGGTCTGGCCTAACCAAAACCCAGCCAGGGAGCGTTCCCTGTTTACTGGTTAGCGAAGCACCCCATAAGGGGGCGGCAATTTCGCTAACTTGTGGCATGGTGCCTTGTGCACATGGCACCATGTGCCTTTGGATTGGGATGGGTAGCAGACCTGCCAGGGAGTAGTAAAGATGAAATTACAAGGCAAGAAAATCGGCATTTTGATTGAAGGCGATTTTTATGAACCGGAAATTTGGTATTATCGCCACCGTTTTGCCGAGGAAGGCGTGGACCTGCACTTCCTGTCGCGCATGTGGGGTCAAACCTCGGCGGTCATGGCGGCGGGTTTCAAGGGCCATGAATATAAGATCCCCTTCGATGGTTATGTGGAAAGCTTTGAAGGCATGGATGATGAAACCCTGCGCAGCTTTTCCGCATTCATCGTTCCGGCCGGCATGGTCTCAGACCGCCTGCGCTATACCGAGGATATTCACAAGCTGCCCCCGGCGACCGAATTTCTCAAGCGGGCTTTTGCTGAACCGGGCATCCTGAAGGGCATCATCTGCCACGGCATGTGGCTGGTGGCGCCGGCGCCCGAGATGGTTTTGGGCCGCCGCGCGGTGGTGCATAACAACCTGCTCGGCGATGCCCGCAATATGGGTATTGTTTATGTCGACCAGGACGTGGTGGTGGATGGTGATTTGGTGACCGGACGGACCGGCGGGCACTGCCACCAGTTTGCCCGCATGATTATTGATATCCTGTCGGGAGAGGTCAAGCCAGCACCCGCCTCTAAACCGATCGAAGTGAAGAAGCCGCTCACGGCTCTCTAGCTCCAAACCATCGCAGCCCTAACCCTCAAGGGGCAGTTCCTAGCCCGCAAGGGGCAGTTCCTAGCCCGCAAGAAAGAAGAAGAAAAAAATGATCCCTTTTTTTGAGACACGCAAGACCTACACCCCAACCATGTTTTCTCACATCGGCCTGACCTGCAAGGATCCGGTCGTGATTGAACGTTTTTACAGCAAGTATTTTGGTTTCAAAAGAGCGCGTGTCATCCCGCTGGGTGATGACCAGATCCTCTTTATCAAATCCGGCCATTTTTATATGGAATTGTTCAAGGCCAAGGAACAATCACCGCTGGCTGAACCCAAGGATGATGGTTACCCGTGGGCTGGGCTGCGCCACCTGGCTTTTGAGGTGGAAAGCGTGGATGCCAAGCTGGCCGAAATGGGCGCAGATGCCAAAATCATGCTCGGACCGGCAGATTTCAGCGATTTCATCCCCGGTTGGAAAGGCGCCTGGATTGCCGATCCCGAGGGCAATATCGTTGAACTCAACCAGGGTTATGTCGACCAGGTAATGCCTCCACAGCTGCCCTAGCCCGCAAGGGACAGTTCCTAGCAAGAGCGCGCGACCTGATCATGGCCCGCATCGTCCCGAATCACCAACGGGGCAAGGGGCAGTTCCTGGCCCGCAAGGGGCAGTTCCTAGAAGAAGTAGTAAAATGAAAAGACCTGAAACCACATCTGCACCCACCAAGGGTGGCACCCACGATAAGAACATCGTCCCGAATCTCCAACGGGGCATCGTCCCGAATCTCCAACGCCCGCAAGGGGCAGTTCCTAGGGGCAAGGCTTCCACACCGGTTGGAATTTTCCAGCCGAGTGGTTTTAGCATGTTCAAAGCGCGCGGCGCTGCCGATAACCTGCGCCTGAATGCGATGAGCGACGGTGTATTTGCAATCGTCATCACCCTGATGGTCTTTGAGATCAAGGTTCCACAAATTCCGGTTGGGCAGGTCAGTTCGCAGGCGCTCAGCCTGGCGCTGCAGGAAATGCTGCCCGATTTTGCCCGTTTGTTCCTCAGTTTTGTGGTGCTGGGTATTTATTGGGTCGGGCATAACAATGTCTTTCAGCATGTGCTCAAGCATGACCGCCTGATGCTGTGGCTGAATATTTTCTTCTTGCTGGTGGTTGCGCTGATTCCCTTCCCGGCCAGCCTGCTGGTTCGTTACGGTGAGACCCAGCTGGCAGTGGTGCTTTATGCCCTCAACCTGCTGGTTGGCGGTGTGCTGCTGGACCTGATCTGGTGGTATGCCACCTATAACCGGCACCTGATGTGTGATTCGGTTGGCGATGCTCTGGTGCATTCCTTCCACCAACGCATCCTGACCGGCCCTGCCATTTATGCAGTTGCGATTCTGGTTTCCTTTTTTAGCTTGTTTTTCTCAAAGGTTCTGTTTGGAGTTGCCATCCTTTATTATTTGATCCCGACCATCCAGGATTTTTTGCACCATGCTCAACTAAACCCCCAGGAGAGCTAAAGTTCCCCGGGATGCGGTGCGCGCATGCGCGCAGCACTGCGTGCACAAGGCACCATGTGGTTTTGACCTGATTCATAGTGGGCGCGGCAATCCCCGGCCCTTACCAAAGGAGATATGCAGATGAATGAATTGAACTTCACTTTTTCCGATTCGCTGGCTGGCTACGTCCAGAACTTTGACCGCCAGACCGACACCTTCACCATGAAGACCAGCGATGGGCGCGATTTCACCGTATTATTGAAAACCAACACCTACGGCTGGATCGCCAATAACCTGGAAGAGCCACGGGTTTGGACCAGCGGTGACCAGATCCGCAGCATGTTGGCGCCAGGACGCTACTTGTTTGTTTATGGCATTATCTACCCCGAGGGCGGCAGCCTGACCTTCGAAGCCCAGTATGTTATTTATATGGGCGCACGCGAAAACTCCTTCGGTTTTGAAAAGCCAGATTGGTGGGTCAAGCAAATTGTCTCGCTGGCCAATTTCTACATCCGTGCCCAGTTCGGCACCGGCCCGGTGGATTATAAGGAATACCGCACCATCATCAACCTGGCGGGCCGCAAGGAAGCCGACAACTACCGCCAGGAGACCGATACCATTTCGCGCCTGGTTTATGGTTTTGCCTCGGCCTACATGCTGACCGGTGACGACAAGTACCTGGAAGTGGCCGAGAAGGGCACCCAGTACCTGCGCGACCACATGCGCTTTTATGACCCCGATGAAAAAGTGGTGTATTGGTACCACGGCATCGACGTGCACGGCAACCGCGAAGACAAAATCTTTGCCTCCGAGTTCGGCGATGATTACGACGGCATCCCGGCCTATGAGCAGATTTATGCCCTGGCCGGCCCCATCCAGACCTACCGCATCACCGGCGATCCGAAGATCCTGAAGGACGCCGAGATGACCGTCGATCTGTTCGACCGCTTCTTCCTGGATAAAACCAACGGTGGTTACTTCTCGCACCTCGACCCGATCTCGCTGGACCCGCGCAGTGATTCGCTGGGTGCCAACAAGGGCAAAAAGAACTGGAACTCGGTCGGCGATCATGCCCCGGCTTACCTGATCAACCTGTACCTGGCCACTGGCGAGAAGCGCTATGCCGATTTCCTTGAGTACACTTTCGATACCATCGAGGCGCACTTCCAGGATTACCAGAACAGCCTGTTTGTGCAGGAAAAGTTCCATGAAGACTGGTCCTTCGACCAGAAGCACATGTGGCAGCAGAATCGCGGCGTGGTGGGGCATAACCTCAAGATCGCCTGGAACCTGATGCGCATGAACAGCCTGAAGGAGAAGGAAAAGTACGTCATCCTGGCGCGCCGGATTGCCGAGGAAATGCCCAAGGTCGGTATGGATACCCAGCGCGCTGGCTGGTACGACGTGATGGAACGCGTCAAGTACGGCACCCAGGAATGGAACCGCTTTGCCTTCCACGATCGCAAGGCCTGGTGGCAGCAAGAGCAGGGTATCCTGGCTTATTTGATCTTAAGCGGCACCGAGGGTGACGCGGAATATCTCAAGATCGCCCGTGAATCACAATCGTTCTATAACGCCTACCACCTCGACCATGATGATGGCGGCGTATACTTTAATGTACTGGCCAATGGCCTGCCTTACCTGTTGGGTACTGAGCGCTTCAAGGGCAGCCATTCGATGAGTTTCTACCACTCCTCTGAGCTGTGCTATCTTTCGGCGGTCTACAACAACCTGCTGGTCTTCAAGCAGCCGATGGATTTCTACTTCAAGCCGCAGCCCGGTGCCTTTGAGCGCAACATCCTGCGCGTTTCGCCCGATATCCTGCCCGAAGGCAGCGTGCGTATCGGCGAAGTCTGGATCAACGACGAGCCGTACAACAATTTTGAGGCCGACCGCCTGACGGTTAAATTGCCCGAAACCAAGGAACAGGTGCGTGTCAAAGTGCGCCTAGTGCCGGTTAAGTAAGCGGTCTGAAAAATTGGCATAGCACTTTTTCATATCACCCCTTGTGGGTCACCCCTTGCCCGCAAAGGGGCAGTTCCTAGTGGAGCCTGCCTGTGCGTCGCCCATCCGCGTGACGCACAGGCATCTATATCACCCCTTGTGGGTCACCCCCTTGTGGGTCACCCCGCGTGGGGCAGGAGGTTGGTTTGATCGAAATTAGTATTGAAAAACGCGACCAGGTTCACGTGGTGGGCCTGGTTGGTGAGATCGACGCCACAACGGCGGGCCAGGTACAGCAGGCGGTATTGCCGTTTTCTGATTCTGGTGGCAAGATAATCCTTGACTGCACCCGCCTGGCATATATGTCCAGCGCAGGTTTGCGCACGTTGCTTTCACTTTACCGCAGTGCCGCTGCCAAGCAGGGTAAGGTGGTGCTGGCGGGTCTTTCGGTAGAGTTGAAAGACACCATGTCAATGACAGGTTTCCTGGGCTATTTCACCCTGGCCGATACAATCGAGGCCGGGATGCTGGTCCTGGCTTAACCCGGGCAGGGTTTTGGGAGTTTTTATGGAAATGATGGAACGTATCGACACGTATCCGACCCACATGTTTAACACCTTTGGCATGCGCCCGGGCCGTCCGTACCCTTTTGGCGCTACGCCTGTACCCGGTGGGGTGAATTTCTCGGTTTTTTCGCGCCATGCCGATTACTGCGTGCTGGTACTCTTCAAGAAGGGCGCCGAGCAGCCCTATGCCGAGATTCCCTTCCGCGGCATGTTTACGCGCCCTGGCAGTGGCGAACCCTTTTGGGGTGATTTCCGCATCGGCAATGTTTTTTCGATGGTGGTTTTCAACCTCAATTACGAGGAAATCGAATACGGTTTTCGCATGGGTGCACCCTACCCAAAAGTGGAGCGCGGCAAGCCCGGTTTCCACCGCTTTGATTCTCGCCAGGTGCTGCTTGACCCCTATGCGCGTGCCATTGGTGGGCGTGACACCTGGGGTCAGCTGCCGGATTGGAACCAACAGTTTCAGCATCGCGGACGGATCGTCTACGATGATTTTGACTGGGAATCGGATCGCCCACTCGAGATCCCGGCTGAAGAGCTGGTGGTTTACGAAATGCATGTGCGCGGTTTCACCCGTGATGAATCCTCGGGTGTGCGCTACGCTGGCACCTTTGCCGCTATGCGCGACAAGATTCCTTACCTGAAGGAACTGGGTGTCAATGCGGTTGAGCTGCTGCCGATCTACGAATTTGATGAGCTGGAAGGTGTCCATAACCACCCTGATACCGGCGAAATGCTGGTTAATTACTGGGGCTACAGCACGGTTGGGTTCTTTGCACCCAAGGCTGCCTATGCTGCCACCGGTAAAACCAAGGATGGCACCATGGTGGTCGATGAGCTTAAGACCCTGGTGAAGGACCTGCACGCCAACGGCATTGAGGTGCTGCTGGATGTGGTCTTTAACCATACGGCCGAAGGCAACGAGTATGGCCCGACCATCTCCTTCCGTGGAATCGATAACGTCACTTATTACATGCTGAGCCCTGAAGGCTATTATTTCAACTTTAGCGGCACCGGTAACACGCTAAACTGCAATAACCCGGTCGTGCGCGGCATGGTGCTGGACTGCCTGCGCTACTGGGCTTCTGAATATCACATCGATGGTTTCCGTTTTGACCTGGCGGCCATTTTGGGACGTGACCAATCCGGTGCACCGATGGCCAACCCGCCGCTGCTCGAAGCCCTGGCAGCCGACCCGGTGCTGGCCAAGTGCAAGCTGATTGCCGAAGCCTGGGATGCCGGTGGTTTGTACCAGGTGGGCAGCTTCCCGGCCTTTGGACGTTGGGCCGAATGGAATGGCAAGTACCGCGACACGCTGCGCCGGTGGCTGAAAGGCGATGGCGGCCTGACCTCTGACCTGGCCCTGCGCCTGCAGGGTTCGCCTGACTTATATGCCAGCCGTGGCCCGACGGCATCGGTCAACTTCATCACCTGCCATGATGGTTTCAGCCTGATGGATATGGTCTCTTATAACACCAAGCACAACGAGGCCAACGGTGAGAACAACAACGACGGGGCCAATGACAACAATAGTTGGAACTGCGGTTGGGAAGGTGACACCGATGACCCGGGTATTAACCAGTTACGCAAGCGCCAGGTGAAGAATGCCCTGGCCCTGCTGATGGTCAGCCAGGGTGTGCCGATGATCTACATGGGCGACGAGGTTGGCAAGTCGCAATCTGGTAACAATAACGTTTACTGCCACGACAACCAGTTGAGCTGGTTGGATTGGAATCTGTTACAAAACAACGCCGACCTGCTGCGCTTCGCCAGCCGGTTGATCGCCTTCCGCAAGGCACATATCCTTTTCCACAACCGCTGGCACCTGCGCGGGCAAGATTATCTCGGTACAGGTTACCCGGATATCTCCTGGCATGGCGAGCGCGCCTGGCAGCCCGATTGGTCCGAGGGTAGCCGCCTGCTGGCCTTTATGTTGGATGGCAAGCACGCCTGGGGTGGCACCAAGCAGGATGACAGCATTTACGTGGTTAGCAATACCCATTGGGAAGGCCATGATGTTGAACTGCCCGGCCTGCCCGAGGGGTTGCGCTGGCATGTCTTTGCCAACACCGGTGCAAACGAGTCTGAAGATGCCTGGGATTTGGGCAGTGAACCGCAGCTTAGTGACCAATCGCGTTTGTTTGTTGGGCCGCGTTCGGTGGTGATCTTGCTGGCGAAATAATGCCTGTCGCAATGAAATCATTTTAGTCATCAAAAATATAGAGGAGCAACAATATGGCATTCAATTCTGTTTACGAAATGGTTAACGGCGTGGCAAAAATCACGCTGACTGGTGAACTCGACGCGGCTGCCGCGCCGGCTTTCCGCACTGATGTTGAAAAAGCCGCGGCTGCCAAGGTCAAGTCTGTGGCCCTGGTCATGAAAGACCTGGAATACATGGCCAGTGCTGGCCTGCGCGCACTGGTTTTTGCCAAGCAAAAGATGGGCAGCTCGGTCGAAATTTTTATGATCGGTCTGCAGGAACCGGTGATGGAAACCATTACCATGACTGGTTTTCAAAACAGCGTCACCTTCCTGGATGAGTACGACGCAGAAAAGATCGAAAACCGCTAGTGCTGTATTAAAGCCGGCGGTGTGCACAAGGCACCATGTCCGTCCTTTGGCCCCCGTCCCCCGTCCTATGCACAAGGCACCCTGTGCCGTCATCGCATGGCACCATGTGCACAAGGCACCATGTGCACAAGGCACCATGTGCACAAGGCACCATGTGCACGAGGAAGGTGGTCGTCGATGCCGCCCCACAAGAACCGGGGCCTACCTCGCCCGCAAGGGGCAGTTCCTAGGGAACAGGGACACAAGGTATTCCACAAGGGACCATGCCCACAAGGGGCAGTTCCTAGTGTGTCCCCATCTTCCCAGCTCCATCGGGACATCGTCCCAGCTCCATCGGGACATCGTCCCAGCTCTATCGGGACATCGTCCCAGCTCTATCGGGAATGACAGCATGGGACGGAGTGCACAAGGCACCATGGACGGGCACGAGCGCCTGTCATCAGTAGAGAAAAGGCCCTGAATTTCATGCAATCTTTAACTGTGCCCGCAACTTTAGAATCATTGAGTGAAATTGGTAAGTATGTCAACATGGCCGCTGCCGAGGCTGGCCTGGAAAAGAAAATTGCTTACCGTTTGCGCCTGGCGGTGGATGAGATCGCTTCGAACATCATCATCCACGGCTACCAGGAAGCCGGGCTGAGCGGCGATGTGCAGGTGTTTGCCGAGCTGGAAGAGCAGGCCCTGACCATTATCCTGGAGGACAGCTCGCCAGCTTTTGACCCGCGCAGTCTGTTGGACCGGCCCAGCCAGATTGACCTGCCATTGGAAGAACGTCCCATTGGCGGGTTGGGCATTTACCTGACGGTTCAAAACGTGGACAAGTTTGACTATCAATACGTCAACAACCGTAATCGCAATATCTTTATGATAAAGAGGAATACCCATGCCAACTGACAAGCCTCAGACCGGCGGCCGCCAGAACCAAACGGCGACTCCCGCTGACACGCTGCTGATTATCTCAGGCAGTGAAAATGACCGCAATTTCCTGGGGCACAGCCTGGAGGAAGCCGGTTACCAACTGCTGATGGCTGTGGATGGCGACCAGGGTCTTGAGATGTTAAAAACGCACAAGCCTGCCGTGGTGCTGCTGGACCTGCATGCCCCCGGCCTGGCAGCCGAACAACTGGTGGCGCAAATTTCATCGGATGATGCCCTGCGTATCATCCCGGTCATCATCCTGGCCGGGCGCGATGACAACGAGCGTATCGAAGCCTGCCTGGGCCAGGGTGCGGATGATTATCTGGTGCGCCCCTATTCACCCACCCTGCTTAAAGCGCAGGTGCGTGAATTCCAGGAAATCCGCCAGCGCCGGTTGGAAGAGCGCGAAGCCTCAAAGCAGCGACTGCGTGACAAGATTGAGCATGATGTGGAAATTGCGCGTGAAATTCAGCTCAACTTCTTACCACGTGAGCTGCCCCAACCCGAGGGCTGGGATGTGGCGGCGTATTTCGCCCCGGCCCGCGAAGTGGCAGGTGATTTTTATGATGCCTTCCCCATGGCCCAGGGCCGGCGGGTGGGCTTTGTGATTGCAGATGTGTGCGATAAGGGCGTGGGTGCAGCGCTGTTCATGGCCCTGGCCCGCAGCCTGACACGCGCCTTTGCCTCGCAGAATTATTCCACCAACCTGATGGATGGTCTGGGGCCCGAATTTGGTGGCCGGCCGACAGGCGAGAGCAGCACCGAAACCCGTCGCCGGCGCCTGCCCTCAATTGGCAGCATGGCCTTGCAAAACGCGGTGGTGTTGACCAACGCCTATATCACCACCAACCACCTGGAATTAAATTACTTCGCCACCCTGTTCTTTGGCATGGTTGACCCGCTGACTGGCTCGATGTCTTACATTAACGGCGGTCACTGCCCACCCATCATCCTGGGGGCAGATGGAAAGGTCAAGACCACCTTGAAGGCCACCGGTACCCCGGTGGGGATGATGCCAGATGCCGTCTACACGATCGGCGAAGCCCAACTGGAGCCCGGCGACATCCTCTTTGGCTATTCGGACGGGGTCACCGACGCGCGCAACCCGGCTGGCAAGATGTACACCGAGAAGCGCATGCTCGAGCTGCTGCAGGGCAAACCACCCGAATCGGCCCAGGAAGTGCTGATGCGCTTCAAACATGCCCTCAATGAGCACATTTCCACCGCCGACCAGTATGATGACATCACCATGATTGCGGTACGAAGATTGGTGTAACACAGTGCCGCGCAAAGGCACCTAAAGCGTGAATCAAAGCGTGAATCAAAACGGCCCGGGAAAAATTCCGGGCCGTTTTCTGTGCGGTATCGGGTGGCCTTTGCCTGGCGAGATTGGCTAGGAACTGCCCCTTGTGGGCTAGGAACTGCCCCTTGTGGGCTAGGAACTGCCCCTTGTGGGCTATGCTTTCACTATCTTGTTGAGCAGGGCACGCGGGATAAAGCGTTTTAGCATCGTGATCGCTCGCATGGCGCGACTGTTTTTCATCTGGGTTAGTTCGGCAGTGGCAATCGCCAGGGCCTGGCTTTGTTCGTCCAGCCGGGATTTTAGACTCTTCAGCTCGCGCGCCATATCTTCCATTTCCTCGCTAGGAACTGCCCCTTGCGGGCTAGGAACTGCCCCTTGTGGGCTAGGAACTGCCCCTTGTGGGCTGTCATTTTGACCAGTCAAATTACCAGCCTGTCTGACAGCTGCGACCAGTAAACGCTCCATGAGGTAATTCACTTTAAACTCGCCATCGTAACATAATAGCCTGCGCGGGTTATGCAGCAACTGGTTGTCATCGGATGCGTGGTTATACTGCTGGTGCCAGCCTGCTGCCCGCTCAGCCTGGTTCCAGCGTGCCGCACGGTCTCTGAAGATTTTTTGTTCGCCATGAGCCTGGGAGCGTATGGGGTAATGCATCATCAGAAAATTCCATGGGTACATTTTCTTCCCTGCAAAACCAACCGAATGTCCGCCGGTTTCTACCAGGTTAACGCGCTCAGCTTGTTTTTTCCAGGCTTTATTTTGTTGGAAGTGGCCTGGTTGGGTGCCAAACTCAAAATATTGGAACTGCTCCTCCAGCGGTAGGTCGGCCCGGTAATTATTATTGACAGGCCGGAAAAGAAGATGGGTAAATTCTATCGTGTTATAACCGCTGCTCTCCACAAAATAAAGCGCATCGCGTAGTTTTATGCCCGTCCAGGGGGATCGCCGGATTTCGTCGGCATCGGCGTGGATGAACCAATCGGCCTGAAGCGCAAAGCTGAGTTCTTCCTTGCGGCGCAGCAGCTCTCCCCAGTTGTAAGTGTTTGAGGGGGCATCGCTGGGCCAGCGTTCCCAGCCGAGCAACCCATGCCCGGCCTTGGCCTGGACGATGGCGAGGGTATCGTCTGTTGACCAGTTGTCGATGACGTAGACTTCGACATCCTCGGCAATCAGCTGGTCGATGACTGCCGCGATGATATCAGCTTCGTTGTAGGCGCTGATGATCGCCACCACACGGAAGCCTGCCGGGGTGGCAGATGGCCGGTTCGGCAACGAACGCGAGAGCACGCTCATGAATTTTCTTTGCCCGCATGCATCGCTAGTGTACCCGCAAAATTCGAGCGGTAGGTCAAATTGCTTAACGGTTTGCTGCAGCAGATCAAGGGAGAGGAAGGATGTGAGATCATCCACCAGCAGCACGTGTGGGTTGGTAAGGGCAAGATCGCGTAGAGCGCCTGCCCGTTCGGGATTCTTGCGCAGGTTTTTCAGCCCATTCGGGATCAGGTAAAGGGCTTCTTGCAACTGATCGGGAATCAGTCCTTGTAGGTTGTTGGTTGTGGCTTGTGGGCCAGGCGTGGCAGGCAGGTTGGCCAGGTCATCGAGCACCACCAGCCTGGTTTCAAGGCGTTGCGCCAGCGCATCTGCGAAATTGAGCAGCTGTTGGTCTTTAACCAGGGCTGGCAGGCTTAGCTTTTTGCGATTGTTAGAGAAAAATGGTCGTTTCTGAAGGCTGTTGGGACCGGCGAAGGGGTCGGTTATGCGTGTAACGGAAAGTTCTTGCAAGGTGTAATCGGCGATGGCAGGCACTTTGTGGTCAAAGGTGCTGGTGTATTCCACCTGCTTGCCAAGCATGGCGGCGGCAATCAGTACATGGGCCCGGTCAGTGCGAACGATTTCATAGAGGGCTATACATTTGAGCCAATCTTCCAGCGAGCTACAGGTCAATGATATGTCGTTATTGCCATCGGGCAGTTGTTTCCAGATGGAGGCAACATCTGTACGGAAGGCATTCAGGATGCCGCTGCCATTTTGCCGGTAGGGTTCGAAATTAAAGTAGAAGGCGCAGTCGTGGGCCAGTTCTGCGCGGCACAGGGTGCCTATGCTTTCGTACGAGACGCGTTCGCGTGCAAAGTAGAGTGCATTGTGGCTGGTGATTGTGTTGTATATGAAAGGTTCTGTGGCGATGTAGGTGGAAGGCAGAACGATGACTTGATTGAATTGACTGGTGATTTTGGGCAGTAAAGTTGGTATGCGTTGGGAATTTTTGCTCCAGTCACCAGAACCGCACACCAGGGCGGTGTGACCGGTTTCTGAGCCCAGGCTTGCCAGGTTGATCTCACGGTAGGGATGGCCGGATTCACGCAGCAGGCTGCGTGCCCCCTCTGAAGTTAAATGATTACCTAAATTGCCCCCCGCATTCAGAAATACCAGGTCAGGTGATTCTGCAAAGCTGGAAAATATTTTATTTTTACTGGCGTTAATAGCTTGCGCAATTTCACTATTCAACATTGTCGCGTTCCGATCATGAAAAAATTGGTTGTATGCGTTGAATTATATCAGGATCGGGGTGGATGATCTTTTTCGTACGTTACGTTCACCTACAGCACCAGGTCTGCCAGGGTCTCTAGGCGGGCGGTGAGGGGGTGTTCGGGCAGGCCAGGGGCTAGGAACTGCCCCTTGCGGGCATGGGGCGGGTAAGCCAGCACAAAGGGCTGACTGCTGCCGAGGGCGGCCAGTTCTTCGGCGTGTGGCAGGATGACACCATCGCATTGGTAGTTTTGCCAGAGCTGCTGGGTGGCTTCCGCTTCGTCCAGGTTGGGCGAAGTGTCGTTGAGCACCAGGTGGATGGTGGGCACCTGCAGTTTGCGGGCCACGTCCACGGTGACGGCTGTGCCCTGGAAATCTTGCCGGGCGGGGTGCAGCACCAGCAGCAGGGTCTGCGAGAGGGCAATCGACATGAGTGTGTTCTCGCTCAACCCGGCCTGGGTATCCACCAGCAGGATGTCGAGGGCCAGATCTTTTTCCAGGCTGGTCAGGCCTTCGGTGTAGCGCTCGATGTTCATGGTGAGCTTAAGCATTTGCATGATGTCGGTGATCTGGGTGCTGGCGGGTGAGAGGAACAGCTTGCCGGGCAATTCCGCACCGATCTGCTCGCTGATATCGTGCACGGTCTGTTGGGCGTCACACTTCCCCAGCATAAAGTCATTAAATGTGCCGCGCGGCTCATGCAGGTTGAAGAACAGGTGCGCACTGGCTCCCTGGAAATCGGTATCGACCAGGCCCACGCGCCGGCCCTGTTTGGCCAGCAGAACGGCCAGGTTGGCTGCCAGGGTGGATTTACCCACGCTCTGGCGAAAGGAGTGGATCGTGACGATTTTATTCATGCTAACTGGCCTCATTGTCTTCTAGTTTGTCGTACAGTTTTTGCAGCTGGCGCGGTGTGGAACGTGAGAGACGCGCGACCTGGTCGTTGGCCTCGCGGATGCGCTGGCTGAGGACCTTGATCAGCTCAAGTGAGAGATCAGGTTGCTGGCGGATGAGTGCCAGGAAGGGCGCGGCACGCAGCTTGAGAAGCAGGCTGTCATCGACTGCCACGGCGCTGGCACTGCGCGGGCTGTCATCGAACATGTTCATTTCGCCAAAGGAGGCGTGACTTTCGAGGGTGGCCAGGCGCACCAGGCTGCCTGTGCGTTCGCCGGGGCGCTCGATGCCGACCCTGCCGCTGACGACCACATAGACCACGCCACCGGGGTCACCCTCGGCGAAGATGGTTTTGCCCTGGGGAGCCATTTCCTCCTCGCAGATGCTAGCCAGTACTTTTAACTGATCAATGGTCATGCTCTGGAAGAGGTTAACCTGTTTTAGGAAGATGATACGTTCGATGGTGGTCAGTTTGTTTGCCATTGGGTCACCTGGGTCGGCAGGGGTGGTTGGTGAGAGGACGGAAGTCGCGGGAACGGGGACTAGTTCTTTAAAGAGATCAACGGGCCGGCGCATTTGAATGGTGGCGTTCGGGTCGCTGCTGCCCTCTTGTGGCTCGGGAATCATCGCCTGGGGCGGTGCCACCGGTGCCGGCAGTGCCGGGCCCCCGTAAGAGATTCGGGACGATGTCCGGCGGGCTGTGGCGCGGACCAGCGGGCTGGGGTCTTGCAGGGCGGCCTGCAATTTTTGGTTGATCTGTTCCAGGCTTACCATGGACGGGGTGGCCATGGTGGAGGTCTGGGAACGGGGTGTGGGGGCGGGCTGGGTTGGGCCTGCCAGTGCGTCAAACAGGTTGTTAAGGCGCGGGCGGCGGGTCTGCACGGGCGCTGGTTCTGAGGAAGGGGGGGGAGTGGGCTCCCGCAAGAGATTCGGGACGATGTGGGGCGCGGCCGGAATTTGCTCTTTGGCCAGTTCGTCCAGAGAGAAAACGGTGATGGCGCGCACCAGCTCATCGGCCAGGCGGGGGGTGAGCAGCTCGTCCAGGATACGGTTCAGATCGCGTGGACGGGTATCGCCCCAGGCGCTGGCAGCCACACGGGCCAGGGTGGCCGGGCTGAGGGTGCTATCGAAGAGCGGCATAATCAACTTCACCAGGGCCGGGCTAATCAGCGCCTCAAGCGCTTCGCTGGCGTTGGCGCGCGTGTGGCTGGAGCTGGCCGTCAGCGAAAGGCGGATGCGTTGGACGGCGTTCTCGCCGTGGCGGGCCTCGAGCAGGGTAAAGATGGTCTCGCGGCCGGTATCATTCAACTCGGAGAGGTAGGTCAGCAGGGTGGCGCGGCCTCGGTCTGGGTTTGGCCAGGCGGCGCGCAGGCTGTTGAGCTGGGCACTGCGCAGGTAAATGGCCTGCAATTCGCTCATAATCTGCTCTTCAACCAACCCGCCGTATTTTTCTACGTCGATGCGGCAGAGCACTGATTTGAATAAACCCTGGTGGCTGAGCGAATCAACCCCGGCGGGTTCGGATGCAGAGTCATTGGCCAGCCGCAGCAGCACGGCTGTAGAGCGTTCGCTGCAGCGTACCAGCACATCGGCGGCGGTTTTTCGCACCAGCGGGCTGGCATCCAGCAGGCTGGTGCTGATCAGTTCGCAGGCCTGGGCCTGGTGTTGGTTGCGGGTCTTAATGGCCGCAGCCGGCAGCGATTTTTCGACCGCGGCGGCCTCGGGGGCCAGCAGACCCTGCTCCAGGGTGTCTAACATGGCCAGGCGCACAGCTTCGAGCGGGTCCGCCAGCAGCTTGCGGGCGGTGGAAAGCAGGATATTGGTCATTTCGAAGGGGATACGCCGGGCAGCACGGGTACGCACGGCCATTACTGCGCGCAGCCGCACCTGGTCGCTTTCATCATCCAGGTGCGCCAGCAGGGTGCCCAGCAGGCGCGGGTCGGTGGTGTGACCGAGAGCGCTCAGGGCGCTGCCACGCGCATCGGGGTCGGAATCACTCATAAAATCGTCCAGGTCCTGGCTGGCGTGGCGGACCAGAGCAGGGTCTTCTGAGTTAAGCAGCACCACCAGGGCCTGGGCGCGCAGCTCGTGACCCGCCGGGCTGGTGAGGGCGTGACTGCCATCCAGCAGCTGGCGGGCCTGGGCCAGGAATTCCTGGCTGGTGTTGTCACTGACTTGCTGCAGACCGCGCAGGGCAGATAGCCGTACGCCCGGGTCGGGGTCGTGCAGGAAGGAGTAAAAGAAGTTGGTGTACTTACTGGGTGAGAGGCTGGCGTCCTCAGCGGCTGTCATCACATCCAGGATGTTGGCGCGCAGGGCGGGGGCGCATTCGGCGGCTTTCAGTTTTAGCATCGGCAGGGCGTCGCTGCCGGCTGTTTCGGCCAGGATGCGCACAATAATCAGGGTGATGGATTCATCGGTGCTCTGGGCCAGCTTTTTCAGCAGGGTGTTGCGCACATCGGGGTCATCACGCAGGCTGGAGGAGGATTCACCCGGCAGCATGCTGAGCAGGTCCTCCTGCTCGAGCAGCTCAATCATGGCCTTTGAATAGGAGTTGCGGATGACCAGGCTGGTGAGCAGGTAGGCCAGGGCTGGCAGGCCGAGCAGCACCGGCAGGAAGAGCTGGGGCGGCATCAGCTTGCCGAGTTGCAGCAGCGCGCTGCTGA
>CAIVSQ010000160.1 GCA_903908605.1 uncultured Anaerolineae bacterium
CACCCTTACCAGCCGCGCGCGGTGCGGCGTTGGGGTAGAGATGGCGGTTTGGCTCACACAAATAATTATTTTTTTGTGTAATTTTCGGGGGTGCCCGGCCGCTGCGCGGCGGGATGGGGGTGGGTGCCGAGGGTGGTTTTGGCTTTGTAGAGTGGTGTGTGTGACAAGCTCACCGGCGAGGCTCACCCTTACCAGCCGCGCGCGGTGCGGCGTTGGGGTAGAGATGGCGGTTTGGCTCACACGAATAATTATTTTTGTGTGTAATTTCCGGGGGTGCCCGGCCGCTGCGCGGCGGGATGAGCCTCCCCCCTCACACCCCACTGCAACATTGCGACAAGAATCACCTAAAATTTTTCCAATTCCGTCAAGTTTTGTGGTAAATTTCATCATAAAACTACATACAACGGAGCATATGATGGAAGAAAAAGCAGGTGCACAAATTGGCAAGCGGGCGTTCATCCAGTCGCTGTTGATCCTCTTTGTTCTTATGATGGTAGCGGGGGTGATGACCCTGGTCATACCGGCTGGCAAGTATGCCCACGTCGTCGTCAATGGGCGTGACAGCATCGACCCGGCCTCCTTCCAGGTCACAGCACGGCCCGATTACCCCATCTGGCGCTGGTTCCTGGCCCCCTTTGAAGTCCTTGGCAGCAGCAGCGGCGTGACCATCATCATCATTATCGTCGTGCTTTTCTTCGCCGGCGGCGGCTTTGCCATTATGGATAAAACCGGCACCTTGCGCGCCTTTATTGGCATCATTGTGCGCCGCTTTAGCGGGCGAAAATACCTGCTGCTCTGGATGGTCTCGCTGGCCTTCATGTTCCTGGGCGCCACGCTTGGCACCTTTGAAGAAGTGGTCCTGCTCGTTCCCCTCACCATCGCGCTCTCGTACTCGCTCGGTTGGGATGCGCTGGTTGGCCTGGGCATGTCCATTTTGGCCACCAACATTGGCTTTTCCTCCGCCATCAGCAACCCCTATACCCTGGGTGTTTCGCAAAAATTGGCCGGGCTGCCACCCTTCTCGGGCGCCTGGTTCCGCATCCTGGTCTTCATCGTCATCTACGTCATCTTCGGCCTGTTCCTCAGCCGCTACGCCCGCAAAATCGAAAAGAACCCATCGGCCTCGCTGGTACACGGTGAAGACCGCGCCGAGCGCGCCAAGTACGAGAACCAGCGCGGCATCTTCACCGATGCGGATCCACGCCAGGCCCGCGCGTTAAAATTCTTTGGCCTGTTCCTGCTGCTGATCTTTGGCACCATGTTAAGCAGCCCATTCGTACCGGTCATCTCTGACCTGGCCCTGCCGATCGTCGGCCTGCTCTTCCTGCTGGGCGGGCTGGGTGCCGGGCTGCTTTCGGGTGCCGGCAAGGGCATGGTCTGGAAGGGCCTGCTGGAAGGCATGGGCGGCCTGGCCCCCTCCATCCCGCTGATTTTGATGGCCGCCAGCATCCGCTACATCATCGACATGGGCGGGGTGACCGATAGCCTGCTGCATGCCGCCGCCGACCCGTTCACCAAGCTGGGCGCCTTCCCGGCCGTGCTGGTCATTTACGCCCTGGCCCTGGGCATCGAATTCTTCATCGCCAGCGGCTCGGCCAAAGCCTTCCTGATGATGCCCATCATCCTGCCGCTGGCCGATCTGATCGGCGTCACCCGCCAGGCGGCTGTGCTGGCCTACATCTTTGGAGATGGCTTCTCCAACCTGGCCTACCCCACCAACCCGGTGCTGCTGATCAGCCTGGGCCTGACGGTCGTCAGCTACCCCAAGTGGCTGCGCTGGACCGCCAGCCTGTGGCTGTGGGTCATCCTGGCCACCGTCGCTTTCCTGGGCCTGGCGGTTGCCATCGGCCTGGGACCGTTTTAGCGAACCCGCGCCATGCAAAACCACTTCCCCTCCACCTACGAAGAATCACGCGAGCGCTTCAGACGTGAATTTGAAGCCCTGCGCGGCCGCTGGCAGGATTCAAGCATCAGCGCTCACCCCATCAGCGCGGACCCCTCGCTGAGCATTGAGGTTGCCTGGGCCAGGCCGGCCGAGATGGACACCCTGGTGATGGTCTCCACCGGGGTGCACGGCATTGAAGGCTATGCCGGTTCGGCCATGCTCAAGCTCTTCATGGATGAATTTACCCCACGCCTCGACCCTGCCCACACGGGCCTGTTGTTGGTGCACGCCGTTAACCCTTGGGGCATGAAACACCGCCGCCGTTACAACGAAAACAACGTCGACCTCAACCGCAACTTTTTGTGGGACCAACACTTCGACCCGCAAGCCAACCCCGATTATGAGCCGCTGAACAGCCTGCTAAACCCGGCCCGCCCCATCACCAACCTGCCGCTCAGCGACGCCGCCTTTGCCGCCCGGCTGGTGACGCGCATCGCCGGCGTGGGCATTGCCCGCCTGCGCAATGGCACCCTCAGCGGGCAGTACCGCCACCCCACCGGCATCCAGTTCGGAGGGCAGCACACCCAGGATAGCACCCGCCTGCTGCGGGATGTCATGCAGCAAGCACTGGAGAGCTGCCCGCGTGTGGTGCACTTCGATATGCACACCGGCTATGGCCCGCGCTACCAGATGAGCTTTGTCAACGCCCTGCGTGAGAAAACCCCCGGGGCCGAACTGCGCAAACGCTTCAACTACCCGCTCATCCTGGCGGCCAGCCCCGGCGAGTTTTACACCACCACCGGCGACATTACCGAATACTTTTACCAACTGCACGAAGCAGACTACCCCCAAAAGCAATTATTCTCCACCTGCTTCGAGTTTGGCACCTTTGGCGAGAGCCTGCCCAACCAAATCCGCAGCATGCGCGCCACCATCCTGGAGAACCGCCTGCACCAGCACGGCACGCCCAGCCCGCAAATTCGCCAGGCCGTGCGGCGTGAATACGAAGAACTCTTCCTGCCAACCGAAGAGCGCTGGCGCAGCAAGGCCATGCAAGACTGCCGCCAGGGTCTCGGCGGCGTGCTGGCCTATTATGGTTTGCTTTCAAGCCAGGATTAATCCTCACCGGCACCCCCACCCGGCCGTAAAACAGGCGGGGCAGCCAATCATCGATCATCATTACAGGAGGCAACAAAATGGATAACCTTACCCCCGGCGTTCAGGCCTTTGTTGAACAAGGCCGCCAGCTGATGGAACGTGAGCAGAAACAGCGCACGACCATGCGCACCAAAAAGTTCGATACCATCGCCGTGCATGGGCTGTACGACATGCAGTCCGCGCTGGAAAACCAGGGCAGCATCATCGAACCGGCCTTCCTGGCCACCGCCCAGCACTACACCAACAGCGACCACATGGAAGCTGGCCTGGCCTACCTGATGCCCGCCTGGACCTACGCGCGCGTGGCCAACCCCACCCTGCACTACCTCGAAGAAACCCTGGCCCTGCTGGAGGGCTACGGCTTTGAAGGGGAAGTCAGCGCCCACCTGACCGGCTCGGGCATGGCAGCCGTCTTCCTGGGCACCAACTCCTTTTTAATGAACGACCCGGCCCACCCACGCCCCAACATTGTGGCCTCGGCACGCTGTTACGGCGGCACCTTTACCCTGTTTACACGCTATGCCAACGAACGCGGCGTAGACCTGCGCTGGGTGCGCGACCCGCTCAACCTGGAAGAATGGGCCTCCAAAATTGACGACGAGACCCGCTTTGTGTTTGGTGAAATGCCCGCCAACCCCTCACTGGCAGTCATTGACCTGCAGGCAGTGGCCGGGCTGGCCCACGCCGTAAATGCGCCTTTTATCGTCGATTCAACCATCGCCACACCGGCTCTAATGCGCCCGCTGCTGCACGGTGCCGATATCATCGTCCACTCGGTTAGCAAGAGCATGAGCGCTTCGGGCTTTGTCATTGCCGGCGCCATCATCTCGCGCGCCGGCATCCCCAGCAAGGTCGGCCCGGATGAGCTGCGCGGCAACTATGCCATGTACGTCAAAGGCTACCCGCATCGCGACATGGGCCCCACGCTCAGCCCGTTTAGCGCGCTGATGACCCTCAACGACCTGCGCACGCTGCGCTCACGCACAGACATCACCAGCCAGACCGCCATGACAGTTGCCCGCTGGCTGGGTGAGAACCCGGCCGTGGAAAGCGTGCAGTACCCCGGTCTGCCCGGCTTTACCGGGCATGCCACCGCCGCGCAGTACATGCGCCTGGTGGATGCCGGTGAAGATGCCGCCCGCTATGGCTACCTGCTCAGCTTCAATGTACGCGGCGGGGCACTGGCCGCCCGGCAGGCCTTTGACCGCCTGCAAATGATCTGGCGCGCCACCGACCTGGGCCGTGTCAAATCAGTCGCCACCATCCCCATGATCTCCACCCACCAGCAAATCAGCGGCACCGATAAGGATGTGGCCGGCCTGCAGGCCAATCTTATCCGCCTCTCGGTCGGCATGGAACACCCCGAAGACATCATCGCCGACCTGCAGCAGGCCCTGGCAGGCGCTTAAGCACAAACAACACTGCTGGCAGATGGTGGTAGATAACAGACTGGCAGAACACAAAAAATCAAACGCGGGACGCGCATCGCAAAGATACGCGTCCCGCGTTTATTCACGCCTGCTGGCGTGATTCTTTAATCCCGAACAGAGACCAGGCCCTGCTCAATGGCAAACAGCATCAGGTCGGCCTGCGAGCTGATATCCAGCTTGGAACGCAGGTTGGCGCGGTGCTTCTCCGCCGTGCGCGTGCTGATGCCCAGCTTTTCGCCGATCTGGGCGCTGGTATTGCCCTCGGCAAACAACTGCAGCACCTCGCGTTCACGGTCGGTCAGGTGCGCCAGGGACTGGGCATGGTCCTCCACGCCTGTCAGCAGCGCATCCATCACCTTTTCCGAAACCTGCGGGCTCAGGTAGCGTTTTCCGGCCACCACCGCGTACACAGCCGCAACCACTTCCTGGTAATCGTCATTTTTGAGCAGATAGCCCAGAGCGCCATAACGCAGTGACCCAATCACATAAGAAGAGGCCGAGTACATCGAAAGAATAATCACCTGGGTCGCCGGGAAACGCCTGCGGATGATGCGAGTGGCTTCCATGCCGTTCATGCCGGGCATGGAAATATCAGTAATGGCCACCTGCGGCGCAAATTGCTCCACCAGCTCTACCAACTCATGCCCATCAGCAGCCTCGCCCACCACCTCAAAATCAGGCACGGTGTTCAGCAATAAGTGCATGCCCTGCCGTACAACCAGATGATCATCACCTAACACTATTTTAATCGTGGACATTTTTACCTTCTCCCTGCAGACTAAAGACAGCTTTTACGCGGGTACCATGACCTGGTCGTGAGGTCAGCGTAAACTTACCACCCAACAGGTCCACACGCTCGCGCATACTGGAAAGCCCGGTGGTAGCGCGACCACGCTTGCCGATTATATGTGAATCAAAGCCCGCGCCAGCATCGCTGATGATAATTTCAAGCGTCTGGCGTGCATCCACATTGACACTCAGTTCAGACACACCGGCATAGCGCGCAACGTTGGTGAGCGACTCCTGGATCACCCGAAAGGCGGCTGTCTCCACCGGCTGGGGGAAACGTCGTCTGTCCATAAAATTGATATTGTGGTTGATCTTCACCCGCGTCTGGGTGGTGTAACGCTCAAACAACCATTCCAGTGCTGAGAACAAACCAAAGTCATCCAGCATGGCGGGGCGAAGATCGAGTGAAAGGTTGCGAATGCGCACCGAAAGGTCCGAAACCACCGCCCTGGCCTGGGAGAGGGTGGCACGCTGATCTTCACCGGCCTGGCTGCTGGCCATTTCAATCATCAATTTCAACCCGGTCAATAATTGGCCCAGGTCATCGTGCAGTTCAGCAGCAATGAAGCGACGTTCCTTTTCCTGCACTTCAATCAGGTTTTGGGTCAAATGGCGCAGCTGGCTGTTCTTGGTTTCCAATTCCTTGGTAAAGTGAGCCCGTTCCTCCACCTGGCGGCGATAACGGTTCATCTGCAAGATATTTTGAACGCGGGTCAGCAGCAAAACCTGGTTAACCGGCTTGGTGAAAAAATCATCCACCCCCACTTTGAAGCCACGCAGGTGCGACTCAGAATCATCCAACGCAGTAATCATCACGATCGGCACATCTGCCAGGGTGGGGTTTGCGGGCAGGCGCTGACAGGTCTCAAAACCATCCATATCCGGCATCATCACATCCAGCAAGATCAAGTCCGGCATGATCTGCTCAGCGGCATCAATAGCCTCCAGGCCATTATGAGCATACATAAGATGCACATTTTGTCTGGCAAGTTGCTGGTCCAGGTAATCATAGATCCCCGATTCATCATCGACAATCAACACCGATTGGTAAGTCATGTTTCATCCACCTTACAATTCCATCTAATATCACTGATATTGTATTGTACACCCCGACCGAAGAATAATAAATCCGTACTTCTACGTATGGCAATCTTTAAATAATTTGGGTATGATTGTGTGTGGTCGTAAAGTAACCTGTCGCCAACCAACCGTGGGACCTGGTTTGCCCCGGTTTTCACCCCCAACCCGCTAAACCTGCAATAAAACCTGTTTCTTGAAGGAGAAGCCAGTCATGATCAACCTGTTCAAATCCTGGCTGCAATCCCGGGTATCATTTAATAAAGATCTGGAAATCCTTAGCATCGGGCAGTTCAAACGGCTGATGGAAATCTGCATTATTTACCTGCCAGTCAGTATGGTTGGGAATTTACTTGGCGGCAAAACACCTGCCGGCGTACAAATCGTGAATATCGTTTCCATGGTTACCGCCGGGCTGCTGCGGCTGTGGGTCAAACCCAAAAACGAAAAACTGGTCATGCGCGTCGCTCTCATCTGCGCCTACTTGTCCATCACCACCAACATCCTGCTGCTGGGCTCAATCCGCAACCCGACCACCTCCATCTATATCCTCTGGATCGTGGGAGCGGTATTCCTGTTTGGCTACAGCGGCTTGGTGTTTTCTGTCAGCATGACCTCCGTCAGCGTGCTGGGCATCATCTGGGCTGAGAGAGCCGGGCTGCTGCCACAGGCCGACCCTTCAGTAACCATCACTCAATGGGTCACCCTGACTTTCATGTTCACCATGATTGGCATATTCACTTATGAGCGCCAGAACGCCCTGCTGAACGCGCTCAAGAACGCTAAAAACGAACTGGAAGAACGCCGCCGGGCCGAAAATAACGCCAGCCTTCATCAAAACCGCTTCCAGGTCATCGCAGAAAACACAGCCGATTTAATCTGGTTGTTACGGTACGAAAGCAAGAAAATGGTCTATTTCAGCCCATCCGTCCAGGCCATGCTCGGTTACAGCCCAGCCGAAGCGCTGGCACTGCCCCTGCCCAGGCTGGTGACCGAGCCCACCTACAGCAGTCTTGAAAAGCACCTGTCCAGCCGCGCCAGGGAGTACCTGCTTGACCACACCCGCAATAACTACACCGATGAATACGAGTTGGTCCACAAGAACGGCAAAATTATCACCGCCGAAATTACCATCACTTTTATTACCAATGAAGAATCACAACTAGAGGTGATCGGGGTTGCACGGGATATCTCCGAACGCAAGTATGCCGAGCTGGCCCTGCGAAAAAGTGAAGAGCTTTACCGCAAGGCCATCAGCGCAGCCGGCGCTGTGCCCTACTCGCGTGATTACACCACAGATAAATTCACCTTTATGGGCGAGGGCTATGAGAACCTGACCGGTTACGCCCACCTGGAAATCTCTCAGGTCAACATCGACCATATCTTTATAGAGAACATCCTGCGCGGCGAGTTGGAAGGTCTGCCTTTCTTTGAGACCACCAACCGCATCCGCTCGGGCGAGATACCCGCTTCAGTGCCCTGGAGCTGCGATTCGCGCTTGATCCACAAAAACGGCAGCGAGCGCTGGATTTCGGACACCGCCGTGCAGGTGCTGGATGAAAATGGCCACCCGACCGGCTCGATTGGTATCCTGATGGATATCACCGAACGCAAACTGGCCGAATTTACCCTGCGCGAAAACAGCGACCGGCTCAAAGCCGCCAATACCGCCCTCGAAAAAGCCGCCCGCCTGAAGGATGAATTTCTGGCTTCGATGAGCCATGAACTGCGCACGCCGCTTACCAGTATATTGGCAACCTCTGAGTCGCTCATCCTCGATACCTATGGCCCCCTGGCGGAATCCCAACGCAAGGCAGTCCGGCGCATTGATGGCAATAGCCGGCACCTGCTCGGGCTAATCAACGATATCCTCGACCTGGCCAAGATCGAAGCCGGCCGGCTGGACTTCCAGATGCAGGCCTGCACCCTGATCGAAATCTGCCAGGCCAGCCTGCAAATGACCCGTGGCCTGGCGCTGCAGAAAAACCAAAAAGTTAGCTTCTCGATGCAGCAACCCAACCTGGTGGTACGCGCCGATCCTCGCCGGCTAAAACAAGTGCTGGTCAATTTATTGAGCAATGCCATCAAGTTCACACCCGAAGGCGGCAGCCTGGGGCTAATTGTGTCCACCCAGCCGCAAGATCAGAATTTAATAATTACGGTTTGGGATAATGGCGTGGGTATTGCGGCTGAAGATTTGCCCAAGCTGTTTCAATCCTTTGTGCAGTTGGATAGCAGCCTCGCTCGCCAAAGTTCGGGGACCGGGCTGGGCCTGGCCCTTGTTCGCCGCATGACCGAGCTGATGGGCGGCAGCGTAAATGTACAAAGCACGCCCGGCCAGGGCAGCCGCTTCTCCGTTATCCTGCCCTGGAGCATCGTACCCTTGCCCACCAATCCACCTGCCACTATCGGACCGCGCCAGATCCAAACTGCCTTCCTGATTGATGACAACCCCGTCGACGCCATGCAAACCACCCGCTACCTGCGTGACCTGGGCATTAAGACCTTCCGGCACTTCATCATGCGCAGCGCCAGCGAGCGCGCCAGCCAGTACAAACCGGATATCATCTTGCTGGACCTCAACCTGTACGATCGCACCGGCCTGGATATGTTGCAGCAACTTCAGACCCGTGCCGAAACCAGGGAAATCCCGGTCCTGGTCCTTTGCAGCGAAGAGAACCGCTCCAGCACGACCACAACAGGAGCCCAGGGTTTCCTGGTAAAACCATTCTCGCAGGGCGAATTGGAAGCTGAGCTCAACCGGATCTGCAGCTCTGCTCGTAAGCATGCCAACCCATCCCAGTTGGAGGATACTCTCCAACTGCTTACCATCATGGCCGTGGATGACAACGAAAGCCTGTTGGAGAGCATCAGCGAGTATTTCTCAAAGCACAAATACCATGTCATCAACTGCCACAGTGCAGTCGAATGCCTGGAAATCCTACCCGAAGCCCTGCCCGACCTGATTCTGGCCGATATTCAAATGCCGGGTATGGATGGGCTTGAACTCATTCGCCAGATCCGTGCCAGCAGCAACCAGAAGCTCGCTACCCTGCCGATCATCGCCTTCACCGCACTGAGCATGCAAGGCGACCGCGAGCGCTGCCTGGAAGCCGGGGCAAATGCCTATATAACCAAACCACTGCCGCTGGTAACGCTTACCCGGCTGATTGACCAATTCCTATCCAGCCCTGAAACCCACCCGGCCTGATTACCACATATCCTATCCTGGTATTGAGACACGCATGAGCCATCCCATCCACATCCTGATCATCGACGAATCGCCCTACACCTTCGATACATTAACCGCCTGCCTGCCGGCAGGCGAGTACGAAGTCGTTTCCACCTCCAATCCACGCGATGGTCTGGCGATGGCGCTAAGCACCCAACCCGATATGATATTGCTGGATATCCTTTCTTCTGGTCCGTTTGGGTTTGCTACCTGCCGGCACCTGCGTGAACATGAGAGCCTGGCAAACACACCGATTCTCCTGTTGTGCCCCGAAGAAAACCGCAGCCTGCGCCGCCAGGGGTTGATTGCCGGCGCAACAGACTGCCTGAACAAACCGCTGGAAAAGACCGAAGTGTTAATGCGCCTGACCTGGCTGGCACGCCTGTGCCGGCTGCACGCAATGGAAAAAGAACAGGCTGCCATGGCAACCCTGGTCAATGAGATGGAAGACATCTATGATCAGACCATTGAAATCTGGGTCGAAGCACTCGGGTTGCGCAAGCCGGATCCACCTGGGCACATCCGGCGGGTGTGCGCAGACCTGCTCAGGTTGGCGCGCCTGGCCGGCTTGCGCGGCAATGAGCTCAAACAGGCCCGCCGTGGTGCGCTATTGCACGATTTTGGCACCATAAAAATTACCGAGAGCGCGCTGCCAGGATCGGGTGAACAAATACTTCCACAAACAGACGCCCCATTGGGTCAACCTTCTTCGCTGGCCCATAGTTTGTTTTTACAGCTCGATTTCCTGCGTCCCGCCATGGATATCCCAACCTGTCTTCACGAAAAATGGGATGGCAGCGGCTATCCACGCGGGCTGAAGGGTGAACAGATCCCGCTGGCCGCCCGGCTATTTGCAGTAATAGAAGCCTGGGATTTGGAATTTTCTAATACACAGAAGTCTACACCGGTGTTAGAATCTATTCAAGCGCGGTCGGGTCGGGATTTCGATCCTCGGATTATCAAACTTTTCTCAGACAACATAGTAGTCTTCCAACGTGGATCCTGATCCAAAATCGGGGACATACGAAAAGCGAGGATGTGGAATGAAAGAAATTCGAGTGATAGTCATCGACGACCAATCGCTGATACGCGAGGGGCTTGTTTCGATTCTGGCTTTTCAATCGGATTTACGCATTGTTGGTCAATCGGCTAACAACGCGGATGCAATATCCACCATCAAGCGCGAAAACCCCGATATTATCCTGTTCAGCCAGCCCATTTCAAGCGACGATATCGCCGAGACCATCAAACTCTTCCGACAAACGGGCCCCAAAACCAACATCCTCGTCCTGGCTGGCAACGCCGCCCCAGAGCCCATGGCGCAAGCCATTCGCGCCGGGGCCATCGGCTACATCATGAAGAACGCCAACTGGGACCAGCTGCTGCAGGCCATTCACGATGTCAGCTGTGGCCGTTCAAATATAGACCCGGTCATCGCGCACGAATATATCCGATCTTTACAAGAATCACACCAACCCGCAGCCGCAACCAACTCAGTAAAATTGACCGAACGGGAAAAACAAACGCTTGCCTTGCTAGCCAAGGGTCTTAGCAACCGTGAGATTGCCGTGGCCATGCACCTGCATGAACGAACCATCGCCAAGTATGTTGGCATTCTGCTCTCAAAACTAAAGCTGGAAAACCGCACCCAGGTTGCTTTATATGCCAGGCAAGCAGGCATCACCGGGCAAGACGCGTCAGCCCAATCCTAATTACCCATTACCCAAACAAAACTACCGGATCATCATGCCCATGCAGATGCCGCCACCCGGTTGAAATATCGTAACTTTACTGGTTTTACTGCCAAATTGGGGTGTAACTTTTTTCCCTTTAATCCGTCATGTTATTAAGAGGACGGCAGTCCAATAGATGGATATAAAAAATGCTGATTGATGATAGCCTTTTATTGGACGCTGCCCGCCGAAAAGATCTGGATGCACTCGGTGCCATCTTTGATCGCTATTCGCCTGCCATTTACCGGTATACCCTGCGCCTGTGCCAGGACCCGGCCCAGGCTGATGATATCACCGGCGAAGTTTTCTCCAGGTTGGCAAGCCAGCTAGGCAGCAGCAAAGGCCCCAGCGGCAACTTGCGCGCCTATCTCTTCCAGGCAGCCTACCACCTGCTGATTGACCAGCAGCGAAAGGATAGACGCATTGTTGATCTGGAAGAAGCCGAGCCACTGCCCGAAAAAGGCCTGTCCATTAGCATGGCCCTCGAAAACAAGGCCGTGCTCGAAAAACTGCATGCCGCTTTGCACAGTCACCTGACCCCCGACCAGCAGCAGGTAGTCATCCTGCGCTTTTTGGAAGGTCTGAGCCTGGAAGAAACAGCTTTGATCATTGGCAAAGAACTCAACAATATCAAAGTAATTCAAAACCGTGCAATTGCCCGCTTACGCATGGCACTCAACGGCGAAGAATTAGAGGCCTCCAAATGAACGAGCATCGACCTCTCAACGATCAGGATATTGTTGACCTGCTGGATGACTTAAGCCATACCGAGCAGACAACCTACCCGGTTGATCTGCAGAAGAAACGCCGCGCTGCTTTCCTGGCGCAAGCTGTTGGTATCGCGGCCGTACAGGCTGTGCGACCCGAAACTCCTACTTTACAAACTCCCGCCGCCGGTGGTGGGCCTGCTCAACTGGGCGAGCTGCGTTGGTTCGCAGCTCGCTGGGAGGGCCTGCTCATCACCGGTGCTTTTATTGTCCTGGTCGCCGAACTGGCTTTTGGGCTGTACACCTTCCGCGACCAGATCCGCGGCTGGCGAAACCCACCCACCGCCAC
>CAIVSQ010000161.1 GCA_903908605.1 uncultured Anaerolineae bacterium
CGAATAGCTTTCCTTCCAGGTACAGGTACCCGTATTCTTGAAAGTCCAGGTCTTATCGAATACCGTGCCGGGTATCATGACCGTATTATCCGGGATGGTCACATCCGTAATGAACTCGGAATTATCACAATATGTGTCAACGACAGAGGTAGAAGTGGGAGGAACTGGTGTAGATGTGACCGTTACCGTCGCAGTGTTTTCTGGGGTAGAGGTGGGTTGGGGGGTGGCGGTCGGCTTCGGCGTGGCAGTATTGGTGGGTACGGCTGCCTCTATCGTTTGCGCGGCAGCCGTAAAAATGACTGCGGCCTGCTGGGTGGGGTCGGGGTTGACCGTAACGCTGCAAGCGCTGAGCAAACTAGCCACCAGGCAGCTGGCGACAATACTCAGCAATTTTATTTTTTGCTTTTTCATTGTTTTGATCCTTTTTCTATCCGTCCAGTACAGTTATCCGAGGCATGCATGCTTATGCACAAACTAGCTGGTGAACAAGAACCGTAGCTCAAACATGCGTCAACGTCAAATTCTGGGCAGATTGTAGTCAAATGATAACGGATTATTATGATGGATTTATTAAAAACCGCGCATAATTACCCAACGATCACCCAACTACAGGCATACTGAAATGGTTTCAGAAATACAGGTTATCTTTTTCGCAGCATCAAACTGGCCGCTTTTCGCCCAATCTCCACGGCAAAGTTCGTACCGCGATCCCAGGGATAGACCTGGCTCATGGAGGCGAAATACAGGCCATCCACCGGGGTTTCGATGGAAGGGATGTTCTGCGAATGGTTCACCGTCGCCACCGGCTGGGCATAAGCAGTTCGATACATCCAGACTTTGTTGATCCAGGCTGGCTCAAAATCGGGGTTGAACTTCTTCAAGCTGGGCAGAAAACGCTCCAAAATCTCTGATTGGCTCATCTGGAAATATTCATGATCAGGCTCCAGATAATCCCCAATATACACAATATGCTCACCGCCAAAATTTTCCGGGGATACGTAATTGGTATGCTCCACAAGCGCCAGGAAAGGGAACCCGGCACTCTTGGGGATGCTGTACCAATAATAGCCTTCACGAGAAAGCTGGTGTTTCAATGAGAGAGTTAATACCACCGCGCCCATCGACTTCAATTTCGACAAACCTTCGAGATATTCCGCCGGGAGGCAAGGAACCATGCTTGCCATGGCCGCTGGCGCCAGGGTAACAAGCACCTTATCTGCCATTTCAATGCCGGTAGACGTGGTCAGTTGGAATTCATCGGAACCGACCACTTTCTGAATATTGGATACCGGTGTGGATAATCTGATCTCCACCCCGGCCTCACGCAACTTCCCTGCAAACTGATCCGCAAAGGCCTGGAAACCACCTTCAAAGGTGCCCAGACGCGTGGTTCGGGCGTGTAAACGCGCCCACATCCAGGCCATATTTACCTGCTTGTAATAATTGACGCCAAACTTGCCAATTACGAGTGGTTCCCACATCATTTCGTAAACCTTGTCACCGGTCCACTTGCGCATCCACTCATCGACTGTGTACTTCTCCAACTCGCGCCAGTTTGTGGTTAGGCGGAGATACAAACCGACCAACCCAAAACGGATTTTATTCAGTCCCCACCCCAGGCCGGGAAACAAAATGGCCTTAATGACCGAATCGAGAGGGAAAAATTTACCATCATGGTACATAACCGTATAAGGCCGGGGGAATATCACCTTGTCGCTCAAACCGAGCTCCTGGATTAATCCCAACATGTGCTGATCAGAAGCAAACCAGTGATGGTAAAACTTTTCAACCGACCACTTCCAACCTGGTTCCTTGAAACCGCTAGCCAAACCACCGACATAATCGGCGGATTCGTAGACGATCACATCGTGACCGGCCTTGCGAAGATCCCAGGCGGCTGACATGCCGCTGTACCCGGCGCCGATGATTGCAATTCTCATTTCATTCCTCCAAACAGGGTAAACACGTAATTTCAGACAGCCCGATCACTTACCTGGTTCACCGACTTCAGAACGCAGAGCATCGCTCCACTTTATACCTTCGCGAGTCAGGAAGTAAGCACCCAGCAGTGTGATAGGAACCCATAATGCGGCATGCAGGGTAAGGGTATAGCCGGCAGCCGTAGCCTGGTCAACACCATACGCCGCCAAGACCGCAATCCCAGGCGCGTCAAACGTGCCAATGTAACCGGGCGCAGAAGGAATGGTGGTCGCCAGGTTAACGATCCCGTTCATCAGCATCAGCGCAAAAAACGAAACCGTAAATCCAAAGGCATGCATGACAAACCAGTATTTTAACGTCTCAAAAAGCCAGATGATTACTGAAGTAACAAACACCATCAAAATGTTGACAGGAGAACGCAAGGACGCAAGACCATCCAGAAATTTGTGCATAAAACCAGTGATCCCGGGACGAAACCGGGCGGGCAGTAAACGATCGATGAACCACTGGCCAACCCGCGCAGTTACAACAGGAAACATGGCTGCCAGTAAAAACACCAGCAGGGCCACCATAAAGGCCACGGTTCCATAGATGGCTACCTGTTGAATATTGCCAACAAAACCGGAGGCGCTTGTCAACCTGGCCAGCTCGGGAAGATTGATAAATATAAAAGCAAGCATGACAACGCCATCAAATATGCGCTCAACAATGATGGTTGCCAATGATGCAGATACGGGGACACCCTCACGTCTTTTCAGGATAACAGCTCTCAGCACCTCACCAGCGCGGGCAGGGTAAATATTATTCCCCATGTAACCGATGGTTGTGATTGGGAACATGGTGCGCGTGGGGATGACCTTTATTGGCTTGAGCAAGTAATGCCAGCGCCAGGCCCTAACCCACACGCCCACAAAATAAACCGCGACCCCTGGGATAATCCACCAGTAATTCGCGCCTTTGACGACCGTCCAAAATTCCCCAAGCCGCAAACCGCGCAGGGATATCCAGACAAAAAATACGCTGATCAGAACACCAACCCAGAATTGCCATTTTTTCATAGTGGGGAAATTGTATCATGCCAAACCCGCGCTTATCGACGCCGCTAACCGTTTAATCGCCAAATTTGAGTAATTTTCTCGGCTATAATCTTGATATGCAAACCAACTCACCTGCGCCGGATTTTTCACTCCCCGATGTCTGTGGGCGAATCCACCGGCTGTCTGATTACATAGGCAGGTTGGTAATAATCAATTTTTGGTCAGCTGAGTGCCCGTGGAGTGAGAAGGCCGACAAATATTTACTCTCGCTGGTTGAACGCTTTCCGGGACAACTCGTCCTGCTAACGATCGCTTCAAATCTGAATGAGGATACGGATGCTGTCCAACAGGCCGCTGCTGACCATGGGGTAAAACCCTTGCTGATTGATGAAGAATGCCAGCTGGCCAATGCCTGGGAAGCTCAAACCACTCCCCATATTTTCATGATCGATCAGGCGGGGATCCTGCGTTACCAGGGGGCTGTTGATGATGTCACTTTTCGAAAACGCATCCCGGAACAATTTTACGTTGAAGAAGCTTTGACGGCAATTTTGGATAACCGACTGCCGGCCATCCACGAAACCCAGCCATACGGTTGCACCATCGTACGCGACCGCTAGTACCAAGCCTTGATTTATGACCAAACACAAATCATCCCAAAAAAATTCGCCTGCCCTCAAAGAAAAAGAGAAGTAGAATCAAAGCGTGATAGAAAAATCCGTTCGAATTGAGTTCCTCAAAAAAATGCATCTCTTTCACGGCCTGAACGATATAGAGCTGGGAACCGTGGCCGATGAGCTGCAAGAGCAATCCTTTGATGAAGCAGGACTGGTCTTCAAAGAAGGGTCGAAGGCTGATACGTTCCATATCATCTTCCAGGGACGGGTTGTCATTTCACGCCAGGTAAAAAGCAAAGAAATCAAGATCGCCACACTGGTCAAGGGCGATTACTATGGCGAACAAGGGTTGTTAAGAAATAAAAATCGAAACGCCTCGATCACGGCCGAACAAGGCACCATCATCCTGATCTATAACCGCAAGCAATTCCTGGCTGCCATCAAAAAAGTCCCCAGCCTGCGGCACAATTTTGAGATCATGATTGAAAGCCGCCAGTTGGGTCAACAATTAAAATTTAACTGGCTAACAGACAACGAAGTCATCTACTTCCTGGCACGCAAGCACCCTTTCCTGCTGATCTTCGCGCTGCTTATTCCGGCCATCGTGCTGATTCCAATCATTGGTATTCTCGTACTGGCCTATATAGCCAGCAGCGCCATGATTGGCCTGGTTGGGGGCATCTTGCTCTCCCTGGATGTGCTCTGGGCTGTCTGGCGGGCAATGGATTGGGGAAATGACTATTATATTGTTACCAACCAGCGTGTAATTTGGCTGGAAAAAGTGATTGCCCTTTACGATAGCCGCGTGGAAGCGGGTATGGGAACCATTCTTTCGGTCAGTACAGAAACCGAATACTTGGGCAGAATTCTAGACTACGGCACGGTGGTCGTCCGAACCTATACAGGCCAAATTCCCATGGTGTACGTGCGACATCCCAAGCAGGCGGCCGCCATGATTGAAGAATATTGGGACCGCGCCAAAGAAGTCGGGCGCAAGGCAAATGAAGATGTGATGAAACAAGCCATCCGCACCAAGCTCGGCTTGAACAAACCCACCCCAGCCGCCCCACCACCCCCACCTGCAACGGCAGCCAAAGCAGCAAAAAAACCGAACCCACTTTCGGACTTATGGAAAAATGCCTTCCGTATGCGTACAGAGGACGGCAGCACGGTTACCTATCACAAACATGTATACGTCCTGTTCAGGAATCTCTTTCCTTATGGCCTGGGGATTGTTGGATTAACGATACTGGTTTTTGCCTGGAGAATATGGTTTGGCGCTGGTATGCCACTTTGGTTGGGGATGATCATTATGTTCTTAACCCTGGTTTTGTTTGGGTTCATGGCCTATCAATACTTGGACTGGAAAAACGATATTTACCAGGTAACCGCAGAACAAATTATCGACGTAAGCCGCAAACCTTTTGGCACAGAAGACCGCAAAGCTGCGCCACTGGAAAATATTCTCAGCACCGAATACAAGCGCACTGGCATCATTGGCATGCTATTCAACTTTGGCACCGTCTTTATTATGGTAGGTGGTGCCAAGTTTGACTTTAGCGATGTCGCCGATCCGCCTTCCGTCCAGCAGGATATCATCCGCCGCCAGCAGGGTCGTCAGCAGAAAAAGCGCGATACAGAGTCATTCGCCGAGCGAGAACGCATGTCAGAATGGCTGGCGATGTACCATCGGACCATGGACGAGGTAAACCGTGAGAAAGACCAATCCCGCGGACCTGATTCAGTGTAAAATCGGGGTTCTGTGTTCCAGATTTTGTTCCAGTTTAATTAAAGCGCTTCCAACACTATAGAGGTAGGCATGGCACTTCGAGATATCGTCTTTGTTCCAGATATTGTTTTACGAAAAAAAGCAAAAACCGTCACCAAGTTTGACGACAAGCTCCAAATCCTAATCGATGACATGGTGGAAACAATGCGCGCCGCACCAGGTGTTGGCCTTGCAGCTCCGCAAATTGGTGTCCTTGAACGAGTGATCGTGGTGGAGTATTATGAAAACGAGGAGGATGAGGAAGACGAGACCGCACAAGAGGCTCCCAAGCGGTTGTACACAATCGTCAACCCAGAGATTACGCGCAAATCCACTGATATGGAAGAAGGCACAGAAGGCTGCCTATCCGTTCCAGGTTACCTGGGCGAAGTAAAACGTCATATCTCCATCACCGTAAAAGGTCAAAACCGATACGGACAGCCTGTAACCCTCAGGCTAAAGGATTGGACTGCCCGCATTTTTCAGCATGAAATCGACCATCTCTATGGCATTTTATTTACCGATCTGGCAACCAGGATCTGGAAACCGGAAGGACCGATCGAAGACAATGTCTAACTGAATATTCGTTTGTTTATTGAGTAATCGAAAAATTGAAGGAATAAGTCGCCTTCGAAAAGATGAATGGGTTGGTCTCTTCGCTTCACCCGTGTCCGGGTAACAGTTCCGCTTTTAAAAATAATACCAACGATCAATGTACAAGGTACTCCGGACATCCGCACCTGAATTGACCCACCCAGGGCACCACAAGCGCGCTGCGTTTTAACAACACAAGGCCTTACCCACAATTCTGTGTACCAAAACCCGGTATCCCAATCCACGGCGAGCATTGAACTGGAGCGTATCCTGCCAGCACCCAACCCTGATCTATGTACCTGAAACACCTTTCTCTAACCAATTTTCGAAACTTCGCCCGCCTGGATTTGGATATTCCACGGCGGGCTATTTTGCTGGTAGGCAGCAATGCACAGGGAAAAACCAGCTTATTAGAGGCTGTTTACTTCCTTGCAGCGTTCACTTCCTTTCAGACCCACACGGACCGCCAGTTAATCAATTTCGTCGCAGCAAAAGAAAACCCGGCCGTGGCGCGCATCGTAGCAGATTATGAAAGAGGCGGGAAAAAACACCGCATCGAAGTACGCATCATCCAGGAAGCAGTGGGCCCACTGGGCCAGCGCGCTCGCAAGGAAATCCTACTGGATGGCGTGAAACGTAGTGCCAACGACGTAATCGGCCAATTTAACGCCGCCCTGTTCATTCCGCAAATGTCACAGGTGATCGAAGGCGCGCCAGATGATCGGCGCAGATACCTCAACCTTGCACTCGCACAGGTTATCCCTGGTTACGCCAAGGCACTTGGTGAATACCAACAAAGCCTGACCCAACGCAATGCTCTGCTCAAGCTGCTTTCCGAGCGAGGCGGAGATGCCAGCCAGCTCGATTTTTGGGATCAGGGCCTGGCACAAACAGGTGCCCAACTAATCCAATGGCGCATTCAATCCATCCATGAACTGGAAAGACTGGCAGCTCGAACCCATCTCAAGCTGACCCGCGGCAAGGAAGTGCTGCGCCTGGCCTATGACCCTGCCTTCGATCCTATGCCACGTCCAACCGGCCAATTCACGCTTCGCATGGATGTCCCCGTGGACCGCAGCGCCATGGATGTGGAAACCGTCAAGCAAGGGTTTATCAACGCCCTTAAAAAGCTGCGATCTGAGGAAATCAGCCGTGGCGTTACGACCATTGGCCCACACCGTGATGAAATTCGTTTCTTGTCCAATGGGATTGACCTGGGAGATTACGGGTCGCGCGGCCAGGTACGCACGACCTTGCTGTCGTTGAAACTGGCAGAAGTAGCCTGGATGAAAGAAAAGACCGGCGAATGGCCGGTCATCTTGCTCGATGAAGTGATGGCCGAATTGGATGCGGAACGACGCACCGATTTAATTGAAGCGCTTGCAGAAAGCGAACAATCCATGCTTACCACCACGGATTCACATTCCTTTTCACCAGAATTTCTTGACAGCTCCAGTCTGTGGCGGGTGCAAGCCGGAACCGTTTTCGCTCAGGAGAAGCAGTAGACTACCCGGGCAGGAATTGGTAAAATATAAGTCATTCTTATTAGTTATAAGCCAGGAGGCAGGCATGAACGTCAAACATTCTCGAGATGTAGAGGCAGTGGAAGTGTCAAATGGGGTCAAAACCACCAAGCAAGTTTTAATTTCGACCCAGGAAGCTCCAAATTTTGCCCTTCGACGTTTCATCATGGAGCCCGGCGGTGGTATGCCTCGCCATACAAACACAGTGGAACACGAACAATATGTACTGGGTGGCAAGGCGCGTGTTGGAATTGGCGATCAGGTCTTTGAAGTTAAAAAAGGGGATGTTGTTTTTATTCCTGAAAACATTCCCCACTGGTATCAGAACATTGGCGATGACGTATTTGAATTTTTATGCATCGTACCCAACAAGGCTGACAAAACCGTCGTCCTTTCTGATGAAATCCCCTGTTAAATAACCACCTCGCATTGATAAACTCCGCCCAATTTATGAGGCGGAGTTTATCAATGTGTCATTTTGCACGTGTCATTCAACACTTGACCACCTCTATATAACGTTCTACAATTCAAAGTGGTCAGACAACTTGACCTATCATGCGACACTTTTACCATTTTGACAGGAGATTACCATGTCCGATTTCATTTTTCGCGGCTCCCTGGCAGACCTTGATCCCGAAGTCTATGAACTGACCCAGATTGAGGCAGAACGCCAGGCCCGTAAATTGATTTTGATCGCTTCAGAAAGCCAGGCACCGCTTGCAGTCCGCGACGCCATGGGATCCGCATTTCAGAATATTTATGCGGAAGGATATCCAAGTGATGAAATGCGCAAAATGTCCGAAGCGGATATCCTTGATTATGGCAGCCGCCTGGCAGATTACCGGCGGTACTCAGACCCAAGGTATTACAAAGGGGTGGAATACGCCGATGTAATCGAGTCGCTTGCCATCCGACGCTGCGCGGAAGTATTCGCCGCCAACGGGGTAAGCGCTGACAAAATATTTGTGAACGTCCAGGGTCTCTCTGGAGCACCGGCCAATAACGCAGTTTACCAGGCACTCATGAACCTGGGCGACACAGTGCTGGGATTGAACTTACTACACGGCGGCCACCTCAGCCATGGCTCTTCTGTCAACCGCTCCGGAAAGTGGTTCAAAGCGGTTCACTATGCCATCGATGAGAATGAAAAGATCGACTATGACAAGGTGCGCGCTTTGGCACTCGAGTGCAAACCCAAGATGATCATCGCGGGCTACTCATCCTATTCCTGGGTACCCGATTGGAAGAAGTTCCGCGAAATTGCCGATGAAGTTGGCGCTTACCTGCTGACCGACATATCTCACATTGGCGGCCTGGTAGCGGCCGGCGTGGTACCCTCACCAATCGGATACGCACATGTCGTCATGTCCACCACCCACAAAAGCCTGGATGGTCCGCGCGGCGCAATTCTGATGACAACCGACGCCACCATCGCAAAGAAAATTGACCGGGCGATTTTTCCGGGTGAACAGGGCGGCCCGCATGTCCATATCTTTGCCGCGCTCGCTTTGACCTTCAAACTTGCCAAGACAGAACAATTCAAAGCCCTGCAAGCCCAAACCTTAAAAAATGCAGCCGCCATGGCAGACCAATTCATCAAGCGTGGGCTACGGGTACCTTTTGGAGGAACCGATACACACCTGGTTAATGTCGACTGCACCAATATCAAGGGCACCGATGGCACCGGGTTAAGTGGCGACCAGGCAGCGCGGATATTGGACCTGGTTGGCATTGTTGTCAACCGCAACACCATCCCGGGAGACAAGAACTCCATGGATCCCAGCGGCATTCGCCTGGGTACTCCCTGGATATCCCAACGTGGTTTCGATGAAACCAAAACCCGCGCCCTGGCCGACATCATGGCGGATGTTCTGCTTGCCTGTGCCCCTCACAGCGTAGACACCGTTCACAAAGGCAAAGTTAGGCGCGCCAAGCTGGATTTCAACGTTTTCAACGAAGCCCGGGTTAAGGTACGCAAACTGGCCGAGGAAGCCGGTGTAGATTTTGAATACAAAAAGCACACCTACCCGCATTTCTATTATGTCGATGACAAATCGACCACAGGCGTGTTTGATCTGGTTGGTCCGCGTGTCCGCCAGTTCCTGGACTACGTGGTCAGCGCCGACCTGAGCGTACTGAAATCAGGGATGTCTATTTCCACTACCGTCGCCACGCCCAAATCGATCGTTACTGGCAAGCTGAGCAACGTGGACGGCATTTCTTACCAGCTCGCTGTGCCTGTGGCTGATGCGGGTGTGGTAGCCACCTGGCTACGCGATCTCTCGGATGCCTACATGTCCATGAACCTGGATGGCACAAAAGACTTTGACCCCCGCCGCCTGCCCGGACCTGTGGTAGTAAACGAAGCCAGCAAAGATGCCGGCGCAGAGAAAAGAATCACAGAAAAAGGCCAGGAGAAAGCCTGGTACATCGGCATCACACCTCCAGGCACGGGCAGCCCACTACCAGCTTTCGCCTGGGCTGAGGTTGAAAGCCCGCTGAAGCGCACCCGCATATTCGATCTTCACAAAGCGTTAGGTGGCAGGTTGGTTCCATTCGCCGGATGGGAAATGCCGGTGCAGTACAGTGGCGTAAAGGAAGAACATCTGGCAACCCGCCAGGCAGCTGGCCTGTTCGACGTAAGCCACATGGGCGTTTATGAAGTGCTGGGTGCGGATGCATCCTCCTTCCTGGATACCGTCTGTGGCAACGATGTAGGTGGGCTGGCCCCCGGTGAAAGTCTCTATACTCACTTCCTGACCCCCGACGCGGACGTAATCGACGATACCCTGGTGTATCGCCGCGGCGCTGAGAAATTCCTGGTGGTGGTGAACGCCTCCAACGATGACAAGGACCGCACCTGGCTGGAAAACGTACGTGATGGTGTTGTAAAAATTGACAATGCGCGACCCTGGGCCCGCACCTATGGGTACGAAGCTGTCATCCGCAACCTGCGCGATCCCAAAGCAGGCAATGATATGCGTGTCGACATCGCCCTGCAAGGACCAAAAAGCCGTGACATCCTGCTGGCGATGGGCGTAGACGCTGCCTCACGCGCCCGCATCATGAAGCTAAAACGTACTGAACTGTGCGATGCTGTAGTGGGTGGGTTTGACCTGATTGTCTCCCGCACCGGTTATACCGGCGAGAAAATGGCCTTTGAACTCTTTGTCCATCCCGATCGCGCTGCTGACTTCTGGAGCGCAGTTCTAAAAGCCGGAGAACCTTTTGGTGTCAAGCCCATTGGTCTGGGCGCTCGCGATTCGCTGCGCACCGAGGCCGGCCTACCGCTTTACGGCCATGAAATGGGCTTAGGATCCGGGAAGGGTGAACGAGACCTGGGTGTAGCCGAAGGTGGCTTTGGGTCGTATGTCAAGCCATACAAACCATGGTTCATCGGGCGCGAAGCCTTCATGGCACGTGAAAAAGCCCGCAAAGGTGTGGTGGTCCGCTTCAGCTTCACTGAGCAGGGTCAACGCATGGCCCACAACGGCGACCCGGTCGTCGATAAACGCGGCAAAGTAATTGGCTGGGTCACATCCTGCTCATTGGATAGCGCCGGTTACCTGACCGGCCAAGCCTACCTGGCACTCAGCTCGACTGAGGAAGGCACCCAGATCTTTATCTACCAGGGTGCGCCAAAAGACGCGGGCAAAGCACCTGCCGAGATGAAAAGTGGTGACAAAGCCACCCTACCCGGTGCAGCAGTCGTCGTCAGCCGCTTTCCAAAGCTGTAATACATAACCATCAAAGTCCCGCGCTGGGGGATTGAACAGCGCGGGACTTTTTGTTTACAAGCAAAAAGCAATAATATCCGGGGAAATAAGTGCATTCAAATTAACTGTTTTTTTGTGATTTGTTGCTTTAGCTCCCCCAAATTATGGATTCGGCCGAAGGCGGTAGTATTCCTGGCAAGCCTACATGCAACCTGGAATTAATAGCGAAACGGACGCGGTTATTTTTGCGTCCGTTTCATAAAATAAATCCAATTTTTTCATTTTCAAGCATATGTGGCTCCTATTTATCCCTTTCCAGAAGATGACCCGGCGAGCGGATCGAAGCAGGTATTCATCCAGGGGATACGATTATTTCAATGGATGATGGGTCTTGTCAATGAGATTCCAGTGATCAGACCGACAATGAATGTCACCAAGACAATGATTGTTATGACCTCAGCACTGATGGTAATCATGGCATCCTCCTTTTGATTTTTATTCACTACTGCATGTTGTTAAGTGTTCCTGATGCTATTAAACCACCCTGGTGATCAAATTCCCC
>CAIVSQ010000162.1 GCA_903908605.1 uncultured Anaerolineae bacterium
CCCAAGTGTGCGAAGAATATACCCCAGAGCCTGACTCCAACCCCCTGAAACCGAAGCAATTTGTGCGGCAAGCACCACCAATGCCACCAACGTTCCAGTAATTGCACCAGAAGCTGTCACTACAAATTGACGAAGAAAATATTTTAAAGTCCAGTTTTGTCGCAGGGCGTAATAAACCAACGCCGAAAATGGCATCACCAGCGCAGTACTAATAAACTCAAAGCCGGTAAATAAACACTTAACGAGCAGAGTGCCGGCCATCAAAAGAAATATTTGTCCACCTCGGATTCGACCGGTCTCAGTAGCATGCAATAAATATATGCACAACACAGCCAGGGGCAGGTAAAACGCCCACAAATTCCAATAAAAATTGGCCCCAAAAAGAGTCATCCACTCCGAGCTTGCCATGAACAACAAGACCACAATGGCTGAAAACAGGCCAAACTCGTGGGCCATCCAGGCCAGGAACAATCCCAAAACTGCTGCGGCTAATAATGCCTCAAGCAAGCGGAAGAGCTTCAAACTGGTTGCAGGAGCCAGGTGAAAAAGGGATTCAGTAGGGCTAAATAGCATGGCCTGAAAACCCGGTACCGAATCGTACGCCCAGTATGAACGAAACTCACCACCGTTTGCAAACAGGTCATATTCATGCTCAATTACTTGCTGATCCACATCCCATGTTGTAATATCGCCAAAACCCAATAAACCACCATACGAAAATATGCCGGCCTGGCGGGATTGTACCAGGCGGGCAACCACCATGTGTTCGTGATATTTTTGCCAGTCCACAAACCATTTCTTCCCAGCCGCACGCCAGCTATTGCCATAAAAACCGGGCACCAAAAGTACGAAAGCCAGGATAATAATGATCAGTTCTGCGGGTCTGGGTTTGAAGCTAGTCTTCATAAGTGATTGGATTATATCAAATCAGTCGTCCCGGGGATAATCGTCACCTCAACAACTTACAGGCACGGCAGTTTCCGGTGAATTGACTCCAAAACATGGATCTTCATATAATAATGAATTTGAAACCCACCCATGGAATGTGGGATAATTATTAGGAAGGAGACCAACCATGCGCGATTTAACCAATGAAATCCTCGAATTGATCCGCAGGACCTCAACCAACCTGCCAGCAGATATTGAAACCAAATTGAGAACGGCTGTGGAAAAAGAAACGCCCGGCTCCGCCGCCCGCGGCGCGTTGGAAACGATCATTAGAAATGTTGAGCTTTCACGAGCCCAATCCACTCCCATTTGCCAGGATACTGGCACACCAATTTTTTATGTTTACCATCCAGAGGGCTGGAGCACCCTAAAACTCAAAGCCCAAATCCGCAGCGCAATGGAAGAAGCCACCCGCCGCAATTACATGCGCCCAAATGCGGTGGATGCCATTTATGATAAAAACAGCGGCAACAACCTGGGCGGAGACGATTTCCCCTCCATTCACTTCGAAGAAGTCGAAGGACAGGAACTAACCATCGAACTAATGCTAAAAGGTGGCGGTTGTGAAAATGTTGGCGCGCAATATTCACTACCCGATAACAGGCTGGGCGCCGGGCGTGACCTGGGCGGCGTTCGCAAAGTAGTTCTGGATGCCGTTCAACGAGCACAAGGCCAGGGTTGCGCCCCCGGCATCCTGGGCGTGGCAGTAGGCGGCGATCGTGGCTCCTCTTATTACAAATCAAAAGAAGTGTTATTCGATCAATTGGACGTGCGCAACCCCGACCCCAAGCTGGCCGAGCTGGAAGAACGCCTGACCAGGGAAGCCAACACGCTCGGCATTGGTCCGATGGGATTCGGAGGCCAAACCACTGTGATCGATACCAAGATCGCGGGCATGCACCGGCTGCCGGCTTCCTTCTTTGTCTCAGTTTCGTACATGTGCTGGGCATACCGCCGTCGAAAGATGACGGTCAACGGCACTGAAATTCAATATGATTAGCCCACAGCACTAACGCGCCAGGAGAGTGATCATGCGAGAAATTACCATTCCCATCAGCAATGAAGTCATTCGCGAATTAACAGTAGGCGAACCAGTCTCACTAAACGGCATACTTGTCACCGGCAGGGATGCCGCTCACAAGTGGATGATGGAAACTTTTATAAAAAAAACCCGCCAACCCCAGGGTGATGATTTACAAGCTTATGAAGCACTAAAAAAACTTTTAGATGGCGCTGTGATTTATCACTGTGGACCTGTAGTTTCAGGATTGGCAACCAAGGATTACCGCTTTGTGGCTGCCGGACCGACCACATCCATCCGCGAGGAACCTTACCAGGCCGATGTTATGAAGCATTTCAACCTCAAAGGCGTAATTGGCAAGGGCGGTATGGGCGCAAAAACCCTAAAGGGCTGCGAGGAAACTCCGGGGGTGTATTTCCACGCAATTGGTGGCGCTGCTTCTTTTATTGCACAATCGGTGACCAAGGTTTTGGGCGTTTATAAGCTAGAATTTGGCGTACCCGAAGCAATGTGGGTTATCGAAGTAAAAAACTTCCCCGTGGTGGTTACCATGGATTCACATGGACAGTCTCAGCATGCCGTGGTGGATCAAACCTCCCGGCAGGCATTAGACGAATTACTGGCACAACCTTATTAATGGATGTTCATTTCAGGCATTCCAGCTAACAACCGATTCATCACCGGCTCCCCGGGTATTTACGGTTGATTAAAGTAAATCTTGTTGTATCCACGAAACGGGAGATCTGGATATTCTCACACTGCCCGGGTGTGGATCAATTCCGCCCAGGCTAATTTGTTTTCAGCCTTGACTTAAAGCCGTACAAGGCTCAGGAGCTTCTATGACAACCCGTCAATATACCAATCGTCGTTACCTGGATGCAATCCATAATAAAGTGCTGGTTTTCGATGGCGCCATGGGAACCAGTTTGCAAAACCAGCACCTTACCGCCGAACACTTCGGTGGCGAAAATCTAAATGGATGCAATGATTACCTGGTGATTTCTTACCCCAAGGCTGTGGAAATTGTGCACCGCTCTTTCCTCGAGGTAGGTGTGGACGTGCTGGAAACCGACACATTCCGCTCCAACCGCCTTACCCTTGGCGAATATGGCTTGAGCGCAAAGACCATCGAAATGAACATCACAGCCGCTGCACTTGCCCGCCGACTGGCGGATGAATACGGCGAAAAAACCGGGCAACCACGCTTTGTAGCCGGCTCCATTGGGCCAAGTGGCAAGCTGCCATCTGCCGACGACCCTGAACTCTCCAATACAGGCTTTGATGAATTGTCTGATATCTTTCGCGAACAAGCTGTTGGTTTGCTGCGAGGTGGAGTGGATGTGCTGTTAATTGAGACATCCCAGGACATCCTCGAGGTCAAAGCCGCCATCGATGGGATTCAGAAAGCGTTTAACGAGACCGGCATTCGTATCCCGATCCAGGCCCAGGTAACGCTGGATGTAACCGGGCGCATGTTGCTCGGCACCGACATTACGGCAGCCCTGACCATCCTGGAAGGAATGGCCATTGATGTAATCGGCCTGAACTGCTCGACAGGCCCCGAACACATGCGCGAACCCATCCGCGTATTGGGCGAACAATCCACCCTGCCGGTCTCCTGTATTCCAAACGCGGGTTTGCCTTTGAACGTTGATGGACAGGCTGTTTATCCTCTTGAACCAGAGCCTTTTGCCAATGCGCTGGTCGAATTTGTAGAGAAGTACAAGATATCCGTCGTTGGCGGCTGCTGCGGCACGACCCCCAGCCACCTCAAAGCCCTGGTAGAAAAACTCAATTCCCGGGCGCATCCACTACGGCCAACCGAATACACACCGCGCCTTTCCTCTTCCATCTCTGCCACCAACATGCAGCAAGACCCCGCTCCCTTGTTGATCGGTGAACGCTGCAACGCGCAGGGCAGTAAAAAATTCAAACGACTGCTGCTTAACGAGGATTACGATGCCATCCTGGAAGTAGCCCGCGAACAAATCAATTTTGGCGCTCACGCCTTGGATATATCCTGCGCGGTAACCGAACGACCAGATGAAGTTGAATTGATGCGCAAAACAGTCAAGAAATTGGAGATGGGCGTTGAGGTTCCTTTGGTGATTGACACCACCGAACTGGACGTACTTGAAGTAGCCCTAAAAACCGCGCCGGGAAGATGCTTGATCAACTCCACCCACCTTGAAGCTGGTCGCGCCAAGGCAGACAAGATATTTGAACTGGCAAAAACACATAACGCCGCCGTAATCGTCCTGACTATTGATGAAAACGGCATGGCCAAAGAAGCCAGCCGTAAGCTTGAAGTTGCAAAACGGATTTATGAGATTGCGGTCACTGAACACGGGCTGCGTCCCGATGCCCTCGTTTTTGATGCCCTGACCTTTACGCTGGCCACTGGTGATGCGGAGTTCGTGGATTCCGCCATCCAGACGATTGAAGGCATTCGACTGATCAAGAAAAACTTACCTGGCGTCCTGACCTCCCTGGGTGTCTCGAATCTTTCGTTTGGGCTCGCCCCTCAGGCACGCCCGGCGCTCAATTCCATCATGTTGTATCACTGTGTTCAAGCCGGGCTCGATATGGCCATCATCAACCCTGCCCATGTCACCCCCTATGCCGATATCCCAGAAAATGAACGCGAGCTTTGCGAAGACCTGATTTTCAATAAACGTGCAGACGCATTGCAGCGTTTTATCCAACATTTTGAGAATATCTCACCCACAGCATCTGAAAACACGCTTGTCGACCCTACAGCAGGCATGGCACCCGAACAACGTCTACATTGGAGAATCGTTCACCGCCATAAGGATGGTGTGGAAGCCGATATTGATGAGATCATTCAGCGTCCCCGGCTGGCGAACCAAAGTGTGCATGAGGTTGCCGTTCACACCCTGAATACCGTCTTGCTGCCCGCCATGAAAGAAGTCGGTGACAAATTCGGTGCCGGTGAATTGATCCTGCCATTTGTGCTCCAATCTGCTGAGGTGATGAAAAAATCCGTCTCACACTTGGAAAATTACCTGGAAAAGGTGGAAGGCGTCACCAAAGGCACGGTGGTCATCGCCACCGTGTACGGAGATGTTCACGACATCGGCAAGAACCTGGTCAAAACCATCCTGGGCAACAATGGATATACCGTCATTGATCTTGGTAAACAGGTTCCAGCGGAGACCATCATCAGCAAAGCGGTCGAGGTCAATGCCACCGCGATTGGTCTATCAGCCCTGCTCGTGAGCACTTCAAAGCAAATGCCATTAATTGTGAATGAGCTGCAACGCCGTGGACTTAAATTCCCGGTATTGGTGGGTGGCGCAGCCATAAATCGCCGGTTTGGCCGCCGGATTTTATTCACAGAAGACGGTTCAGCCTACGAACCCGGCGTGTTTTACTGCAAAGACGCCTTCGAAGGCCTGGAAACGATGGATCAGCTGATCGATTCGCAACGAAAACCTGCCTTGATGGCTCAGATGCGCAAAGAAGCGGATCATGAAATGGGCCGTGCCTCCCAGGTCCCCGATCATCGCCAGACAGAAATACAGCGTTCAACCATCGTACCGGCTCCCATCAGCCTGCCTGCTCGATGGGGCGCACGGGTGGTTAAAGATATGCCACTCGAGTTGGTACTGAAAAATCTCAACATCAATGAGCTCTACCGGCTATCCTGGGGTGCCAAAAATAGCCATGGTGCCGAATGGGAGAAGCTCCAGAAGGACTTTGGCGATCGTCTTGAAAAGATGACCCGTGAAGCACTCAAGGATGGTTGGCTAAAGCCCCAGGCAGTTTATGGGCTCTTTCCCTGCCAATCAGATGGCGACGACCTGATTATTTATTCTCCCGAAAGCCTGCCCAGTTCACCCAGCGCCTTAACGCGTTTTCACTTCCCGCGCCAACCTTATGACGAGCATCTGGCGCTTTCAGATTATTTCGCCCCAGTCAGTTCCGGCGTCCTGGATGTCGTCGCCTTCCAGGTGGTGACAGTTGGTCACGCCGCCACCGAACGCTTTGACAAATTCCAGGCCGATGGTAATTATTCCGAGGGTTATTTCACTCATGGTCTCGCGGTTCAGACCGCCGAAGCTGCGGCTGAATATATGCACCAACACATCCGTCGTGAACTGGGCATTCCAGCCGGCCAAGGCAAACGCTACTCCTGGGGTTACCCCGCCATCCCCGAGCTGGAAGACCACCGCAAGGTGTTTGACCTGCTACCTGTTGAAAAAGAATTGGGTATGCAGCTATCGACGGCTTTCCAACTCATTCCAGAACAGTCGACCGCAGCGATATTAATTCACCACCCAGAAGCCAAATATTACAGCACCGGGGAAAGCCGGGTTGAACAATTAATGAAATAGGCTCCATGAAACTAAAGAGGAGCTATGAAGATCATGGACAACCAAATTGAATAAGATTTCAGCGCATCTTATTCGCTGGACTGGCAGCATTAACACAACCACAGGGTCGAACCTTGTGGCTATGTTGATGCTGCTATTTTTCCTGATCATCGGCGCACTCAGTGTACGCAACCAATCCGTAACGTACGACGAACCCTATCACTATCAATATGGCCATAACGTACTAACTGGTAACTCAACCCGTTTTGATGATAGCAAGATGCCTTTTTCAGCCCTGAATGCACTACCTGCCATCGTCTCAAAAGCCTTGCCATCAGGGGCTCTAAAAGATAAACTGTCTGCGCTTTACCCGGCGCGACTGATGACACTATTATTTTCTATCTTAGCGGGGTGGATCGTATTCCACTGGTCGAGTAAGCTCTATGGACCAGTCCCAGGGCTGATTTCGTTAACCCTCTACATACTCGACCCCAACATTATCGCTCATTCCCAATTGGTGACAACGGATATTTATATCAGTGGGATGGTCCTGTTTTGCGCCTATTGGCTGTGGAAATACGCTAGCACGCACAAAACAAGCGATGGAGTTATATTCGCATTAATGCTTGGGCTGGCACAGTTGGCAAAATACACTGCTGTTTCACTCTACGCCCTGCTGCCAATTGCCCTGTTGGTCAATGAACAAGCACAACTGCGCGTGGCGTTGTCGCAAGGGTTGGGGTCAATTTGGCGTGAAACACGCCGCTATCTGCTGTACGCAATCATCGTCGTAGCCATCAGCATACTGGTAATCAATCTAGGCTTTTTATTCAATCGCTCCTTTACCAACCTGCGAGATTACGATCTCAAATCCAGCCTCTTCCAAGCGATTCAGGCAAAAATCAACATACCCATCCCGACACCGTACCCATACCTTGAGGGATTCGATTGGATTTCGGCCAAGGAAAGTACCAACCTGGGCTTTATTTACATCTACCTGTTTGGCAATACTCGCTTTGGGCAGGGCTTCCCAGGTTATTACCTCGTAGCATCACTTTTGAAGGTTCCACTTACCACCCAGATCATCATCATTACCGCCCTGGTGGTCTACTTTTCAGACAGGCAACGGCGCAAATCATTTTTAAAAAACGAGTGGTTTTTACTCTGGTTGGTATTTTTTTACACGATTTACTTCAACTTTTTCTACAAATCTCAAATCGGCATTCGCTATTACCTGGTGGTATTCCCCTTGCTGTATGTTTTCGCCGGCAATTTATTTACAAACTGGAGCAAATTTACTCGCACCCAGGCAATAACCTGCCTGGCTTTGGGCATCTTCCTGCTTGGTTCTGTATTTTCGAAATATCCAAATTACCTGCCGTATTTCAATGAACTTATTGGGAACCAGAAAACCGCATATAAATATCTGGCTGATTCCAACCTGGAATGGGGGCAGGATACGCATTTGCTCGAACAGTTTAGGAAAGACCACCCAAGAGCAAAAAAAGCACCCGAAACCCCGGGGTTAATCACTGAAAATGCCACCTATTATGTTTCCATCAACCGTCTGGTCGGGGCAATTAATGGACCAGAAAATTACCGTTGGCTACGTGAAAATTTTGAACCAGTTGACCTGCTCGGCAACAGTTTCCTAATCTATAAAATTAAACCTGCTGAAATTCGCAAGCTGTGTGAGACAAGTACTTATTGTAAATAGTGCCTATATTTGCTGGCGTTGTGCTTGCAGAAAACAGGCAAGTATACTGAAACCCAATAATTCTGATCCAGTGGGTTACGCTATAATCTCAAAACCAATATGTTTTATTGAGTGAAAGAGAATAAAGATGAAACCGGATTTCCTGAAATTATTAAACAGCACCACCCTGATCGCTGATGGAGCCATGGGCACCATGCTTAATGCGCGCGGGGTTGGCTTTGAAAAATGTTTCGATGAACTCAACATCACCAATCCCGCCGTCGTTGCAGAAGTTCACCGCGAATACATCGAAGCAGGCGCACAAATCATCCTGGCCAATACATTCAGCGCCAACAGGTTTAAGCTGGAAAAATTCGGTTTACACAACCAGATTACCCAGATCAACCAGGCAGGTGTGGAGCTTGCCAGACGAGTCGCCGCCGCCTCGTTCAAGGATGTTTTGATTGCCGGAGATATCGGGCCACTTGGCGTACGCCTGGCGCCGTTTGGACGGGTGCAGGTGGAAGATGCCCGGGCTGCCTTCGCTGAGCAGGTAAAAGCCCTGAGCGCAGCCGAAGTAGATTTAATTGTGATCGAAACCATCGCTGATTTGTATGAAGCCCAGGCTGCAGTTCAGGCTGCCAAAGAAAACAGCACCTGCCCGGTGGTTGTATGCATCACCTTCACACGGGATGGCCGTACCATCCTGGGTGACACCCCCGAAAAAGCAGCCCGCATTCTGGCAGAAACCGGCGCGGATGTCATCGGGGTCAATTGTTCGGGCGGGCCAGCCCAACTGCTGCGCATTCTCGGGCAGATGAAACAGGCGGCCGCTCAGATGCGTTTCTGGGTAAAGCCAAACGCCGGCTGGCCTGAACAGGTCAGCGGTCGCATCATGTACCCGGCTGACCCGGATTATTTTGGCGACTACGCAGTCTCCTTCCGTGCCGCTGGCGCGAACATCGTGGGGGGCTGCTGCGGTACCACGCCCAGGCATATTGCTGCCATGCGCAAGGCACTCGATACGACACCTGCTCCCCAGGTATCCAGTATTCGGGTGGTCAATCAACCCGAAATTCAGGATATTGAAACCGAAATCGAACCACCCACCCAGTTGGCGCAAAAATTGAACGATGGTAAATTCGTGATTGCGGTGGAAATGGATCCCCCACGCGGGTTATCGACCCACAAACTACTGGCTGGCGCATCCCTGTTAGCCGAAGCCGGGGCGGACGTGATCGATGTGGCGGACAGCCCGATGGCACGCATGCGCATGTCCGCCTGGGCCGTCTGCGAAATCTTGCAGCGCAAAGCCAATGTTGAAACCACCCTGCACTTTCCAACGCGTGGTCGTAACCTGCTGCGAGTACAGGGTGATTTGCTCGCCGCTCATGCGCTGGGTATTCGCAACGTCTTCGTGGTCATGGGCGACCCCACTTCAATTGGCGATTACCCCGAAGCAGCCGATAATTTTGATATTGTGCCCTCCGGCCTGATCAAGTTGATCAAGCAAGGTTTTAATACAGGCGTGGATCACTCTGGCACAAGCATCGGGCAGCCTACCAATTTCTTTGTCGGGTCTGCCCTCAACCTCAGTCCACAAGATTTTTCAGTTGAGGCAAAAAATATTCGGCGAAAATTAAAATCTGGGGTTGATTTTTTCCTGACCCAGCCTATTTTTGATCCCCAAATGGCGGCATCCTTTATTACCCGTTTCACCAATGAGTTCGGTCCTTTGGATAAACCCATCCTGATTGGCATACTTCCCCTGTTCAGTACCCGGCATGTCAACTTTCTGCACCATGAGGTGCCGGGCATCAACATTCCAGAACCCATCCGCATGCGCATGGAAAAAGCTGGCGAGAACAGCGTCAGTGAAGGCGTTCGCATTACTGCAGAATTGGTGGAGCAGATCCGCTCCTGGGCTCATGGAATTTATATCATGCCACAGTTCAACCGCTATGATGTGGCAGCCGAAATGATTGATGCTGTGAACAATCGAGCATAACCCTCCCGAATAATCCATTACCAAAGGGTTTACCATGTTACTCGCGATTGATATTGGCAACACAAATTTGACCATCGGCCTGTACGAAGGAAGTACCCTGGGCTGGCACTGGCGTCTGGCCACTGACCACAACCGTATGCCAGATGAATACGGCCTGCAATTGCTCGGCCTGTTACAACACGCCGGGCACAACATTAAGGACCTTACAGGTATTTCGCTTTCATCAGTAGTCCCCCCGCTAACCGGCAGGGTCACCCAGGCTTGCAGCGAATACCTGAAACAGATTCCCCTGGTAGTGGATACCGGTGTAAAAACCGGCGTGCGCATTCGCTATGAAGACCCACGAGCAGTCGGTGCAGACCGTGTTTGCGATGCGGCAGCTGTGTTGCACAATTACGGTGGCCCGGCCTGCGTGATTGACTTTGGCACGGCTACAACCTTTAACGCCATCACCCGTGAGGGCGACTACCTGGGAGGCGCAATTACTGCTGGAATCAACCTGGCGGCAGAAGCTCTTTATACACGCGCCGCCAAGCTGCCGCGCATCGATCTCCAACGACCTCCCAACGTCATCGGACGAAATACCATTCATGCCATGCAATCCGGGCTATTATTCGGTTATGTCAGCATGGTGGAAGGAATGGTGGCAAGATTTCGCACAGAATTAGGCCCACAAATGAAGGTGGTCGCCACTGGTGGGTTGGCAGAAGTGGTGGCAAAAGAGACCGATGTCATCCAACACATCGATCAGTGGTTAACCCTGGATGGATTACGCATCATTTGGGAACTGAACCAGTAGAACACGGAAAATCCAGACATTAGTACAAAGCGATGGATACATCGCCAGTCAACATACGTATTCTTCCAGTCAGGCTCTCTCAGGTATAATCAGGCAGATGTTAAAACAACTATTTCCCCTCGTCATGATTACATTATTCCTGTCAGCTTGCTCAGGAACAGTCACAACTCTACCGGTTGAGCTGCCTTCAGCCACACCCCTGACACCAGAAGCCACTCTCACGCCGCTGCCTCCTACTGAGACACCCATCCCCCCGGCAGTGACTGTAAATACTGACCAAATCAGCCTGGATGAATATAACGCCGAAATGGAGCGTTACCAAGCCGCATTAACAACAGCGGGTAAAACTGCCACCGAAGAAGAGGCTAGGCAAGCAGTCAGTACTGAGCTCATTTCACAAATATTGCTCGCCCAGGGCGCCCTGGAAGCGGGTTACAGTCTGGATGCTGGTGCACTGCAACAAAAACTCGATGACCTGGCCGCAAAGCTAGGCGGTGCCGATAAATTGCAAGCCTGGCAACAAGATCACCACTACAGCGAAGCAAGCTTCGCGGAAGCGCTTAAACGCGGCGCCGCCTCAGCCTGGATGCGTGACAAGATCATGTCAACCGTCTCTAGTACTTCAGAGCAGGTTCACATACGCGAAATTTTACTCTATAATGAAGATGCGGCGAACAATATCTACGATCGCATACAAAACGGCGCATCATTTGAAGAAATTGCGACACAAATTGATCCGGATGCCCGTGGAGATATTGGCTGGTTCCCGCGCGGGTTTCTCCCTGAAAAATCGGTTGAGGATGCCGCCTTCGCACTGGAAACCGGTGCTTATAGCCAGGTTGTGCCAGGCGAGGCCGGGTTTCATATTGTAAAACTTATCGAACGTCAATCGGACCGTTTGCTTGACCAGAACGCGCTCATTGTTTTGCAAAACCGTGCTTTAAACGAATGGTTAGCAGACCGCCGGCAGAAGAGCAAAATTAGTGGGAGCCTGGCACCAGTAGCCCCTTGACCAGCGTAAATTGGAGAGATAGATACATGAGCAACTACGACGACTTTCTTTCAAACAAGCCCAAAGCCTCCAACTCCAAGAAAAAACCAAGCAAGGACCTGGTTTGGAATATTCTTACCGGTGTCATGCTATTAATGAGCCTGTGTGCTTGTGGGTTTTTCTTTAACCTGTTTAGCAACCCATATTCCAGCATTAATCCCTTTGCCCCAAATACGCTCGTACCCCCACCTGCCACCGCCACATGGACACCTGTCGCCCTGGCAGCCACCTGGACACCCACCCCAACGATTGAACCAACCAGCACCAACACGCCACGCCCAACTTACACCGTTGAGCCCAGCTCCACGCCTTACACAATCTCCACGGCTACGCCCATCTACACCGCCACACCCTTCCTGACACCCACGCGAACCCCGCGCCCAACCGGTGCGCCTTATTCCGTTTCGGTAAAATACATCGAAAGCACCACCTTCCGTGCTGACACAAGCTGCAATTCATTGTACGTGGCAGGCAAAGTGCTGGACGCTCGTAACAAGCCAGTTGTACCCGGCCCAGTTGTCAAACTGGGTGGTGGTGTGCCCGGAAAAACCCTGATGCCAGCCCTGACCACACTGGCCGGTATCAACCGAATTTATGGCGAAAGTGGTTTTGAATTTGAACTGCAAATCTCTCCGGTCTCATCCAGTCAATCTCTTTGGATCCAGATCTATGATCAAACTGGTTCACCCCTCTCCGAACAATATAAGCTGGTAACTTATGCCGATTGCAAAAAGAACCTGATCCTGGTCACTTTCCAGCAAAAATAAACAACAGCTAATATAAAAAAATGACCTTTCTCACGAGAGGTCATTTTTTGCTTTTATTCCACTGGTACATTCCAGTGATTGTATTTTTCCATTTTCCCGTGGACAACATCATTGAACAAATCCCGCAGCCTGGCGGTAATCGGGCCAAGTTTTCCATCTCCTACTTGGCGATGATCAACCTTGTTAACAACCATCACCTGGGCAGCGGTCCCGGTCAAGAACAGCTCCTCGCACAAAAAGGTCTCGGTACGATCAATGGAGCGCTCAACCACATCCATGCCGAGCTCATTTTTTGCCAACTCGATAATCGTCCGACGAGTAATCCCTTCGAGAATATTGTCATAAACAGGTGGTGTAATCAGCACGCCATCACGCACCATAAATACATTCATGGCGGTACCTTCTGAAACATGACCGTTATGATCAAGTACCAGGGCTTCATCAAAACCAGAACGAATAGCATCCGTTTTGATCAGGGCCGAATTGGCATACGCGCCGCTGATCTTACCGCGAGCCGGAATGACATTGTCATCCACTCGCCGCCAGGACGAAATAGTGACATGGGCGCCATCTTCATTCTTGCCATAGGCCCCAAACGCAATCGCAAAGATAGAAACTTCGTCACGCAGATCGTGTAAGCGAACTCCAATACCTGGATCTGCTTTGTAACATAATGGTCGAACATAAACATCCTGCTGCCAGTTGTCTACTTTAAGCAGGTCCAGTGTAATATTTGTCAGACTTTCAGGTGTATGTGGCAACGACATCAACAGAATTTTAGAAGCATTCAGAAAGCGTTTGTAATGATCGTAGGGGCGAAAAAGATACAATTTTTTCTGCGCATCATTCCAATAACCACGCACTCCACCGAAAGCTGCCGTGCCGTAGTTTAAACCGTGAGTCCCGATGCTAATTTTAGCATCACGGAATGGAATTATTTTTCCTTCAAAATAGGCATGCTGGTTTTGATCCATAACGTTTCTCCGCCAAAAATATTGGTCTTTACGGCCGCATTGACAAACAGCAGCTATAAGTTACAACAAGAGGAAAATTAACCTCGCCTAAAATTATACCCGACCAGGCATGTTCCATGCAGGCAACCTTGCTGAGAAACTTGACAAATATAATTCGCAGGTGTATATTTATTTAGATGATTATATAATTAATTAGATCATTTAATTTATCACTAAAAGGGTAGCAAGATGTTTACTTATGTAAAAGCTCTTTCGCAAGTAGATCGATTGCGTATTATTGGCGAGCTGACAACACACCCACTCTCAGATCATGAGTTGGCAAACAACCTTGGTCTGCAAGCCCGGGAAATTCAGCGACATTTGCTCGTCCTGGCGCAGGCCGGTGTTATTCTAAAAGTTCAAGAGAATTGGTCTCTTGATGAAAAATCTGTTGAGGCACTCTCAAGAAAGCAATTGGCAGGGCAAGCCCGCGATGTTTACACACCAGATGCCAGCCTGGACCCGGATGAAAAACGTCGCAAAGTGTTATCGGCTTTCCTTCATGCCGATGGCAGTATCAAGCAGCTACCAGTTGATCTTGGCAAACTTCAAATCATCCTGGACTATCTGTTGGAATCATTTTCATGTGGGGTGATTTACACCGAAAAAGAAGTCAACATGATCATTAAACGCTTTCATATTGATAGCGCTGAGCTGCGCCGCAACCTAATCGATCGGGGTATGCTCGAGCGGAAGAGCGACGGAACCCAATACTGGAGACCGAAATGAATGAAAATACTGAATTGGTGGCGGTATTCAAAGCCCTGGCAGATACCAGCCGTTTGAAAATTGTCGGTCTGCTGGCCCGGCAGGCATGCAGTGTTGAACAACTGGCAGCCATGCTTGAATTGAAAGCCCCAACGATATCGCACCATCTCTCCAAACTGGCGGAGGTGGGGCTGGTCTCCGCCAGGGCTGAAGGTTATTACAATATGTATTCACTCGAAAAAGAAGCCCTGGCAAACATCATGCAGCGTATCGTATCAACTGAAGAAATCAATGCCATCAGCGCCGGGGTGGATATGGATGCCTTTGAACACAAAGTCATCCGAGATTTCAGCACACCCGACGGAAAATTAAAGACCATCCCCGCCCAACGCAAAAAATTGGAAGCGGTTCTGCGACATATCGTAAAGGTCTTTGAACCAGGCATCCGGTACAGCGAAAAAAAAGTCAACGAAACTCTGGCCAATTTTCACCCCGATACAGCCACCTTGCGCCGCGAATTGGTCGGGTACGGTTTGATGCAACGAGAAGGTGGAGGCGGTGATTACTGGCGCCCTGCTGAATAATCCCACCATAAACAAATCCCCTATTAAGGAAAAACAGGATGGCCATTTTGAAGATGGTCATCCTGTTTCGTTTAAAATATGATATCTGGTTTATTTTCTGGGATGAATGCTGAAGGTTTCGTTGCCAGCAAACAGCCTGGTGAGAGGCTCAGCATCGAGGGCCATTACTTTGCTGTTGGCAAAGTAATCAAAATTAAACTCGGTGGCATCTCCGGCATGCTTGCCAGGTACTGGCATCAAGCGAGCTGTGAGTGGTTTATGCTGGCGTAGAGACAGCGCTGCGATATCCAACAGCACTGCAGATATCTGGTCAATCGTTGCATCACCCGGGATCGGGATGGTATCCAAGCCGGTTCCACATACAGTTGAATACATCAACAAATCCTTCACCGAAAGCACCTTCTCGGCGGCGCGCTTTGCGAGGGTTGAGTCTTCCAGAACAGGCATCATCAAACCGCTAAACCCGGCCCGCGGAAAATCCGCCCGATCCAACGAATCGGTCAATATACAGGCGGCTGCCAGCGAACCATGCAACCCAATCCGTGGGACGCCAATTTTTTCAAAGGCTGTTCCAAGTGACTGAGCTTCCGCGGGGAACGGGGCTAACGAGAAATCAATGCCGCCAAAACGAATGCTAAACCGGAATTTCAGTGGTTCAGCAGCATAAACCAGTTTACGAGCGTGGGTTTCCAGTTCATCCACCAGCGCGCGGCGACCTTCATCCACAGTACGTGCATGTGCGAATGCATTCACTGCAAGATCAGCAGCTTCAAGCGCCAGGGCAAAGGTCGGCTGGTCGGCATCATGATACGCGGCCGGGAAGAACGGTCCCCCAGGTGGTACATTGGCGAGTGCGGCAAAACGCAGGTTGGCAAACCCATCCTTGGAAATGGTTGCGTTCCTGATGATCACGTCAGCGCAGGCACGCAAGGCAGGCAAGTAAATGCCATCATGAGCATTGGCCATCATACCGGAAAAAAATATGTTTTTTGACGCTGCAATGGCATCAGGGATCATTTCGTAGCTCTCGGGGATGTCGGGCAAGGCCGGCCCCAGTGAAGCATAATTAATCCCATTCGCGGCGATCGAGTTGCTCAATTTTTGCGCAAAACGCGGCGTCAAACTGATGGCATCCGCCCCCAACAGGTGCGTGAAAGGCACACTGGCTATTCGCGTGGTTTGAACTTCATAACCAGCGTTCTCAAAGGCTTTACGCGCGGTAGATAGGAAGATGCCAGCTTCCTGGATTCGATCTTCCCTGATTGGCCAACCTACATTCATAAAATAAGTGATCGAACGAATCTTCATTTTGCCTCGCTTCTTTGCCGAACCACCTCAAATAAAAGAACTGACCCGGCCACACCTGCGTTTAATGATTCTATTTTACCCGGCATTGGAATATTAACAAATATATTCGTGAGCCTTTTGGCCTGTTCGCTGGCACCCTCGGCCTCACCACCAACCACCAGTGCCAGCGGCCCATGGAAATCAGCCTGCCAACAACTTGTTGCCCCACTGGCACCAGCCAGAAATACGGTCATCCCTTGCAACCTATCCCTAATTTCATCCCAGCCCAGGCTGCAGATCGGTAAGCGAAAATGGCCCCCCATGCCGGCCCGGACAACTTTTGGAGAAAAAGGGTCTGTCGTTTCTGGGGGAATGTAAATTGCCCCAGCACCCGCGGCGGCGGCGCTGCGAATCAGAGTTCCCAGATTTCCGGGGTCGCGAATTTGGTCCGGAATCAAAATGAAATCCACTTTGCTATCGGTATTGCAGGTTAGCTCTGGCAGTTTCAATATCGCCAATACACCCTGGCTGGTCTCTGTTTCAGCAATCGAACGCAAGATTCCGGGAACAACCTCTTCCACATCCACGCCCGCTTCAACCAGGCGCTCCACCAACTGTTGACCCCGCTTTGAGGTATCCGAACTGTAGAGCACGAACATGAAAGGCCAACCGGCGTCAAGAGCATCCTCAACCAGGCGCACACCCTCGGCAAGGAAAGCCCCGGCTTCACGGCGTTCTTTCGGTCTACCCGCCAACGCGCGGACTAGTTTTAACTTAGGGTTATGCGAAGATAGTATCATCAATACCGCTCTATTAAAGAATTTGATGTGATTCTAATGCAAAAATTGATTTCCGCCGTCTTTCCCTGCCGCCATGCCATATCTGCTAGCGTAATACAATGAACATGCACACATTTCAGCACTCGCGCCCTCACGAGCTGCTGCTCAAATGCCTGGGTCTGATAAAATAAAGCATGTCCTCCAACCCAATTTTACGTCTTCGCCACAAGCGTCGGACCAACGCTCGTCTCCAGAAGCAAACCGGGCAAAACCGGGGTCTTGTTTCGCTAGGATCGCTGTTGGTGTTGATTTTGGGGTTACTTCTGCTGGGAAGTGGCTTCGCCTACACAACGGTCATAAATGATCTGCCATCCTTGGACCAGTTGCCCGCCATGATGGATCCAAACAGTGGCAGCCTATTACAACCAACACGCCTATACGATCGCAGTGGCGATCATGTACTAATGACCCTCGCACCCACTGAAAACCGGCGTATCTACCTGCCCTATCAAGGGGGAGGTGAACATTTACCCCAAACACTGGTGCAAGCAACACTGGCTGCCATGGATCCTGGTTTCTGGTCACACTCCGGTTACCGACTCGATGGGTTTGCGAATCCGAATTCTCACAACACGATCGCACAAAAACTGGTTTCTGATCTGTTGTTGTGGGATGAACCCGCCAGCTTACGCCGGGCGCTGCGCGAACGCTTTTTAGCCGCCCAGCTTACCGTACGTTTCGGGCGGGAAAAGATACTCGAATGGTATCTCAATTCAGCCAATTATGGTCGGTTCGCTTTTGGCGCTGAAGCTGCTGCCCAATTATATTTTGGCAAACCTGCTTCCCAGGTAACCCTGGCTGAAGCCGCCTTATTGGCTGCAGTGAATCAATCGCCCGCGTTAAATCCCATCGATGCGCCGCAAGCAGCCATCCAACGACAAAAAGACGTTCTGGATGCGATTCAAAACGGTAAACTGGCCCAGGTGGATGAAACCAACCAGGCCCGTCAGGCCGTTCTGGCTTTTGAGGACCCTACGCAACCATCTCCGTTTGCCGCTGCGTTCATCAGGTTGGTTCTCGCACAACTGGATGAAAACACAAACCGGGAACGGGTGCAGCGCGGTGGCATGCAAATCATTACTACCCTGGATTTCAACCTGCAAGTACGCTCAGAATGCGCACTGGAAACACAAATAAACCGCGTGAACAACCCTGAGCTGGTGAATGAAATTGCCTGCCCAGGATCTGAGAATCTACCCCCCCTGCCCCCCGATCAGACAGCGCCAGAGTCGGCCTCTGCTACCGTGCTTGATCCTCGCAGTGGGCAAATATTGGCCCTGGTCGGACAACCAGACCTACCCGCCACAGGTAATTGGACTTCACTAGCCCCTCACAGACCCGGTACTCTGCTGACCCCCTTTATTTACCTGGCCGGTTTTACACGCGGTCTCTCACCAGCAAGCCTGGTATGGGACCTCCCCTCAGATAACGATAAACAGCCATCCCACCAGGAAGAATTTTTGGGACCCGTGCGCCTGCGAACAGCGTTGAATAGCGATAGCCTTTCAACTGCCGCCCGTGTCTTCGACCAGATGGGCGCAGGACTTGTTCAACAAACCATGTCACCCTTTGGGCTAAACATCCCTGCTGCCAACCTGGACGCACTGCTCGCCGACGAGAACCGCTACTCAGTCACCCAAATGGCCCACGCATACGGCGTTTTCGCCGCCCAAGGGGCACTGACCGGGGTAAAAACACCCACTGGTATGTCACCTGGCGTACTGATTTCCATTAAAACAATCGAAGGCCAATTACTGGTCGATTGGAGCGTGCCCGTTACTGAACAGATCGTCAGCGCTCAACTTGCTTACCTGCTTACTGATGTGCTCGGAGATAACGTGCGTGCCCGTACTGGGCTTGACTACGACCGTCCTGTTACTTTCAAAAACGGTCGCACCCTGGATGGGACAGAATCCTGGGCGATTGGTTACACTCCCTACCGAGTTATTGCCGTTTGGATGGCTGGGAAAGATCATTCACCGCGTATATCAACCGGATTATGGACAGCCATCCTGCGCTCGAGCAATGTCGGTGTTGCTCCCGATGGGTGGACTCAGCCACCAGGGATGTTGCGCTTAAAGGTATGCGATCCATCCGGGTTGTTGCCCGGTGGAGCCTGCCCAAATATTGTCGATGAAATTTTCATCGACGGTTTTCAGCCTGTCCAGCAGGATACACTTTACAAGTCCTATTTTGTTAACCGGGAAACTGGACTGCTAGCGACAGTCTTCACGCCCGAACAAAAAATTGAAAACAGGGTCTACATGCTGGTTCCGCCCGAGGCTCTGAACTGGGCAAAAGCCGCCAACTTGCCAGTACCCCCCACCCAATATGATAACCTCCAGCCTCCCGCCCCCAATCCGGATGCAAATATTACCTTCCCAACCATGTTCGCAGAACTCCATGGAAAGGTGACGATTACCGGCACAGCCAGCGGCGCGGACTTTAGTTACTATCGCCTGCAGTATGGCAAGGGATTAAAACCCGAAAACTGGACCTTGATTGGAGCAGACAGCAACAAACCACTCCTTGGCGGAGTTTTAGCTGAATGGGATACAATTGGGCTGAACGGGCTATACTCACTGCAATTGCTGGTTGTGCGCACAGACAACAGTCTGCAGACCGCAACCGTACAATTCACGTTGAATAATCCATAAACCCGGTAAATTATTATATTCTCCCCATCCTAAACAGCGATTAACCCTGCATCCTGGTTAAATCATCGTCAAGCCTGACCTGGTAATACGCATATACCAGGACAGCTATATTTTGGATCGCTTGCAATTAACCATGCAGCATTTCATCGGAAGATTTACTCGCACATAGGTTGGCACGACCCGGGATGCCAGGACCTCTTCAGGATTTTTCCCCGATGACAAATAGATTAACTTCCTCACTATTCGGCGACAGGCGAAGCTTATGATCAAATTTCATGCCAATTTTCTCAAGGACATGCATGGAACCAACATTCAACGGATCGGTGATTGCCACCAGGCGGTTAACACCAAGTACCTCAAAAGCATAGTCTCTTACTGCCTGTGCCGCCTCGCTGGCATAGCCTTTTGACCAATGCCGTGCAAGATAAGCATACCCGATATCGATATCCTGCAACCCATCCCGCTTTAACAATCCACACATCCCCACCGGTTCACGACCTTGGATCAAATCCACCCGCCACAAACCAAAACCATTTACCTTATAGCTATTAAACGGTCCATTCTCCAGGTAAGCATGCGCATTCTCGATGTTGCGTACACCACGATCCCCGATAAACCGCAGGAAAGCTGGCTCATTCAACAGTTCAAGGATGAAAGCAGCATCCTGGTCGGTAAGTTTACACACAACCAGGCGCTCTGTTCTTAGAATCTCGTCGCCAGAAGAGTTAGTTGGATTCATGCCCAATTCCATTTACCCAACGTTTCCATGGCTGCGCGCGCAGTAAGATCAAGTTGTAGAGGCGTAATAGAAACATAACCTGCCCGCAATGCACCGAAATCCGTACCTTCCTCATCCACCCCAGTTGGGAATTCCCCACCAATCCAGTAATAGGTTTGCCCACGCGGATCAATACGCGCATCGAGCGCATCCCGGTAGACACGTAACCCCTGGCGAGTGATCATGACACCTCGCAATTCCTGTTCGGTTATACACGGCACATTGATGTTCAACAACACCCCCGCCGGCAGACCTTGCTCAAGCACCTGCCTTGCAGCCTGGAAGGCCACCCGGGCAGCTGGAGCATAATCTAACCCGCCATGCCCCGGATGAGAATCAAGCGACACTGCAATCCCAGGCAAGCCTGAAATGACTGCTTCCATCGCAGCCGTAACGGTACCTGAATAAGTGACATCATGACCGATATTCGCATTTGGATTAATGCCCGATACCACCAGATCGATTTTTTCCTTTACCACACCCAACAACGCTAGGGCTACACAGTCGCTCGGAGCTCCATCACTGGCAAGCGCTTGCGAGCCATCCGCCAACCTGGCTTCTCGAACACGCAGCGGTCGATCCATCGTCTTAACATGCCCGGATGCGCTCCAGTTACGATCCGGTGCCAGCACGGTCACATCACCCAGGGTTCGCAACTCGCGCGCCAATGCCAGCAGGCCTGGCGCATGTACACCATCATCATTTGTCACCAGAATATGCATACATCCTCCAATAAGCAAATTATAATCCCCCCATGCGCATCAACCGCTTTCTACCCATTTTCTTAATTCTCAATATTCTGCTACAGGCTTGTTCCAGCAATTCAACGGTTCAAACTGAGTACCAGCCCGGTTATTTTCAGGTTGTATTTGATCCACAACCGAGGTTAGTGATTTCCGATGCTCCCGGCAGTACCGAACGAAACGTCATCCCTCTCGATCCCCCCACCGACTGTAGTTTTTACACCTTGCGCCCCGCTCCAAAAGGACGATGGCTGGCGATCGAATGGGAGTGCTCATTTGGCCCAGCAGTAGAGCTACTAGACACCTCCAGTGGGAAAACACGATTCGCACTCGCCAACCCCTCCATCGACAGCCGTTTTCTTGCCTGGCAGCCAGACGGCAGCGCTATCTATCTAAAGATAGGAACTCTTTCGGTACCGCAGACCCTGCGGATTGATGTGGAAAGCGGACAGGCTCTGGAATTACCAGTCTCCCCTTTTGCTTATGACCTGGCTGTATCCCCCGATACAAAAAAAATACTTTACTCACTCACCAAAGGCATCGGCTTTGGGTCTGAGACCTGGTTGGCCGGCCCTGATGGACAAAATCCATCCCAGCTTTTACTAGAACCAGCAAGCATCATCGCGCTCGCGCAATATTCTCCAGACGGCAGCCAGCTTGCTTACATAAAATTTCCAGATAATCAGGTTAGCGCTCCCACCGGTGAACTGTGGCTAATGAACTCAGACGGCAGTCATCAACGCCGGCTGGCCAGCGCAGATGCAGGCCGTGGCTTGGCGCCCACCTGGGACCCGAATGGTGACCAGATCGCATTTCCCGCACCTGGGCCAGAAAATGAACCCGACCTGGTGAATCTCACCATCATTGACCTGCGCACAATGAAGCTGACCAATATTGCCCCATCTGGCACCCAACCAGCCTGGTCGCCAGATGGAAAGATGATTTCATTCAGCAGCGCCGCCCCAATAAATGCCCTGGGTGATACAATTTATTTAGATCTATTTGATTTCGCCAGTGGAAAGATCACCAGACTGGCAAACGGTACTTGTTGCGCTGGATGGATCCGTTGATCAAACTGCTAAGAATCCTGCTTCTACCATTTTTTCTATTGATCAGCGCCTGTGGGCCACTAAAAATGCCCCGCATGCCTGACCTACCATTCGCAGTCACATTAACAGCGGAAGGGGAGCTTTTCAAGGTCGCCCCTGCCTCTTCAACGCTGATTCCATCGACAACAAACACACCCGGGCAACTCCCAACCCCTACCGCCGTCATTGAACCATCTTCCACACCTTTACAGGTTGAAGCCACCCTAACCGTTGAAGCCACCTACATCCCCTTCCTGCCAACAGCCACCGAAACCCAGCTTCCACCACTAGACCTGCCCACCGAACAACCACGCTTGCCTTCGCTGCTTGCCTGGATAAGCTCACCCACCTACCCTGGCGACTCAGATCCTGGGCGGCTCTTCAGGGTGGATTATGACCCTGCGCAATGGGCCCAAACAGAAGGAAATTTTGGTGTGCTGGTCCTGGCCAACCGAGATATCGAATACTGTGTAATCAGTCCCTGGACTGGTAGAGGTTTGCCCGTTGAGTGGAAGGCCACGCAAGACTTTAGAACAATTGGCATTTCAACATTTCAAATAAGCACTGTTAGTGTGCAAGATACAGTGAAATTTGTCAGTTACACCGGCGGCGATGGGAGCATGCTAACCAGTTTCCAGGTTTCCTTCACGGTTCGCCAGGACGAGTGCCTGCAACAGGCCGAAACTGTACTGGGAACACTTCAATCGGTGAGTGAAACGCACTCCCCTCAGCCAACAATCACGGCCACGCCATGATGAGCAAGCCTCACGCCTCCCGGACGGCAAGAATCGCCCTGGCACTGTTCGTCATCGCAACAATGGGCTTATGGATATTCACAACTCCGCCTGCTCAGGTGGTTAAAGCCAGGCAGGAAAATTTGCTCACTGCCTTTCTTTTCCCACCTTTTTTTGGTCGAGCATCTGAGGAATCCATCTTCGATCACAGCGAGCCGACCTATAACACCTCCGATAATAAAATTGTCACCTACCAGGGTGAAACACTGAATAAAGCCTGCCCAAAGTCCGGTGCCAACGGCACTCAACCTCCCAATAATTTATGCGATTATGGTTATGGTGGCTATTGGAGCTATCGACTGGGTGCATACACCTTTTATAACGGGCATGACGGCATTGATTTTGGCCTCAATTACCGCAGCGTATTGGCTGCAGCGGATGCAAACCAGGTGGTTTACGCCGGCTGGTACAACCCCCAGGATCATCGCAGCAACCTGGGAATGTTTGTGCGCCTGCGCCACCCAAATGGATATGATACCTGGTATGGGCACCTGAGCGCTATTGCCGTTCAATCCTGCCTCCCGGCGGGTTGCGCTAACTTGCTACACGGCGATGTCATTGGCACAAGTGGCAGTACCGGCAATTCCTCAGGTCCGCACCTTCATTTCAGAGTCACCAATCCCCAGTATAAACCGATCGACCCCTACGGATGGGCTGGAACAGCCGGGCGCGACCCATGGTCATATAATCAGAAGGAATCACTCTGGGTACAGTATCCCAATACAGGTGGGGCAGCGTCCAACGTGTATCCGTCAGGTGGATCGTTATTGGAAACAACCAACCCGGCGGATGGCTACCTGGTGGATGATCTTGACCCGCGTTTTGATCAAATCCCCCCCGGATGTTGGCAGGTTATTAAAACCAACACCGTCATAAGCCAGAACGGAAGCATGCTCGTCACCAATCCAATCGGCGGATCAGATACCTGCCAGGCACGCTGGAAATTGCCCAATGGGCTAAACGCCGGGCAGTATGCCATTTATGTGCGTGTTCCGGTCATTCACGCCACCAGCGAAGGCGCTGTTTACAGCATTTTCCACGATGGGCGAACGGATACAGTCCTGTTAAACCAGGCTGTTTATCCCAACCTTTCCTCCCCGGGTGGTTGGGTATATCTTGGAAAATATTTTTTCAAGGCATCCGGATCGGAATACATTCAACTTGGTAATCGGACCCAGGATGAGAAAACCGCTGCCGCAGGACTGGAGTTGGCCGCCGATGCAGTGCGCTTCGTGCCAGTCTTCGCTGGCACCCTGGTTCCCAGCGAAACAACAACCATCACCACAACCCCGACGATTACATTATCCCCAACCATCACCTCCACGCCTACAATCACAAGCACCCCCACTATTACACGCACTCCGACAGTCACAAAGACAGCCACCATCACAAAAACTGCAACAATTACCCGCACACCCACCAAAACACCGATAATCTGGCCAAGTTCAACCCGCTGGGCAACCGCCACTCCACCTTACACCCTCATCAATTTATACTTTGCCAATGCGCGTAAAATGGTGATTGGGCAACTGCCTTATGAAACTCGCCGCACACGTTACATTCCTTCGAACCTGGATATGCCCAAGGCCGCCCTGGACCAATATTTCAAAGGCCCCGGCGCCACCGAACGATACACCTATGGCGACGTGGCAATTTACGATGGTTTTAATGGGTATAGCAAATTTGAACTCACCGATGGCGTTGCCCATGTGTACCTGACAGGCACTTGCAAGCGAGCGCAAAAAGATTATACAATCGCCAACTTGCTATTTGCAAACCTGAAGCAATTCCCACAGATACAGGCTGTCCGGCTGTATGATGCAAATGGTGAAACTCAGCAGTCTGGCAGTAACGGCGATTCCGTTCCTCCATGTCTTGACCCGCTTAGCCTGCCAACGCCTACGTATACGCCAAAAATTAACTCCACGATCACACCAACCCCAACCAGCCAGCCTAGCCTGACACCACTGCTTACCAGGGTGAGCGTGTATTATGCCGTGATAAACCAACTGGAAAAACAACAACCACCCTACGAAGGAATCGCCCTACGCGACATCCCCTCAGATAGCAATGTGTACACGGCCGTTCTTGATGAGTATTTTAAAGGCCCCTGGTCCAGTGAGTATGATTCAAAGGGCTATCGGCATATCCTGGATGGGTTTCGGAATTACATAAATCTGCACATCGATAATGGCGTTGCGCACATTATCCTGATTGGTAAGTGCGAACGGGAATATACGCAAACCAGCCTTTCCCAATTTATTATGTTAAATCTGAAACAGTTTCCGGAGATTGCTTTCGTGAAAATTTATGATGCCGAGGGACGCACTCGAAACCCATTCGGACGCAGCGACTCCGCGCCAGATTGCCTGGAGCAGGCACCCACCCCAACACCTGTTGCGGACCAGGTTCCCACCCCTATCACTCTCACTCCAGCAATCCCTGGGGCAAGCGCAACCCCATCACCTGCACCAATCATACAGGGCACTGCCACACGCTGGCCCACCCTGACTCCACGAGCTACGGACACCCGTTGGCCAACACGTACGCCCAAACCCTGAGCTATAAAGATATGGCAATCAGGCTATTGCGCCATATCAAACAGATAAAGTTCAATGGTTGTGCCGGGATCGCTGAATTCGCGCTTTTTTTCCCCTAATTGACCCACATACATGAGGATCGCATCGCGATCCTCAATATTTTCTGGACCCGCAATGTGGCTGAACAAGAACCAGACTCTTTTATTACCGGCCAATTGGTTAATCTCGGAAAGATAACCCGGGCGATCCAGGTGATAGTCACCGCCATCAATCGTTCGTGCATTTTCCAACCCATAACGGGAAGCATAATAACGATAAGCTGGAATACTCTCCCGGTATAAATAAATCAGGTCGCCCTGGCGATAATTGGCATTAAGAAACGCCAGAGTGGGTGCGATATGTTCAACTTTCTTGGGCTTAATCAAAGTCTCTATCGAGTATGTCATTGACGAGTAACTGAGCAACCCCACAATGACAACCGCAACTCCTAGACCAATCATGGGCTTGCGCAATAGAAAAGCACGCAGCATTTCGATCCCTTCCCCTGCGCAGATTAACAAGCCGGGCAGCGCAAACATCCCCATCCTGCCACCGAACGGATATTTTTGCAGACCGGAGGCAACCAAGGTAAAGAATAATGCCAATAGGAACATCCATGCCCAGCCTTCACGCTTGCGAAAGAATGAGATGAGCCCCAAGAAAAACAACAACAAGATAAAAAAGGCGGGCACAACATTGGAAATTCCACCCGGGTTATAGAACAATCCCACTAACATTGTCAGCGTCCAACCAGGCGCAGAAATTGAAAGCGGCATGAAATAATCCGCCCAAAAATCCGTCAGGAATGTATTGCCAACCAATCCACGATACTGAATCAAGTATAGTAGCACGAAATTGAGCACCCAAAACAATCCCACCAATCCGTACAACATGATAGCGTTTCGATCTTTTTTCAACACCGAGATAGCAACAAGGACCAATCCGATTCCTGCAAGGGTGAACATTGCTGCGTGGGAAATCCACACCGAGAAAGCCCCCAGGATGGCTAGCAACCAATAATCACGTGCCTTTACAGTAGTACGCAAGAATTTAAGCGCAAGCAGGTAAAGCGCCAGCGTAACCGCCATGTCAACAGCATATTGTTTTACCTGTACACTGTAGGAAACAATGTACCGGCTCGTGGCGAGCACCAGGATGACAAATATGGCGCTAACCGGTCCACTGACCCGCCGCGCCAGCAACCAGGCGATAAACAAGGTCAGGCATCCAGCCAGGAAGGGCATCAACCTGAGGCTATATTCGTGATTACCCAGTACAACCTGTGCCAACTTAATCAGCCATAAGAAACCCACCGGTGCGCCCTGGTTGTAATCCAACTGCTGAACCAATCCCGCAAATGACCGCCCGACTATGTTCAGGGCCAGCATGGCCTCGTCCAACCAGAAAGTCAGGTTTAAGCTGTAAAAACGCAAGCGCAGCAGCAGCCCATACGCGATGACCACAATCCCAACAATAAATTCAATTTTCTCCGGGATCGATCGTCGGTAAAATTTTTGCAGCAAAGGTATGTTCATTCCAGCCTATCTCTGCATAGTGAGCGATGATTTTAGGCTTACCAGGGCATCCATTACGGTAGGATCCACTGAATAAGCGATGGCCAGGTAAAAAGCCAGATAATCGCCAAAGTGAATGGCAGTCCACATGTGAGCGAGGGTTGAATTACCCTGGGCCATGTAAAAATCGGTATTCATACCTTCCAACATAAATGCCTGGCGCGTAAGATTGGCACGCAACCTGTTGCGCGGATGATCGGAGGCCGAATTCAGAAACATAGTCAGGGTGTGCGGTACAAGCAGCTGCTCGGATGGATTGATACTACCAGCCAGGGTGTTGTGATCCGCTTCCGGTAAAATTTCAAAATTGGCCGGTGCCTTGGCGAGTTCATTGATTTGCCCCTTCCAACGACGCGCAACAGCCGACAACACACCCGATCCAAAGACAGTCACCCAACGACCTACCAATTGACCGGCGTAGCGTTTGGCAGGGTTTTGGGCAGCAGGAATCGATGCACCAAGCTGCCCCTGCTGGTTTTTCATAGCCACTACAGCATCCAGGATAAATTCAGACTGACCAGGAATCAACCCCAAGCGGGAGAATACTGCCAACAACAGGCCGAATGAATACCCAACCGCCGCCCGCGGCTGCCCATGGTGTGAAAATCGCCAGGCGACACAACCGGCCTGTTCAGCTTTTTGCGCCAGCTTACCGCCGGTGCTAATCACCATCAATGTACAACCTCGTTTGAAGGCCTGGTCAAATGCATCCAGGGTCTCTTCCGTATTACCCGAGTGGGATGAAGCAATAAACAGCGTATCTCTGCCGGTGGCAAAAGCAGGCAGGCCATAATCACGATGGATAATGACGGGCAGGGGACACTGATCGATAATATATCCGGCCAATAAATCCGCCCCAATCGCTGACCCACCCATCCCACTGATTACCACACAAGAAAATTTTGTTTCTTCAGGCAGGGGCTGGGCCTGCCCCAATTCCCAGGCTTGAGCAAGCTGGTCTGGAAGCGCTTCTATTTCAGACAACATGTCCTGAGAGTCCAGGTTTTTTATGGCAGAAAGATCATCAAGATTCATGCGATTACCTGAATGGGAATAATTACCACGCTAAGAGAAAAGATACGTGGATCAAAAAGATTATTTTAGGTCAAGAAGTAATTTATAAATTTTCCGACGGGGCCACCCGGAACGCTGGGCCAATTCAGCCGCGATCTCACTGGCAGGGCGATCATCCTGCCGGCTGTGCTGGATGGCTTCCAACAGGTGCTCTTCGGTCCAATCGTTATCGCCTGGGTTGGATATCTGCCCGGCAAGCACCAGGACAAATTCCCCCCGCGGTTCGTTTTGGTTAAAATGCTCGCTCACCTGGCTAATGGAACCACGCACAACTTGCTCATATAGCTTGGTCAGTTCTCGCGCTGCTGCAACCTGTCTGTCACCCAGGTAAGTGCGCATATCCGCCAAAGAATCCAACACACGATGGGGACTTTCCAGGAAAATAAGCGTATAGGGCAGGCTTCCAACCTTCTCAAAAAGTTCTTTGCGCTCAGAGGTCTTTCGTGGGAGATAGCCAAGGTAAAGAAAGGAATCTGTGGGCAAACCAGATACCGCCAGGGCAGCCACAGGCGCTGAGGGACCAGGAACAGGGCTGACCGTGTACTGCATTTCCAACGCTGCCTTCACCAGCTCATATCCCGGGTCGTTAATCGCTGGAGTCCCGGCATCCGAAACCACGGCGACATCGCCCTGGCCAAGCGCTGTCAGGATCACATCCAGTTTGGACAACTTATTGTGCTCATAGTAACTGGTCAGTGGCGTGTGAATATCAAAGTACGAGAGGAGCTGGCGGGTATGTCTTGTATCTTCCGCGGCAATCAGGCGCACCTCTCGCAAGATTCGCACAGCGCGAGGACTCATATCCTCAAGATTTCCGATTGGTGTGGCAACGAGAAATAAAGTACCCATGCGGTGATTGTAACCCAAAGTTGACCCGGACGACACGTTGTACGCACAAAATATCCAGGCATAACTCCCTCACGAAGGACAGATTGACTATAATTAAATCATCTCGAGCATGGAGGAAACCCTTATGGACAATCGAAAAAAATGGACCAGCCGCCAGGACCTCTTGAGAAAAGCACTGGCCTCCAAACCACGTTTTGACGAAGCCATCGCCCTTTTTCTTGAACAACACGCCGCAGTGCATACCGCCCAAATATCCAATCCCAACATCTGGTCGCTGCACGATGAAGTCTTGACAGAACTAAGCAGCGAACAAATCCAGCTGATACCTGCCACTGGCCAAAACTCAATTGCCTGGCTTTTATGGCACATCACCCGCATTGAAGACATGACCATCAACACCTTCACCATGGATCAGGCTCAGGTCTGGAATAAAGATTGGTCCAATCGCCTGGGGTATCCATCACCTGATTGCGGGGCAGGGATGAATGATGAAGAGGTTGCCGCCTTTAGCGCGGCTATTATCCCAGAGGTCCTGCTTGAATACCGGGCCGCAGTTGGCCAGCAAACACGCCTATCAGTCAGCAAATTAACCGCCGCACAGTCCCGTGAAATTGTTCCTGACACAGTTGTACACCGGCTGGTGGGAGAGGGCTCCATCAGTGCCCAGGCCCACTGGTTGTACGAGTTTTACACCCACCGTACACGTGCTTTTTTTCTAACCAGAACTGCAACCTCGCACAATTTTGTCCACCTAAACGAGGCAAGTCGTGTGGCAAAGAAGTTATTCAAGAGTTAAAACCAAGGTTCGCCTCCACATATATCAGACTAATCCAGGTTGTAAAACTGGCAGCCTGCCTTCGTTTATACAAATGATTTGAAACCTTCCTACCCACTCACTCGTATTTAATATATGAGACCTTTTTCCATGCGAATAAGCTTATTTTTTATATTGGTGCTATCTTTGGCTGCCTGCCAGAATTATGATCAGCCGGTCATAAGACCGGTGATCAATGCAACCATTGTCCCCAGCCCAACCCCTGAGATCATCCTCCCCAAGGGTATTCCTGCCGGCGAGCCAGTTCTCTACAATAACCTGGAAGTCACCATGTTGAAGACTGAAGTGACTGGTAGCTATGAAACCGAATATGGTTTCAGACGTGAACCTTCAGCCGGTACAGAGCTTCTTTGGGTCCAGGTAAAACTAAAAAATACGGGTGTCGACGCCCAGGTTCTACCCAACCCAGAACACTTCAGCCTGCTCTATGGCGAGAATGAAATCAAACCGTCCTATGGTCATCGAGTCGACTTTCCGGATTATCCAACCTCAGCCGAATCGCTTTACCCGGGTGCAATCCTGACTGCCTGGCTGCGTTTTGACATCCCAATCAGTTCTAACCTGCAACCAAAG
>CAIVSQ010000163.1 GCA_903908605.1 uncultured Anaerolineae bacterium
AAATAATAATAACTAAGCTTACTAACTTTCTCATTAAGAAATTCTTCCAAGAAAATTTGATATAAAATTAATTGGCGTTTATCTTTAAATTCTAATTTATCTTTACTTTTGCCAGTCTTATAATCAACGACATTCCGGACCGTACCCTTTAGCTCCATGCCCTCGCCTAGATCTTCCATTTTTAGAACATCCGACCGAAGAATAGGCGTTTGTGCCTCGTCACGAGGATCGCGACCAGGGCGAACCAGCTGCTCAAGAATATCCTTCAAAGTCGGCACACCGCAGCCCAATTCTTTCGCAATTTTTTCAAGCGAATTTCGTTCGAGAAATAAATCCATGGCTACTTTTCGCTCAGCCAACGGGGTGGCAGGATTAATTCCAGCCAGACCAAGAACCGAGTGGGCAATGCCATAACTTTCAGGGTGAATGGCGCTAACGTCTAGTGGCTCAACTCCATTGCGAATACGCATAAACCCTGCTGATTGCTCAAAAGCCTTCGGACCAAGCCCAGACACTTTGCGAAGCTCGCTTCTGGATTTAAATTCGCCATTCGTATCGCGATAGGCTACGATAGCACTGGCTAGTTTCGGGCCAATCCCTGCCACATGGGTTAGCAGTGCCGATGAAGCAGTATTTAAATCTACGCCCACATTGTTAACTACACTTTCAACCACACCATCTAGCGCATGCCCCAGTGAGGTCTGATCAACATCATGCTGATACAATCCCACCCCAATGGATTTTGGATCAATTTTTACCAGTTCCGCCAATGGATCCTGGGCTCGCCTTGCTATTGACACTGCTCCACGAATGGAGACATCCAGGTCCGGAAATTCCGCCCTTGCCAGTGGGCTGGCAGAATAAACTGAAGCACCAGCCTCATTAACAATCAGGTATTTGGTTGTAGGAGCGTTACGGGTTAATTCGGCCGCAAGCTTCTCTGTTTCCCGCGAAGCAGTCCCATTGCCAATCGTTATCAGGGTAACATGATGCCGTTTGATCATCTCTTCTAGCGACTTTAGTGACCCAACCCAATCATTTTTGGGTTCATGGGGATAGATTGTACCTGTATCAAGCAGCTTGCCTGTTGGGTCAACAACCGCCACCTTTGTTCCAGTCCGGAAACCGGGGTCCAAACCTATGACGGTTTGATTTGCCAGTGGAGGAAGGGATAATAAGGCCCGTAAATTGGTTGCAAACACATTAATTGCATGACCATCCGCCTTGTCGCTCAAGGTTCGGCGAACATCTCTCTCGATGGAAGGTAAAAGCAGTCGGTTGGCCGCGTCTTCCTGTGCCAAAATCAATTCGTCGGCAAAAGGCGAAATGATATCCGCCTCAAAATTTTCCTCAATTGGGGTTCGCCAATCGCGCTCATTGATTTCAACTCGAACCTTAAGCATTCCTTCTTTTTCACCGCGATTTATAGCCAATATCTGGTGGGGTTGCAAGCGATCAACCCGTCCCTCAAAACTATAATAGCTTTCGTACACATTTTTTTCATCAACAGCACCAGTGATTTTCTCAGCAATAATTTTGCTAAACTTTAAGGCCTTTTCACGGGTGCTTTTTCTAACCTCTGCATTGTCACTGATTGTCTCAGCAACGATATCCCTGGCACCATCATATGCCTCCTGCCAGGTACTTACCTGTTCATTTATAAATCCAGATGCGATTTGCTCGAGTGGCCGTTTATCCTTTGCTTGCTTAAGAATTAAATCAGCCAAAGGCTGCAAACCCCGCTCACGCGCAATCATCGCCCGGGTGCGACGCTTGGGTTTATAAGGCGCATACAAATCTTCCAGGGCTGTCATCGAATCTGCAACTGTGATGGCGGAACGCAGTTCTTCCGTCATCTTTCCTTGCTCTTCGATCGAGGCAAGAACAGTGGCACGACGATCATCGATGGCACGCAAACGAATTACCTCGTCTGCCACGATACGAACCTGTTCATCATCCAGCGTACCAGTCATTTCCTTGCGATACCGCGAAATGAATGGAACAGTATTGCCCTCATCCAGTAAGCGAATTGTTGCATCCACTTGCGAGGGCTTGACATTAATAAATTTAGCTATGGTTTCGGCGTAGGACATAGGCGCGATTTTACCATACAGCCGAACTCTATTTAATCATCCCTCTTGTCCCAACCCACTATTCGTTGTAAACTCAGAGAAATCTAATTTTCAATGAGGTGACCATGTCAAAGGAAAATGCTCGTTACCGCTGGTTTATTGTTGCCGTTTTTTTCCTTTTTATGCTGCTGCATCAGGTGGATAAGCTCCTCATTGGACCGCTAACCCCACAAATTATGAAGGATTTCAACATCACCAAAACCCAAATGGGGGCGGTGTTGACTGGTGCCCTCATTGTCGGAACGATTTTCTACCCAATCTGGGGGTACCTGTATGACCAGTATTCAAGATCAAAATTAATTTCTCTCGCGTCCCTTATCTGGGGTACCACCACCTGGATCAGCTCCATCGTCCGCTCTTATGGCTTGTTTGTGGTCACACGCGCTTCCACCGGCGTGGACGACTCGGCCTACCCTGGAATTTATAGCCTGGTTGCTGATTATTTTGGCCCCAACCAACGCGGAAAAGTGTACGGTTTACTCCAACTCGCACAACCCATTGGTTACCTGGGAGGCA
>CAIVSQ010000164.1 GCA_903908605.1 uncultured Anaerolineae bacterium
CGTTTTATTAATCCACATTCTCTGTTTTCGGCAATCACTTATCCGAATTTCGATCACTGAGTGAATGCTGAGTAGTTATCCAATTCCGGGCCGAGCCAGACAAATCGCGACTGGGCAACTTCACCAAGGTCAAACCAGAGAAAATCCCGTTAACAACTATGGCGATTATGGCATTCATTTATACCCGGATCACCCCAGCCGATGCTGATATACCGGCGACCATGGAATTTCGGTATTGCAAACTTGACGCTATATCCATACCATTCTATAACCCGATCAGGAACTCATAATTCATTCATGGATGGTTAGCCCAGTGGAAAAATTTTCGTCGTGTTTCCTTCCAAAGGCAACGAGCGCGAACCACATTAATTACACACCTGGCTTTTGTTACCAACCCGGTCAGATCGAGCGGCTACACGCTGCCGAACAACCCATTCTAGCAAATTAACCGCATAATACCATATCAGCCCCCCATTTTAATCCCATGACGGGCAATCACCATCATGTTTTTTTGGCTATATTTATATAGATAATCGATTTGTTTGCGACGGCCGCGAGGTGAAACTACGGCGATAAACAGTGTCCTGCCTATTGAACCTCATTCCACAATTATTCAAAATAAGTTAAAAAATTCACCTGGTGAGAAAATTTTGTAACTTTCGTCATTCCATTAAAAAGAACGAAATGCAAAACGGATGTTTACCCACCGTTTACACTCGAGTAAATTCGGACGTCATCGGTATTTTGCACAATGGTATCTTCCAACTCCCTTACTTCTCCATTTATCGCCACCAGGTGAACTTCTGCAAGAGGAACAGCAAGTTCCAACAAAATTTCGGAGAGCAGGCGTGGATCTTCGAGGATAATATCCAACGAGTGCGCTTTTCGTGGCATGTAAAATGTCAGGTATCCGCCAGTATACAGTTTCATCAAGGTACCAGTGGGATCAAACCTGCAGTCCAGCCTAACGACAAGGAATTAAGCTTATCCATGGTTGGAATGCCCTTTTCGGTTTGCCAGCCCTTCTTCCCATAGAGGATCGATAACGAGGTCTCAAATTCGTCTCGCGGCAGGGCGTTGCCTTTCAACGGTCCATTTTCCAAGCCCTGGAACAACCGCTCGGGCAGGGTATCATCCTTGCGGGAAAAGCCTTCGCGCAAATTGAAAATACGCGCCATATTGGTGGCACGTTCACCGATCATCAAGGCTTCATCAATAGTCAGGTTCCACCCGGTCGCTGCATTGATTGAGGTTAATACGTCTTCAACAGGGATATAAGAACGTGGAGCTGGTCCAAAGAAACAATAACCGATCACTTTCTCGAGACTCACCCACTTTTCGAGCACATAAAAATGCTGCATTTTCTCCTCGCCCAGGCTGCGAGGCGGCAGAGCTTTTTCAATACCGAGGGGCAATGCGCTCTTGAATTGAATCGATTCTGGATTGGACAAAGTTGGGTCGTGTGGCACCACCAGATGATCTGCTCCGATTTCTGAAATAGCGTACCCCATACCGACATTATATTTTCCGCGAGGTTCGTGCATGGCCAGTTCCTGGCCTTTGACTTGCATGGCAAAGAAATGCGCATCTCCACCAATTTTTTCGGCGGCCCTGCGGCTGCCTTCGGCCAGGATGTTACCAAAACCCTTGCGATTGGCGGTCAGTTCTATCATTTGGAGCATGGCCTTAGTATTTCCAAAACGGAGATCAATGCCACCGGTATCCTCCAAGCCAATCAGCCCATGTTCGAAACATTCCATTGCGAAAGAAATCGTTACGCCCATGGAGATGGTGTCCAACATATAGGCATTGCAAAGTTCATTTGCCCTTGCAATCGCTTGCAAATCAGATATACCGCAATTTGGTCCAAAGGAACCAAGTGTCTCATACTCTGGCCCCCCATATTGAGATACCTGACCATCCAGGGCAACCTCACGCTTGCAGCGAACCGCACAAGCATAACAGCTTCGCCGGGCAGTCAACAACGTTTTTTCATACATTTCCCATTTGATATTATCTGCAAACTCAAAAGACCCCTGCCGAAAATTGCGCGTTGGTAAGATGCCCGCTGCATTAAGCGGTTCCACCAAACCTGGAGTGCCACGTAATTGCAGGTCCCAGCTTTGCGGGTGATCACGAACTGCCTTGGCGAGTTTTCGTCCCAAGGCCATAAGCGTGTCCGGATCTTTGGCGAGAGTCTGGTATCGCTTTTCACCACGCACCGCGATGGCGCGTAGATTCTTTGACCCCATCACAGCACCTAAGCCGTTGCGTCCGTTAAAATGACGCAGATCATTGGTAATTCCGGCGAAACGGACCAGGTTTTCACCTGCAATACCACATTGCAACACGCGGATCTTGTCATCACCCAGCTCTGTTCGAATAGTCTCTTGTACCTCAGCCGTCATCCGTCCCCACAGATGCTCCGCGGGGCGAATTTCGACCTGGTTATCATGAATCCACAAGTAAACTGGCTCTACAGCCCTTCCCTTAACCACAATTGCCTCAAACCCCGCCATTTTCAGCTCAGGTCCCCAAAAACCTCCAGCTTCTGATTCCCCGTAACCACTGGTTAAGGGTGATCGGGCGGATACAACATAGCGAGTTGCCGTAGAAACCGGGGCACCAGTCAGTAGACCATTGGCAAACACCATCACATTTTGCGGGGAAAGCGCGTCAGTATGCGCAGGAAGTTCATTCAACAGGATATAACCTGCCAATGCCTTGCCCCCAGGATACAAACGGTAAAAATCTTCTTCCAATGTTTCGATTTCAATACTACAGGTTGAAAGGTCTACTCGCAAAACTTTTGCAGTTGTCCCGTACATAATTATCTCCATGGGGTTATCAAGAACATCGTCCGAAAATCCCGGGGTGTTTCCGGGTTCAGGCATACTGTCACCAAGATATTTTACTCCGATAAGCATCAAGAATACAACCTGCCCCCAACGGTAACAAGCATAAATTCCATGCGTTATTAAAAGAGATTCGACCAAAAAATGAATTTTCATCCCGACTCGTCCGACCCAACATAGTTATAATGAAGCAGTATTTTTCATATCTAAAGCAATTATGATCCAACCAGGAGAAGCAATCCCATGGCTGAAAACCGGATGAAGTCATTCAATTACGCAATTGGTATGTTCGGCACTTCAATTCCCATCAATATGTTGAAAACGTATGCGGCCATTTTTTATATCGACAAGATGGGCCTAACCACAATTCAATTTGCCCAAATCCTTTTCCTTTACACATTTCTCGATGCAATCGACAATCCGGTTTATGGTTATTTATCCGATCGAACTCGCTCACGTTGGGGGCGCCGGCGACCATGGTTGGTGCTCAGCACACCATTACTCGTACTCGGATTGATTGCCTTCTTCAGCCCGCCGGTGGCCATGGCAGGGAACTTATTGCTCGGATACTGCATGTTCTTTTACATGTTTACAGGAACCATCGATTCGGTCATAAACGCCAATTACGGTGCATTATTTCCAGAACTTTTCCGCACCGATGGTGAACGCGCAAGCACAAATGCCCTGCGTCAGGCATTCCAACTTGTCGCAATGATCATCAGCATTGCGCTAACCCCTTTGGTGGCTAAGGCGCTCGGATACCAGATGACCTCGATTGTTTATGGCCTGCTTGGTGGCATCGTTATCATATATATGTCGTTCAGCAGCCGCGAAGTGGATTTTCAAGAAGACGAGGAAAAACCACAGCTATGGGATAGCATTAAAAGCCTGCTCACCAACCAAAAATTCTGGATCGCGGGTTTTGCCAATGCTTTTTACAGTGCCGCCATGTCCCTTGTCCTGGCGGCCATGCCATTTTTTGTGAAGTACACCCTGGCAATTCCTGATGGCCAGGCAACTCTGCTCTTTGCCTCGGTACTTTTGATCGCCATCGCCTGTGTGGCGGTCTGGGCAAAACTGGTATCCAAATTTGCATTAATCCCTGTCTGGCGGGCAACCCTCGTCACCCTGGCTTTGGCTTTTATTCCTCTTTACTTCGCCAATTCTCTTTTGACCGCAATTGTCGGTAGTGCATTGGTTGGCTTCGGTTTCGCTGGGGTCATCACAACAATGGATTTGATTGGTGCCAAGATTATGGATGAAGACGCCCGCCAACACAATGTACGCCGTGAAGGTATCATATCGAACGCGATGGGTTTTATGAACAGGTTGAATGGTTTGTTCACGAGCGCAGCATTCCTCTTGGTAGCCCGCCTTTTTGGCTTCGAGAGTGGACAAAACCCTGGTCCGCATCCGGATAACGCAGCCCGCTTCTTGTTGACAGTATTTCCGTTCGTGCTAATGGTTATCAGTTTTGGGTTTTCATTCTTCATCAACTTTGATAACAAAGACCTGAAAACCGCCCAGGAGTAATTCAATGGCCTTGCTTCGTATCGATCACACGCCTGAAACAGTCAAGGTCAATTTACCACTAAATATCATCCTGCCCGACCCGGGACCGATGAGGAAAAAACCGGTCGCCGCCCGAAAAGTGCTCTATCTTCTGCATGGTCTTAGCGATGACGGCTCGGCCTGGCAACGCTATACAACCATCGAGAGCACAGCCAACGCGTACGGTTTAATTGTGGTAATGCCCTCCATCGGACGCAGCTTTTACACAGATATGCCCAATGGTCAGGCATACTTCACTTACCTGGTTGAGGAATTACCCCATTATCTAGAGAATATCTTTGGACTGAAACCCAGCCGCGAAGACACCTTTATAGCGGGTAATTCCATGGGTGGTTATGGCGCTTTCAAAGCCGCCTTCCTGCACCCTGAACAATACGGGGCTGCCGCAAGTTTTTCTGGCGTGCTCTCCCTCGAATTTATACAAGCATATCCTGATGACCCACGTTTCTTTGAATTTCGACATATATTTGGCGACCTGGAACACCTGGCAGGCACAAACCATGATCCTTCCACCTGGTTCTCCCGGGCGGCACAAAACCCGGGTAGTTTGCCACGTCTTCATATGTCTTGCGGGCTGGATGATGATCTGCTGCCGCTCAATCGCATGGTCAAACAAGCCCTGACTGAGCTAAATATTCCGGTAGAGTATAGCGAAGAAAAAGCCGGGCACGAATGGACTTTTTGGGATGCACAAATAAAACGCTTCCTGGCATCCATCCTCGGGTAAAGTGCCCACATTCAAAATGGTAGAAAACTTGGATATTGAATATTTCATTGAGCCAACCCGCGCAGGCAGCTACTTTACGTTGTCATTTATGATGCCTGCAGATACGGAATCATTTACGCTGAGTTACAAATACCAGCGCCACCTGGAATCGGCTACCCAGGCAGTCCCTGGCTTTACTCAGCGAGAAGAAATAAATATTATTGACCTGGGCCTGATCTCACCTGGTGGGCAACAAGTAGGTGCTTCTGGCTCGGATAAAAATGAAATAACCATCAGCGAAAACTGGGCCACACCCGGTTACAAACCGACAATGCTCAGCGCTGGCGAGTGGAAAATCCTGGTAGGGGCCTATAAGGTAGCCTCGGAAGGGCTCAAGGTTACATATCACCTGGTTTTTCACAAAAAACAACGTCGCTGGTTGAAAGGGGATCTACACGCTCACACCCTGGCTTCTGATGGTGTGTTGACCCACTCTGAACTTGGTTGGCATGCCAGGCGACACGGGTTAGACTTCCTCGCAATTACTGATCACAATCAAATGGTAACCCTGGATGCGCTGCCACATATCCCAGATCTGACACTTCTCCCTGGCGTGGAATGGACACATTACCGTGGGCATGCCAATTTCATCGGCGCAGACAAACCCTACGATCCACCGTTTGCAGCCAACAGTGATGAAGATATCCTATCCCGCTTCGATTCTGCCAATGAGCGTGGCGCTTTCATCATGATCAACCACCCATTTGACGAAGGTTGCCCATTCCTTTTTGACATTACCAAATTACCTTTCCATGGAATGGAAGTATGGAATGGCCCCATGCGAATGTCAAACCTGCGCGCGGTGGGATTTTGGCACTCTCTGTTGGCTGCC
>CAIVSQ010000165.1 GCA_903908605.1 uncultured Anaerolineae bacterium
AGCAAAGAATGGCGCTCCCATTTCAATTTTAATTTCCATTTTGCCTACAAGGCTAAAGGTTGAGTGAGAGGGGTGGCTTGGGAAATCTCAACGGTAGACTTTGTAGAAGGACCAACCTTTTCTATGCCAGCATTAGCCAAAAAAACAGTGAAAAAATTACGATTCCTCCTGCCATGCCTGCCAGCACATCAATAATATAATGCTGCTTGGTAAATAGCGTGGATGCGGCGATTAATAGCGCCCATACCAGGGTAAGACTGCCAATGAACGGGCCGCCAACCATGTAATTTGCCAACACCACCGGCACCGAAAGCCCCACATGCATGGATGGAAAATTCCCATAGGGCTTGCACGTTTTTTGGAAAATTCCTAGCATCCATCCGGATGCCCCACCAACAGTGACCTCTTCGACTCGTTCGATTTTGCTTGGAACAATGGCGTGAATTAAGCTAGAAAACCCGCTAATCGAGACGAAGCAGGCCAACATCAGATAAAACTGCCGTGGATCAGACAGGAAAAAGAAAGGTTGGACAACAAAAATATAGGTGGAGAAATATACCAATGCAAACATCGGCCAGTAAGGAGTTTTGCGATCCCAGTCTGTACTAAAGTCAAGGTATTGGCGAGTGCCCAGGTTCCGGCGGTTAACGAAGAAGTACATCACCAACCATCCCAACAGGGTCAAAGCCAGAATTTCCATACGAAATGTGATCGATAAATTGGACGTCAATTTCTACTCCAGTGCTGTCTCGGGTGAAATCAGCAAGAATTGCCGAGCCGTTATAGTACTACCAGGGCGTTTAGGGTGTGGATCCAAATCCGCCAATAATTGATGGCAGGGATACCTATCGAGCAAGCCGTGTCAAATAGGTGATTGCTGGGGGCCACATGATTATAAATGCAATCGAAAGAATTACCTGCTTTTTGGGCTATTTTTTGGGTAATACGTATGGAAAAATCGTTCGCTAACTGACTTACCTAAGGTTACAACGTTAAGCTCAGAATAAATTACCCGGTCAATTGTGGACTTTTCCATATTTTCGTCCACTGCTTGGATACCAACGTATCAAAACATCCAACACTGAATATAGTTCGACTACCCACTTGTTATGAAATAATCAGATCATTGCAACCATCCACCCGCAAATTCACGATGGATTGTCACCTGCTATTAGTACTTTTCCTCACAAATTAGGACTTATTGGCTACAAACATTATCTGTCTTGAAAGGTAAACTTCTTGTATACACAACGAGGTATTCTATCAGGGCGAGGTTAGCCAAATGTCGACACTAAACAACAAAAACGAACAAAAATATATCCGTTGGATGCCCATTTTAGCCATGTCTCTCGGCGCACTAATCCTAGGTAGTTTCGCGATTTTTACGCAAGCCATTCCCCAGGTAAATGCCGGGCCTGCACAGCAGACCATTACTTACACTGCCGATGACACAACTAACTTTCCGAATCCCGAACGGGGGTTTTATTGGGCTAATGGACCCTTTACCAACGACACTCTCTGGCTGACCGATCCGTGGGTGCGGGCTTTTATTGAAGGCAGCGCAACTACTCCCAGCCTGCGGGCGCAAGGCATTAGCATGGTCCGGCAGGTCTACAGTCTCAGTCTCTACCGCGCTGGTTCAACCGTCCAAAACGGCATCCCGGTCAAAACCACCGACCAGCCTATTCCACAAGCCTACCTGGATAAAATGACGAAAGACTTCGCATACGCGCGCAGCAAGGGGCTCAAAGTTATCGTCAAATTTGTCTATAACTGGAATTTTAGCTATACGGGACGCCAGGATGGTTCACTCGCCATTTTCAAGATTCACGCTGCTCAACTAAAACCAATCATCAAGGCCAATGCTGACGTGATCGCATGGATGGAGGAAGGTTTTGTCGGCTACTTTGGCGAATGGCATGACTCCACCAACGGTCACATGCCTGTTCTAACGCTTGATCTCGCCCCATCCGGGAAGGAAATTTTCAACACGATGTTCGACTTGTTGCCCGCCAACCGCATGTGGGCGGCCCGCTATGTTCAACAAATCAATCAAGTTCTTGGCCCTACGCCAATCACCGACTCGACAGCCTATAAAAACACGCCCCTTGCTCGAGTCGGGTTTTCAAATACCGGATGGCGTTACGATGTGACCGATTTTGGTACATGGTCAGAAGATCCGACAGAACGCGCCAGTGCGCAAGCTTACGCCCAAACTCAAATGGGATGGACTCTGACCACCGGTGAGCCCGCCGGAGTCTCGACCAGTGAACCAAGCTATGGTCTCGATGGCGCAGGCGCGCTGGCAGATGTGTTGGCGTTTCACTGGTCTGGCTGCGCCATGAATCAGGGTGATGCCCAGAATGACGGGGTTTATGATGCCTGGAAAAATTCAGGGCATTATGACCAAATTGCTCGCCGAATAGGATATCGATTTCGATTAAATTCCGCCACCCTGCCCACCGCACTAAACGCAGGTGACAGCTTCACTGCGAGCCTAAACCTGACCAACGACGGTGCAGCCCGTTTAGTCAACCCACGCCAGGTGGAAATCATCCTGCGCAACCACGCCACGGGAGCTAAATATGTGCTAAATATTGACCCAGGCCAGGATGCGCGTGCTTGGCTTCCCGCTTCTTCAGAAACAAAGACTATCTCCCTTAAAAGCAACCTGCCAACCGGCATGCCGGCTGGGGTTTATGACATTCTGTTAAACTTACCCGATCCATACGCCTCTCTGCATAACCTGCCTGCATACAGCATTCGCCTGGCCAATCAAACAACCTGGGAAGCGAGTACCGGCTATAACAACCTTCAGGCCAGCCTGGCAGTTGCCAACATAAATACGCGCACGGTCATTAACAACCAGCGCGGATTTTATTATGGCTACCCATTCGACCCAACCGTTACAGATCCATTTAGCAGCAAGGCATGGGCGAATATTGGCGCATTTGTCGGTCTTCGTCATGTGGACCAGATGATGCTGATGCAGCCCACTGCCATCAAAGCCGTCCATGGCCGGCTCAATCATTTTTTCCCAGAAGATGATGGCGGCTATTCCTACTTTCCTTATGCCGCCCTGAAGCAATTCGAAGCCACAGAAATCGCCGCTGGGCGTGATCCAATTTTCGTCACCGCCGCTTACCAGGGCAAGCAGCGTCCGGTAGTTTTTGTTCGCAAAGAAACCACCGACACAGGTTGGAAGTGGTTGGAAACTGTTAATGTTCGTGACCCACGCTTTATTCAGTTTTTTTACCAGGAATACCTGATGAACACCGTCAAAATTTCCGGGCTGAGCAATCAGTGGTTCAGCTTTGATGAATGCGGCATTTTCTATGAAGATTATGGCGTTCTGGATGATAACGGCAACTTTGTTCCAAACGTAACATGGGATGCGCCATTTCCACAAAACGACGCCGAGTGGGTGGACGCGACCGCAACCTTGCTTTCCGAACTCAAAAAAATTGACCCATCGCTCAAGTTTCTGTGCAACGGGCCGAACGCATCCACGCCACAGAAGAGAACATCTGTAGCGCAAAACCTGGATGGGTTGTTGGTGGAAGATTTCCTGGGCGATTACCAGGCAACTCAACCCTGGGGTGCGGATAATCTCGCCGACCGTTTCGATGATGTCCGCGGAGAATACCTAAACAAGGTACAGTTTTATCAGCCACGTCCATCCTCAGCAACAGCTGTAGAGGAAATTCGTTCCGCATACTATGGTTATGCAATTTTTACTGGCCCAAACGGTTTTTTCGGTCCACTAGACCCAACCTCCACCGAAACCAACCCGGCGTATTGGCAACCAATCAAGCTGGCGCTGGGCGCACCGGTTAGCGCTCCCACGTTTACGATAGATCCGGCCGGTGAAAGTTACGGCGCACGAATTTATCGGCGGAACTTTGAACACGGTATCGTCTTCCTGAACTGGACCGGAAATAGCAAGACAATTACTTTACCCACCAATCGTTTATTTATAAACCGCAATGGCAACCCTGTGAAACAATTACAACTGGCCTACCGCCAGGGCGACTACGTATTATTTGCCCCAATGACCAACATCACCCCCAATAGCAGCTTTGAACAATATACAGGCACATCGAAAATCCCGATCTTTTGGACCGTGAGTAATAATTTCAGCGCAGTAGATGGCAAAAATTCGGACCGGAAATTAGGTACATACTCAGTCAAGCTGAATGGCGCTCCAACAAAAACCAAGACTCTCACCCAGTCTATTAATATCAATGGCAGTGCAGGTGATTTATTCCTTTTTTCGTATTGGGTCAAAGGAAGCACTGTTCCCAGCGTGGGCAAATGCATTGGGCAAATTTTTCTTTATAATGGCACAACCCAGATAGCAATGAAAGCATTACCTTGTCCGGTTGGGTCCTATGACTTTACCCAAAATAAAATAATTTTATCTGCGCCGGCTGCATACACCAGGGCGGTCATCAAGTTCACCTACAGCAAAGCCAGTGGCGCGATCTGGCTCGATGGGGCTATTTTAATGAGGTAATACGCCCCTATAAGGTTGTTGGGTGCCAATAGATGTAAATAATTTTATCGAATGTAATTGACGCAACGGAATAAACAGCGGATTCGCTAAATGCCATTATGGAGGTTCACATGAGAAGTAAGTGGCTGGTTGTCTTATCATCAGTTTTGATGGCTGGATTAATATTAATCACATCTATCACGCAGGTGGGCAACGCAAATGCAATGCCATCGATGGGGCAAATTCCCGGTACGGAAATGTCCGAACCTAATCGACCAACCATAAAAACTGGTACATTTAATGAACTACTTACTGTAGATACACGTGGAGGCGTCATCGTCCCGTTGGCAAACTTTAACCTCAAGCAAGCAGGGGCTGATTGGGGATATTACGGCGTAAGCATGGATTTTAAAAATATCACTGGGATGCCGTATGGGTATTACAAACTAAACGTTATTAATACAGACATAAACAGTGAGGATTTGGTTGCCTGGAGTGGCGCTGAATTTACGCCAAAACCGAACCGCTATTACATGGTCTCAGCCCTGATCAATAGTACTTACACACGTAAACCACCAGTTGGAGAACCCGGTACCGAGATAAACATTGGCACATATACGTATGGAGTGCCAAGCAGTGACCCAACCCAAAGCGATGCACAGCTTGGTAATTGGAATGGTACCCCAGAAAACACCAACGGATGGGTGCGCTGGGAATGGGTCTATCCATCTTCTTTGCTTGGGAAACACAGCCAGGCATGGTTCAGATTCTTTGCTCCGCGTACAGCTGATTTCAGAATCGCAGATTTCACCATCGTTGAACTCCCGGCGCGCACGATTACTCCGTGGGCAAAGGGCCAGGGAGTTACTTTCCGTGGCGGACCCGGAGATTTGCCAATCCATATTACCAGCGTTACTACAAGCACGGGTGGTATCACAGTCAAAACGACTGGCAGCAGCTATTATTTCGACCTAAACGCCTCGAATATTGTCGCAACGCAGTTGATAGAAAAAAAACCGTCCGGTGGCATCCTATCATTTTTCACAGCCACTGACCGGGCTGATGGTTCTGAAACAAACCACCAACGAGGTTGTCCTGGCGAACGACAAACTCACCTTTGGCGTACAAGCTGATGGGATGGTTATGATTTCACCACAAGTTGAAGCAACGCTGACACTAACCAGTAAGATAGGTGGTATTTGGAACCGATTTGAGGCGGGGAACTTGCTGGTAGTGGATGATTACGGCGGCTTCACCGTCAACCCCGCAATCCCATTGGGCAGTGGCCGACTTACACGTACATCGATCATCACACCAGCACTTGATTTTGCTAATCGGATCAATGATCTCAATTTTTTAAGCAAGGCCACACCAGGCTGGCAAATCTCGTGGACGGTCAGTCCCGGGGAACGGATTGCGCTTTCAACTTTCCCGCCGCGACCTTACGATTGGGACAAATCCTTTAATACTCGTACCATGCTTACCTTTGCGCTTCTACCGACCAGCGTGTACACAGCCGAATACAGTCCCGCTAGTTTTGATATTGCAATACTTTGGGACTTCTCGTTAAGGGGCTATGGATTAAGTTACGGACAAACCCTCCCGGCTGTGAATGATGCGGTAGTAAAGTCACATATCGCTGCGATCAAAGCACAGGGTATGTCGCCGATCAGTTATATGAGCGCATATTTTTATTACAGCCGTGACCCACAGGAATTTATCAATGAAGTCATACGGTGGCGCGATCAATACGGTCTTGAAGGTATTTATACAGATGGGTTGCCATCCCAGGAATGGATTGTGGCTTACGAAGAGATGCGCATGCTGCGTGAAGCATTTCCAGCTGGTAACTTGTACGTCCACACCACCGGACAATCCATTAATGGTGGTCCGCCGTTAGCCCTGCCAGATATATTCATGCCATTTATTGACACCTACGCCACCGCCACAGTACGTGGCGAGTGGGTTCTGGGCAAAGGGCAAAACTGGGCTTATCAACGCTACATCACATCCCAGTTCAAGAAATCCAATACCATTGGGATAGAGAAGGGCGACCGCTGGAATATTCCGGAATCAAAACAGGATGACATCAGCCTTTTTTATAACGGCAGAACCTGGTTCAGAAGTGGTCCGTATAATCCGACAGAACTCAATTATTGGAATAATGTTTACCTTCCAAAACTGGCGGCCCTCAAACAGGATTGGAAGCAACGGGGCAACTTGCCAAATTATTTTGGAAACTATTATCGGCCGAAAGTACGGCAGTTAACCGGTTTGGACATGGGGTTAAACCTCATTATCAATAGCGGTTTTGAAGGTTACACTGGGCTTTCAAAACTCCCAAATTTTTGGACTACCCAAAGTTTTAGCACGCTGGACGGTAAAAGTACCGTGCGTAAAATTGGTGCTTACGCGATCAAGATAAATGGCGCTCCAGCAAAAACAAAAACCTTGACACAAACAAAATACTTCAGCGGTTATGCCGGCGATTTATTGACCTTCTCTTATTGGATCAAGGGCAATTCCATACCTGTTGCAAACGGAAAATGCATGGGACAAATTTTTCTCTATAATGGCGCGATTCTTAAATCAACCAAAACACTCCCTTGCCCAACTGGAACCTATGAGTTCGCCCAACAAAAGATAACAATTTCTTCTCCGAGTGTGTACACCAGGGCAGTAATCCAATTCACCTTTAGCAAACCCTCTGGCGCTGCATGGATAGATACGGTCAGCCTGACGCGCTAATTGTGGTGACTTAAGAGCTTTACGGGAAGGTTCTTTTTGGATATTCTACCCACCTGACAAAACAGGGAAAACCATGTCCGACCCAATCTGTCCTCACGAAAACGGGACAGTTTGGATCGGAAGATCAATACAATTACTTTTGATGCAGGCATGAAGATAAATTTTGGGGATGTGCCAATATTTATCAAAAATAACAGGGACGAAATAACCCGATACCTCATTATCGCCAATCTAAACGAAAGGATGAAACGGCTCCAAATGTTTGCGGCAAGCACGACCCCTCTTTTCGCATTTCGTCTCCGATGGAAACACAATTTCGATGGCCTCGAATATTAATCTGGGCTTATTACCTTGATCATATATTTTTCAATCAGACAGTAATATTCTCAATGACGGCATATTAATTTATGCCGTATTTTTCCAAAACCAATAAATAACCATATCGCAATTAAAGACATACAGACACGGTGTGTGATCAATCCTGCCTGATCACAAGCCAGACAGAAATTTCCGGTAAAAAATATCTCAAAACTGATTGAGATCAATTTATCGCTATCAGTTTTAGCAATTGTTTGTTGAACTTTGAAGCATCACCACCCAGCACACTAAAAAATGCCTTGTCGATTGCCTCAACTACCGTCACGGTTTTTTTAGCAAGTTCACGGCCTTTGCCTGTTACCACGATGGATTTTGCTCTTGTATCGGTTGGATGCGACTGCCTTTCGAGCAATCCTTTATGCTCCAATGTGCGAAGTACATTCGATGTCATCATCACATCCATCTTGGCATGGTGCGCCAGGTCAATTTGAGTGATTGGTTTTTCGTTATCGGCCAACCACGCCAGCGACGCCAACAAGACAAATTGCGCATGAGTGATCCCAAATGGTTTCAAACCTGCATTGATTTTACGTTGCCACATACTTGAAACCTGCCAAAGAGAAAATCCTGGGCTGTCGTCTGCGTTATCAAACTGAAAAACTTCATCAGGCATGCATCTACTCCGTAGTCATTTGATTGGCGATCAGGTCAAAATCTATTTTGGGAATCTCGAAAAATCCAAATCGGAACGTGTAACCCCAACTGGACTTGTTCTCGATGAATGTTAGCTGGGGAATCAGTGGCAGGATGGGCACATCCACGCAATTGAGATATTTTACATCACGTCGAAAAGGGATAAACCCACCGCCCATGTCAAATTGATAGACTGTCTCCTCGGCCACATGCCCAATGGCAGTGAATGCTTGCAATTTTTCATTTCCTTCGAATTCATACTTTGGCGAGTAATACAACACACCATCACCGACATTCATCCGCTTAAGAGGAGCCGCCTTGCCGTGATTTGCCTGGGCAATACCTGCCTGGACTCCGCGCATGACATGATTTTTGGATGCCACGATCACCCAATAACGAGTGCTCATTGGTAATCAACCTTGGCAATGCGAATTAAATTGGAGATGGTTTTCGGGAAATCCCTGGCTGTGTCTTTACCAATTACCTGCACAAATAGAAAACCGAGCAGTCCTGAGATGGTGATGCGATGGGTCACATGCAACCCATCTTGACTTTCTCGTAATTCGTGGGCAAATTCCATTTTTGCCATCGATAGACTGAAGACGTCTGCAAAGCTTTTCATCGGCTGGCAATCGGTGATGATTGCCTTTGCTTCTGGCCCGCCTTTGGGTTTCAATTTGTAACTGGTCTCCTTTTTAAATGCGCCATCCATACGGCACCACTCCACGCCCTCCTCCCATTTTTTCCAGCCCTCAACATCCACCCAGGCCCTCCAGATAGATTCCTTTGAAGCGTCGGTCACAATTGTATATTCTGCGGTCCACATGAGTAAACTCCTTTTCTATATACACATATATTATAATCGTATATATTATTTCGTCAAGCCAGTTAATGGGAACAACCCCACGCTAATGTAGCACCAGCGTAGGGGTATTCTTTTTTCACGACAAACATGGTTGTGATGATTCTTACAGATTATGTATTCGGCATTGCATGAACTATATCAATACTTATTTGGTCACGCCATTGTTAGGGCACCCAGCCATAAATCTCCCCGGCCCATGGGATGGGGATGATCTGGCAGCCAGTCACACTGACAAGTACATGCGGAACCAATGCGCCTGAAATACCGGGATCATCCTGTTCACGAAGGTTAACAATCAGCCATTGTCCATCG
>CAIVSQ010000166.1 GCA_903908605.1 uncultured Anaerolineae bacterium
GACCATTTATTAAACCCAATCACAAATCTGACCGATAAACAGATCAGAATCTCTGATAACGACCAGATATCCGTGCCTCTTTATGGTGATCTCCAAAAAAACCCAAAGGCAAGCGGCATCGATTTTGTATTTATTACCGAGCGAGGCAATCGAACCAACCCGGCAATGGTCCCAACCATCTTAAGCGCATTCGCACCCTACTTTCAGGCAACTACAGATTCGGTCACAATCCTGACCAATGAAGGCGATAAAGTACAGCGCTACTTCCCCAATCCTAACTTTGCATCACTTATGGATGCTGTCTCAGAATACCCGAAAAGCAGCGAACCATATCTACGCACAATAGACGCTCCGCTCCTGGAACTAATGAATGGCACACCCGGCACAAACCCCTGCCGAACACCCAAAATTTTATTTTTGATCGTTGGTGATGATGGCATCTCGGATGGCAACTTAACCAGGCTGGCTGAATTAAAAAATCTCGGCTATTTTAAAATTTACTTAATGCATCTGCCAGGTCAAACTGCCGATAATTTTAGATCCAGTCAAAAGTATCAGGATGCTATTGCCGGTGCGAATGGCGTTTATATGATGATCCGCCAGCCTCAGGATGAAGTTAGTGCCCTCCTGAATTCGCTTACCCCTTTACGCCAAAATTATTCGGCGAGTTTTCGTGCCAATAATGGCGATAGCGGCAACCATACGATTGAAGCAGAATATAACGGGCAGAAAATTAGAACCTTAGGGAAAACAACCTATGCTATCAACCTGGCCGATCCTGTTATCACATTAAATACCGAAAATGCAATTACGCGAACCGCGATTGAACAGACAGAAAGCGGTTTTACCTATGATAAAAATTCCCTGGACGTATTTGTAAACCTGGATTGGAAGGATAATTATCCCAGGCAAATTTCCACCTCCGCGATCCTGATCGTCCAAAAAGGCGCGGACTCAGCGGAAAGAATTCCCATAACACTGACAAATGTGGGCGAAAATAATTTCAAATTTAACTGGAACTATGCAAAATATCAGGAAAAAGGAAATACGGATATCTCTTTATCGCTCGAAATGAATGATGAGTTTGGCACTATCATCAAGTCATCCACTAACGTACCAGTCACGTTGATCAACAATGTCCCCATGGTGCTGTTAATGAAAGCATTTAATTGGGTGATGTATGCCCTGGCCGGGGTAGTGGTGTTCTTGTTTATCATTATCATTATCATGTGGAGCAAAATTGCGAGAATTGCTTCCATGGGTGGGCAGGTGATCTCCAAAGCATTCGAAGAGGTCCGTAAAACCATTGTCGGTGGTGGCAGAAAAGGCAAGCCACTAGCATCGATGAAAATTATCGATGGACCTGCCCAACTAATCGGGCAGACGCTTCAAATCACAACCGAAACAGCCCGCCTGGGTCGAGATCCAAAATTGGCCGACTTTACGTTTTACTCACCAGATGCCTTAACCAGTTTAAGCAGTCACCACGCCACCCTGGAAAGAAAAAATGGAAGATGGTTCGTTCGCGCAGAATCTCAAAGCGGAAGTGAAGTATTTATTGAAAATAAATCGATAGAGTTTTTCGAAAATGTTCCGATCAGTTCAGGTCAAATCGTTCGGTTGGGTTATTTGGCACAACAACCTGTGATTTTCGAATTCCACGGAGAAGTTGATTCCAAAATTGAGGAAAAATCGCAATACATGGCTACCAACGATCCAGACAGCCAATCTGAAGGTGATATGAACAAAACAGATGTTTATATGGGCGATGACGATAATATGCCCAACCAGCGTTTCGACAAAGACGATGACAGTGATGTAGAATCAATTTTTGGAACATACCGGAACTAATTTGTTCCTTTGAGGGAAATATGAATGCAGGACAAAGAGTTGATCGCTATATCCTTGAAAAACAACTCTCCAGCAATGGTGGGATGTCATCGGTTTGGATTGCGCATATTGATAGCGAAACCAAAAATAAGGTTGTAATTAAAATTGCCAAAACTGACAAAAATAATACAAGTCACGAAGATGCCTTGTTACGGTGGGAGGCAGACCATTTAAAAATTTGGGATTGGAGACACCCTGGTGTTGTACGAATCATACCGACACCACTACGGGGCAATCGGGCTGAATACACTTTAAAGGCCACCGAGCTCAAAGACCAACCCTGGTATATGGTCATGGAATACCTGCGCGGCAAATCAATCACTGACAACAAAAGCATCATTCAAAAATACTCTCTGGAATGGAAACTTGAGCTTTTTTACCAGATACTGGTGGTAGTAGGGTTTCTGCACCAGAAAGGCTTTGCACACAGAGATATCAAACCTGACAATATCGTGTTCCGCGATATCCTTACATCGCCTGCCCTGTTACCGCAACCAGTGTTAATCGATTTTGCTCTGGTAAGTGACGGCAAAACCCAACGCGAAACTATCGATAACAGCTACACGCTCGAATATGCCTCCCCGGAACGCATATTGCGGGCAATGGACTATCAGCCAATGCCAAAATACGATGTGCTGGCAGAAGATATCTGGAGCCTGGGAGTATTATTTTACGAGATATTAACCGGCAACCCGCTCTTTAAAGGTAATCGCGAATCCATTCGCACCACCCTTGTAAATAATGGGTTGCTTGCAGTAGAACTTCCCAAGCATGATGAAAGATATAAAACCCTTACGCATTTCATTATGGAAATGTTGAACAAAAACCCGGATAAAAGGCCGCAGGTAAAATCCATCATCATGGCCATGGAAGAGTTGTTTATACCTCCCAGAATTACTGGGGGAAGTTAAAGGAGATAGCGATGGCAAATAACATATCGATCATTAACGGAAAATTCGTCATTGGTAAACGCAGTGTCGTTGGGGACCCGCGACGCAAGTACGAAGATCGCGTATACGTTGGGGTTATCGGACAATCCAATGAAGACCCCCTTATTGTGGGTATTGTTGCCGATGGAGTTGGTAGCGCAGATTTTGGGTCGCGGGGAGCCCAATTAGCAATAGATACAGCCGTCAGCGTATTGGAAAAATATGCAGGCAGTGATATCCCTTCACTATTGGTAAAAGCGTGCAAATTTGCCAATCAGGCAGTCTATGTAGAAAATCAGAACAACTCCGGAGATGGACTTTCCACCCTGACGATTGC
>CAIVSQ010000167.1 GCA_903908605.1 uncultured Anaerolineae bacterium
ATCTGGCTCACTTCTGCCGTATGTCGACAGTGTCTGCACTGTCGTTCGCAAAAATAATCACTCATTTGTGATCGAGATTGACAAGAGTGAGATGATTGCGGAGTTGGAGAAGGAATAATGTTGTGCATTCCGTGGGTTGAATGATGCTGGAGATTACTTTTAGCCCATCGCCTGATGTTGCTGTCGTGCTGAATGTTTTGCTCGATATCTTTGAGCGTCGCACTTCTCAGGCTGCGAAATTGTCAACTGAACACGCAACGCGAACAATAAAAATAATATTGGGGGAAATCGCTCTCCCCTCTTATTTCTCCCAAATCGACCCTACCCCGCGCATTTTGGCCAACGAACAGTTCACGGCTCTTGAACGCGCTGGATTTTTACGTTTGGGCTGGATACCAGGCGAAACCGACCATCTGCTTCAATTTGCCAAATTGCAAACGGAACACGTAGCAAGTATCTACGCACTTATCCGCCGTTCAGCCAAAACCGACCAACGTTCCCGCCTCGAAAACCTGCTGCTAGGCGACAAATTTCGTTTCAGCGATGATTGGCGCGCGCGAGCGCTCCGCCACATCCTGACCAATCTCCGCACCGGCAAATCTCCCGCGCCCTTTAGCCTCACCGACACTGCTCTGGACACAGATCTGCTGACCGTTATGGATGCCGTCCCCTTACTTCAGACAGAAACTCCTTATCGCGTTTTTAGCGTCCGTACTTTCAACGACAGCAAACGCCTTGAATCGCTCAAAAACCAGCTCGTCAGCCTCGCACGCCTCGGCAACCCAGAATGGAAACGTTTCCCCGCCGATGAAGTTTTACGTGAACTCAACCTTGTCGCCAACCCGAACTACCTGCACCTGGCTGGGAACTGGCAGCTCACCCTCGCCAGCGGCGAAATCCTCGGTCTTGGCGGCTTTTCCCCCGCCCTTGGCTTCCCCGCCGCCCAAATCACCAGCCTGCAAAGCGTGGAGATTCACGCCGAGGCCGTTCTGAGCATTGAAAACCTGACGACGTTTCACGAATTTGTCAGGCATAATGGAACGCGCAGCCCAGCCTTTGCAATCATCTGTACTTATGGCAACCCATCCCCTGCCACCCGCCGCCTCCTGCGCCTCATCCCCGCCTCCAGCCCCATCCACCACTGGTCGGATCTCGACTATGGCGGCTTCAATATTCTCAGTCAACTGCGCCGTTTTGTCGACGAGCGTGTCCAACCTTACTGTATGGATATTGCCACGCTTGAAGCCAATTACGAACGTTCTCGCCCCCTGACAGTTTCTGACCGCGCCAATCTGAGAAAACTTCTCCAACGCCCTGAACTGCGCGATGTTCGTCCGGTGATTGAGCATTTGCTCAAACGCGGGGTCAAGCTGGAGCAGGAAGGCGTGGAGAGCCTCCTCTGAACGAGTAAAATAGGAAACTTACACCAAGAGATCCTATGACCATCAAACTGACCGAAGAACTTATCCGAGAGCAGGCAACTGACCGCAGTTTCGCGCGCGGACGCGAATACTTTCTTTCCGGGGCGACTTACAGTCTGGCCTGGCAAATCACGCCGGGTGGGATTGCGCTTACATCCAGATGTTCCGGTAGCAGCGATCACTATTCATTGCGCGTGGAATTGGATGAAAACGGCATCATTTCGACATCCTGCACCTGCCCGTATGACGGGGACGGCGATTGCAAACACGTCGTTGCGCTTTTTCTTGCGCGGAGTTAGCGCACAGGCGCGGGACAGCCTGGCGCGCATGCAGAGTCTGGAAGCGATTCGAGTCAGGTACCAACCGTGGCTGGCGTCCGATCGAAACGCGTAGCGTATGGGTGCAGTGGTAGATTTCTTATTTGCCAAACCGATCTTCTCTGCAAAACAAATGGCAGGCAACCTGGGTATGCCATTCAAGACCGCCCGGCAGTATATTGAGAAGCTTGTCCAGGCCGGTATTTTGCGTGAAATCACTGGGAATGCCCGCAATCAAATCTACCGCGCCGATGAAGTCTTTGGGGTTTTGGACAGTCTTCAGGAATAGGATTATTTCTCCAACAGAAAACTCCCCGCTCGGAAAAACACGGAGAGTTTTCTGTTGGAAAGCCGATGCTCGGATATCAAGCCGCTTGTGGTTGCGCCATGACCGCCGGTCTAAATTTATACCCATATTCCATATATGCACCGCACCGCAATGATTGTGATGACGCTGTCGGTTCGTTAATCTTACTCCCAGGGGTTTACTATCTCTATACCTGTACTGCTGAAATCATCCACATTCCGCGTGACCAGCGTTAATTTATGAGTTAATGTTGTCGCGGCAATCAGAGAGTCGATTGCGGGTAAGGTGATTCCTGTTGATTCCAAGCGTGCAACTAGAACTCCCCATTGCATCAAGACTTCCGTATCTAACGGAATAACCCTTCCACTAAAGCGTACCAATAGATTTTCCTTGAGCCACGAGTGCAGATCTTGCTTTCGTTTCGATTTGGGCAGTTTTTCAACACCTTTGGCAATTTCGCCAATGGTGATCACGCTCAAATAAACACCGTCAGAATCCAGCGCATCAACGAAGTCCACAACTTGCGGGTTCGGATGTTTGACGACAAGTTCTGAGATGATGCATGTGTCAAGCAGATATTTCATAGCTCGAAGCTTTTGCGCGGCAATGACTTGTCTCGAACCAGTTCAAGCCCGGCTAAAGGAGAGTCGTGAAAGAATTCGGAGAGTTTCCCCTGGGATTTGCGCAGGTTTTCGTATTCCGCATATGAAATAACCACCACGGTTTTCTCGCCACGTTTCGTGATCAGTTGCGGACCCTGTTTCAAGGCGCGCGCGATCACCTCGCTCAATTTATTTTTTGCGTCCTGGATTTGCCAAGTTTCATTCATGGTCACTCCTTTCTGTCTAGTCTGTCTAGCTATATTTTACTTTTCTGCCTGGAAAAAGTCAAGCACGTTTCTGCATACGAGAGAGAAGTGGACTGATAAGCAAGGTTAATCCTGCAAACTCCTCTTTCGGGTAGACCTCGTCAATTTTATTGATGATAATAAGGAAGAAACGAGTAGCTCTGGTGAATCTAAAAATCAACGATCCACATTGTTTGATAACGGCCAAATTATTATTTAGTTGTAAAGGGTGATTTCCCGCTGTGACCTTTTCGGTCTCGAAAGCACACACCCCGGCCTTTCAAAGGTCGGGGTGTGGTGTTATTGTGTATGGATATTTTTCCCATTCCCGTATACAAGTATTCCGCTATATACAGAATTTTATGAAATTATTTGGTATTCGTGTCCCATATATGGGGGCTAAACTGTGGTATGTACCACGGCCGGCCGAAATTTATACCCGTATTCCAGATATGCACCGCACTGCAACTATTTTGGTAACGTTGTGATGATATTGATGATCCAGTTTGCCGTTCAGTTCATTTCTCTGCCAATATTTTACCCAAAAAACTCGAAAGCGTATTGGCCTGCGTCATTAATTTGGGGTGAGGAATGTGTCAATGATTCTATCTTCTTAAAAAGCTGTATCTTCAGATCTTTTGTTACAAAATTTTCTCAACCAATTCAGGGTTTTCTGCGCTCCCACCATTTGTTTTCTTACACTGGTATCCCTATTTTGCTGGGCCATCTATAGTCATGCTGGGCCTAAAAAGCCGTGGCTTTTCACTTCGATTTTGGTACCGATGCCATTGTAAATACAAGATACAACATCCAGAGTGAACATAGTAGAGATAATTTGAAGCGAGCTTATAAAACAATCGGAAGAAAGGTAGATTAACACTCCCGATGTCAGTTTTGTGAATAATGGCAACTTTTCGATTGCCGGTGCTAGGCGATCTGACCATTAACACATTATGCCCAAAAAGCCGCTCCATTTCAGATCGTAATCGACCACTCCGAGCTTGAAAACGAGAGGCTCTAGAATAGGACGGAGTTTTGTATGGCAAATTTGGTATTAGCAAACGTGGCTCTCGGGAGAACAATAGTTGCATAACGGAATCATTTTCATTCTCAAATAAAGGACCTAAAAAATCATCAGATGATCAACATACCTGATGGAAATGCTGTAAACCTAATTTAGACCAACTCTCAGGGGGTGATGTTATCGTCCCTGTGTCTCAAATGATAATTATCTTAACAGCGCTTCCAGTTTCATGGCTAGGGCAATATCGCCGCGGATTTTGAGTTTTTTAGTCATGTAAGCCACGGTGGCGTTGAGTTTGCCATCCAGCAATTTATTGAAGGTTTCAGGAGAAATGGATAAGGTGACTCGCGCCTGGGGATTTTCTCCCGGCTCGACGCGGACTCGCCCCTCGGATATTCCCACGCTTAGACTCCCCCCGGCCGGCCCGCCGATTTCGAATTGGTACACTGCTGAAGCCGCCGTCAAGCGCGCAGAATCGAGGCTGGCGAGTTTGGCGCGGAGGCGGGTCAAGGCCTGGGCTGCCTCCGCGCCAAAGGCGGCAGGAGTAGACGAGATAACGGGGGCAACTTCAGGTGCGGAGAGTTGCTCAGGCTGGGAAACTGCCGGTAAAACGGATGGCGTCTGCGGGTGAAAGTAGCCCATCCCCAAGGTGTGGCGAAAATGCCAGTCGGTGCGCGTCTCCGGGTATAAAACGTGGCAAATCATCCCCACGGTGGCGCAGCGGAACCAGGTGGAGAAGGTGTTGGTGAGACCCTGCGGCTCCTGGTAGCGTTCCCATCCGTCGAATAGGCGTGTGCCGTCGCAGACATCGGCGAAGCCGCCATCGGGGTTTTGGAAGTCGAGCAGCGCAGCGAGTTTGCGATCAAGATAGGCTTCGATTTCAGGCTGGCGGTAGCCGTAACCATGCAGGTTGGCTAGAATGTCGATCACGTCGATATCGAGGCAGGAAGATGAAACGCCCTCGAGGATGCCGAGGCAGTGGTCGATGATTTTCTCAAAACGCGGCACGGGGCGATTGAGGTAGTAGTAGAGGTGCAGGTTGTGGGCCGCACCGGCCATGGCCGAGGTTAGGTCGCGGGTGGACGGGTCGTACCAGTAACCGGAGGCGGCATCCTGGTGAGTGGTGTGCCAGTCGATCAGCTGCTCGAGCAGCGGGCGAAAGCGCTCAGCGCCGTGGTCGAGTTCCCAGGCAAAAAACGAGGCCACGTTGACGATGTAATTGCCCTCGCTCCAGGGTTCGCTCATCTGGCGGGCGGCGAGCCAGGCGGAGAGTTTTTCGGGTGTGGCGTAGCGCTCGACAAAGGCCATCGGCAGGGCCGGTTTGCGCCCGAGCGAGGCCAGCGCGCCGAGACTGTAGTTGGTGATGTGCAGGTCGATGTACTCGAAGTCGGGATAGTAAATGTCTGCCTGGGTCATCTCAGGGATGCGGTAAGCGCCATCCGGGCGTTGGTGGCGGTTGAGGAAAGTGGCGATTGAATCGGCTTTTTCCGGAGCGAGGTCAGCGTATGCGCCAAGCAGGGAGAGGCAGTTAACGGCGTTGTACGTGCCGGGCAGGTACATGCCTGCCGGACCGTGTTCCCTGTGATAGGCGGAATCGGCGTGAACGCCAAAGCCAAGTTCAGGAGCCTGGAGCGTGGCGAACCAGTCGATGACGTGTTGGCGCATGTCGAGGATGCGGGGGAGATGGTTCATAGTTTCCTTGTAGGATAGTGCGTCGCACCAGACGGGTTGGGTTATTTTGTTAATTGGGAAGCGTTTGTTTGCGCATTCCCTGTTTAACATGGTGCGACGCACTCTATTCGCTAGAATTCCATTTTCGCGCCGTGGACAGTGACAATGACTTCACTCAACCGCGATTTTTCAGCGGCAGAGAGATGTTCGACGCGGTGACGTTTATCGAGGTAATTGCGGATGAGGGCGAAGTTCTCGCGGGTAATGGGGAACTGCCAGGCGGAGAGCAGACCGAGTGCAATCAGGAAAATCGGGATGAGGGTGGTAACGAGGCGAATAGCGTTGACTGCTGCTGGAGGCTGGACGGTCAAATCGGCGTTGTAACCGCTGAATTGCAGCGCTGCGCCAATCGAAAAAACCGCCAACGACGAGGAAACTTGCCGCAAGAAAGTCATAATCCCGGCGTAGATACCCTCCTGGCGCTGACCGGTGACGGCTTCGTCCACATCGACCACTTCGGGGAGCATCGCCCAGGGAATGGCATAACTGATACCCATGCCCAGCCCGAGAAACACGGCGATGACCAGGATGAGAGCCGTTGGCGTGGAGGGTTGCAGCAGAAAGAGCGAGGCCAGCACCACAATCCAGTAGCCTGCTCCGATAAAGTAAGTGGTGCGTTTGCCAAAGCGCCGTGAGAGCCAGGTATAGATTGGCAGACTGAGCGCAGCGCTGACCAGCAGCGCGCCCATCACGGCGGTGAACAGTCCATCTTTTGCAAGGTAAAAGGTCAGGAAGTAGATAAAGTTGGCGCTGAGCACATCGTTGGTCAGGAACGAAAACACGTAAATGCCCATCAGCGCCAGGAAGGAGCGGTTTTTGAACACCGAGCCCATTGATTCCCAGACTCCGCTGCTGTCGCTGTGTTCAAAAACCTGCTCGCGGCCTTTCATCACAAAAAACATCAGCAGCCAGATGGCGGTAAAGACCACGCCCAGGATGATGGACATAACCATGTAGCCCTGGCCAGGGTCCGCCTTGAAGGCGTTGATAATCATCTTAGGGACTACTGCGCCAAACAGCCCGCCAAAGATGGAAAACGCCATGCGCGTGTTGACCAGGGCTGTGCGCTCATCGTAGTTGGGAGTTAGTTCGGGGGCGAGGGCGGCGTAGGGCGTCATCACTGCCGAAAAGGTGATGACCGAGAGTACATAAGTCAGCGAGCACCAGATAAATAATCCGGACTGCGATTCGAGATGGAGCGGCGTCCAGAGCAGGATGTAGACAACCGCCACCGGCAGCGCCATCCACAGGAAGTAGGGTGAGCGGCGGCCCCAGCGGGTGCGTGTGCGGTCGGTCAGCGCGCCGAGGAAGGGGTCGATCGTCCCATCGGCAATGCGCCCGAGCAGCATGACTGTCCCGGCCAAGATTGGCTGGAGACCGACCACGTTAGTCAGGAAAAACAGATAGAGCAGGGAAATCACGGTGACGGACGAGCCGCCGTAAAAATCGCCCACGCCGTAAGCGAGGCGAACTGTCCAAGGGAGAGATTGTGGGGTTTTGGTCATTGGTGATGGTCTCCGAGCGCGCTGTATTTTGGCAACTGTATCATAATTTGTGATAAAAATCATCAATCAAAACAGCCCCCATCCCAACCTTCCCCCAAATGCCAAAGTGCGGAATTTTGGGGAAGGAGTCTGCAGGAAAGGACTCTCCCATGTTATATCCTATCCAAAACGACATCCGCAACAAAGTCGAACTTTCCGGTATCTGGGATTTCCAGGTTGATCCGGAGGAAACCGGCGAGAAAAATGACTGGTTCAACGGATTGCCCAACCCTCGTCCGTTGGCAGTGCCGGGGAGTTGGAACGAGCAGTACGACGATTTGTATAACTACTTCGGGTTGGGCTGGTATGTGAAACGGACCTACATTCCAGCCGCGTGGAAAAGCCAAAGGGTGCACGTCCGAGTCGGTTCGGCGAATTATTGCGGGACGGTGTACGTCAACGGGATAAAAATCGGCGTGCACGAAGGCGGACACCTGCCCTTCGAGTTCGACATCACCGACAGGGTGAAATGGAACACCGAAAATATTATTGCCATCAGTGTGGAAAACCACTTGACGCCAACGCGTGTACCCTCCGGCAACCTGGGCAGCAGTCTGGAAACCGGCAACAACATGACCGGCTATCCATCCTCCACCGTCGACTTTTTCCCGTTTGCCGGAATCCATCGCCCGGTGGTGCTGTACAGTGTACCCCATGTCCACCTCACGGATGTGACTGTGGTCACGGAGATTGACGGCGAAAATGCCCGGGTGAAGGTCACAGCCCAAATCAATGGCAAACAGGATAAGGGGCGCCTGATTCTGGCGGGCGAAAAAACAGTGGAAGTTCCGGTGGGGTTCAAAGACGGTTTGACGGAAGCGATCCTCAGCGTGCCATCCGCCCGCCTTTGGTCAGACAAAGACCCCTATCTCTATGATCTGACCATCGTCACCAGCGCCGATAAATACACATTCAAGGTCGGCATTCGCACCATCACAGTGCGCGATAAGCAGATTTTGCTCAACGGACAGCCCATCCAACTGAAAGGCTATGGGCGGCACGAGGATTTTATCGCCAGCGGCAAGGGGTTGAACCTGCCGCTGCTGGTCAAGGATTACGCGCTGATGCGCTGGACGGGCGCGAACAGTTACCGCACATCGCACTACCCGTACAGTGAGGAGGAGATGCAGATGGCAGACCGCGAGGGCTTTCTCATCATCGACGAGACGCCCAACGCCAGCCTGCAATTTGAAAACCTTGAAAACATGGCGGAGCGCAAGCGGGTAAGTTTGCGTTTTGTGGACGAACTGATTGCCCGCGACAAAAACCACCCGTCGGTCATTATGTGGAGCGTTGCCAACGAACCGACGCCCGCCGACTCAATGGCGCGTTACACCGGCGGCGCAGTGGACACTGAGCGCGATGCCGCTAGCGCTGCCTTCCTGAATGACCTGCTTGCCCGCGCCCGCCAGCGCGATGCCACCCGCCCGGTCACGCTGACCGGCCTGATGGGTGCGCCTGCCGAATGGCTTGCCAACTGCGATGTGATTTGCATCAACCGCTACTGGGGCTGGTACGTCATGCAGGGGCAACTCGACAAAGCCTGCGCCATGCTCGACCAGGAACTCGACGACACCTGGGAGATGTTCGGCAAGCCGGTCATTGTCAGCGAGTTCGGCGCCGAAGCACAGCCAGGCCTGCACGGCAATCCCGTGCTTATGTGGACGGAGGAATACCAGGCGGCGTTTATCCGCGGCTATCTCGAAGTCGGCGCGCGGAAAGATTTCGTCATTGGCATGCACATATGGAACTTCGCCGACTTCGCCGCCATCCAGTCCGTCACGCGCGTCGGCGGGCAGAACATGAAAGGCGTCTTTACCCGCACGCGCCAGCCCAAAATGGCGGCGCATGTTTTACGGGATAAGTGGACACGTTCAACCGCCCCGGCGGAGACGACACCCCAAACGGTTTCCGCGCCCGAACAGACTCCAGCCGGAACAGACGCCCCGAATCTTGCTCCCGCTATGGATGAAATCCACGCCGCCCTAACAAATCTTGCCACCCGCTTGGATGGCAAAAAACCTGACCTGACCGCTACCTTGAAATTCGACTTCCATGCTGACGGCATTTACCGTTTAATCATCGAGCGCGGCGCCTGTCGCGTTGTCCACGGGGATGGCGACTCCGCTGGCACTCTGTTTCTCAAATGGAGCGACGCCCAAAAACTCTTTGCTGGCAAACTTGACCCAATGGTGGCGGTCATGACGGGGAAAATCAAGACCAAAGGTGATGCGAGGCTGTTTTTGGTGTTGCAGGAGGTCTGATGGTGTTCTAGTAGGGGCGAGTCGGTGGCACGCCTTATTGACTTAAATTCGGCCTCGAAAGGATATGGAATGTGAATCACAAAGGGCTGTCCGTTTATTGGGACAGCCCTTTGTGATTACAGTTGAAATCTGATTACGTCAATTTTTAATGCCGCCTACGTAGGGTATTCAGGTGGAATAATTATCCAAAATACTTCGCCAGTTGAAAAAATTCGGATTATTTTATATTGACGTGGAATTCAGGTCGTACTCTTTCTGCTTTTTTTGAATTTGGAATTGCTGACTACGGATTAAATGGATAATTTATATGAAACTGTCCATTCGCTGAAATGGTTTTGACTTTCAATAATTTCCAGCCAGTTGAGTGTAAATGACCGGTGATAAGCCGAGTAATTCCAAAATACGAGCCTGTAAATCTGAGATTGGTGTAACATGGCGAACAACGCCATCGGG
>CAIVSQ010000168.1 GCA_903908605.1 uncultured Anaerolineae bacterium
GGTGAGAACCAAGCACCCGAAATGGAACGAGAAGGGCGAGCAAGTTGGCCTGGTCGAGTTCGATATGGATATGAACGAGTCGCATGGAACTCAAAAAGCCTTCTATCTGGCAGGGCCGGTCCTGGATGTGCTCCAGCGTGGCGCAGTTCTGGTTATTGATGAGATGGAAGCCAGGTTACACCCCTTGGTGACAAAAGAACTAATTTCACTGTTCAATTCAGAGAAGCACAACCCGCACCACGCCCAGTTAATTCTTACAACACACGATACCAACTTGCTTTCCAACAAGGTGTTTCGGCGGGATCAAATTTGGTTTGTTGAAAAAGATCGGCAAAGCGCCAGCCATTTGTACTCTCTGGCCGAAATCAAAGTAAATAATAACTTGATCCGGAATGACGCCTCATATGAGGATGATTATCTGAAAGGGCGTTACGGCGCTGTTCCTTTTTTAGGCAATATTGAGCAGATCGTGATCGATGGGGAATCGCGGAATGCCAGGAAAAAATAAAACATATCTAAAACCACAATCGACTGATCGGAAAAGAAACCGTCAGATTGATCGTTTACCCGTTAACCAAAGGTTTCTAATTGTCTGTGAAGGGGAAAAAACGGAACCAAATTATTTTCGGAAATTTCGAGCACCGGGACAGGTGATCAAAATCGAACATGTCAACCAGAACACAATCAGGCTGGTGGAAGAAGCGATTCGTTTACGAGACAAAGATGGCGATTTTGACCAGACCTGGTGCGTTTTTGATAAAGACGATTTTCCACCAGATGATTTCAATAATGCTATTCACCACGCAGAGGCGAATAGCGTACAGGTGGCTTATTCAAACCAGGCGTTTGAATTGTGGTATGTGCTGCACTTTGCCTTTATGCAGAATGCAATTTCCCGGCAGGATTACGCCAGGTTTCTAGAGAAACAATTGAAACATGCATATACGAAGAACAGCGAAACGATTTTTGATGAACTGCTGCTGCGCTTGCCGGATGCCATCAGAAACGCAAACAGATTGCTGGCACAATATGAACCTGGTAACCCAGCTCGCAATGATCCATCAACACGTGTGCAATTGCTCGTCGAAAAATTAAAACCCTTTACGGCATCGTTCAATACCAGGGGGCAAAAAGACCAAGTATGACCCTTTCCATCGGCTCTTCCGTCACCACCTCATCTGGCCAGGCTGCCCGCATCCTGTCGCTTACCTCGCTTTTCGGCCAGGATTATGCCGATGTGTTCATCGAACCGGCTGGCCCGCTGCAGCGCATGTTGGTCAGCGATCTGCAGATGCGCAGCGATCCATTTGCAGATCTGGCCCAGGGACGTGGGCTGCCAGCGCCGTTTTTCCTCGCGCATATTGCTGCCTATTACCTGAACAGCCTCAAGAGTCAGCCAGGTGTGCTTTCAGCCGCCAATTTTCGGATCACGCCCTTACCTCACCAGGTGCTGGCAGTGGATTTTGTGCTGGGACAGTTCAAACCGCGCGCGTTGATCGCCGATGAAGTCGGTCTCGGAAAGACCATTGAAGCGGCCATGATCTTCGAAGAACTCAAGCTGCGCCGTCAGGCCAGGCGCGCCTTGATCATCACCCCAGCCGGGCTGACGCGCCAGTGGCAGGATGAACTGGCTCAAAAGTTTGGCGAGAAATTCGTGCTGATGGATCGCAACATGTTCAGCGCACTGCGTGAGATGCACGGCAAGGAAACCAACCTGTGGAAGCTGCATGACCAGGTCATCACCAGCCTGGACTTTCTCAAGCCGCGCAAGATCTATTCCGATTTGAGTGAGCCCGAAAAGAAGCGGCGCGAGGAGCACAACCGCCAGATATTTGAAAACCTGGTCAACGCAGGCTGGGACGTGGTCATCATGGATGAAGCCCACAAGCTCAGCAAGGACGTGGATGGCAAGGAAAGCGCGCGCTATAAAGTTGGCGAAGCCCTCTCGGAAGCCGTGCCGGTTTTCCTGCTTTTGACCGCCACACCACACCAGGGCAAACCAAAAAAATTTCTGCACCTTCTCAGCCTGGTGGATCCGCTTTCATTTACCAGGGTGGAAGATCTCAACCCCCAAAATGTCAGCAAGATCGTCTGGCGCACACGCAAACGCGCCGCCATCGATGGCAACCGCAAAAAACTCTTCATGCAGCGCGTGACGGATGTATACCCGGTTGATCGTTCCAGCGTCGAATATGCCCTGGAGCGCGAGTTGTACGATAAAGTCAGCGAATACATCCGTGACAACTACAATCGCGCCTTCCGCAAAAACGATCGCGCTTTTGGTTTCTTGATGGTTCTGTTTCAGCGCATGCTGACCAGCAGTACCCAGGCCATTCACGATTCGATGGAAAAACGGCTCAAGATGCTGGCACGCTTCCAGGAGGAAGCAGACGAAAATGCGCAAGCGGCTTTGTTTGCGCATGATGAATTTGACGAAGAAGAAGCCTATGACCAGGATGCCGATCTGATCCTGGATGACCTGCTGGGCAATGTACCGGGGGTGCTCAGCCGGGCTGAACTGGCCAAGGAAATTGTCATCCTTTCGAACCTGGTCAAAATAGCGCGTGTGGTACTGAAGGGCACCGATTCGAAGGTGGCCGCGCTGTTGAATATCATCGATGAGATCAGACGCCGCGAAGGCCCGAACACTAAGTTCCTGATCTTTACCGAGTTTGTTGCCACACAAAAAATGCTCAGCACCACCCTACGCGACCTGGGGTATAAGGTGGTGGTGATCCATGGCGGCTGTGATATCAGCGAACGCACCATCGCCAGACATGAGTTTTCGGAAGACGCCCAGTTTATGGTCTCGACCGACGCGGGTGGCGAAGGTGTTAACCTGCAGTTTGCGCATGTGATGGTTAATTACGACATGCCCTGGAACCCGATGAAACTGGAACAGCGCATTGGCCGCCTGGATCGCATCGGGCAGACCCACAATGTGATCGTCCTGAATTTGATGATCATGGAGACGATTGAAAACCGGGTGCGCGAGGTGCTGGAAAGCAAACTGGCGATTGTGCGTACACAGTATGGCGATGACAAGCTTGCAGATATCCTTTCCACCCTGCAGGAAGAATTTCAATTTGACAAGCTCTATATGGAAGCGCTGGCTTTTCGCCAGGCTCAGGCCGCCGATCTGGAGAAGATAGGCGTACAAACCTATGAACGCGCGCGCCAGATATTGGATCAGGATGACCTGTTATTACCCCAGGCCCAGGCTGAGCTGAACGCCTACGAGAAATTCCTGGTGGAAGTCTCCCCTGACCGGCTGAAAACGCTGGTGGAGGGGCAGCTTTCTCATCATGGCGAAATCATGAATGAGTACGCCCGCCGCAGTGGTGTTTATCACTTCAACCTGCCTGAAAACGGCGGCAAGGCGCATTATGCCGAGGTGGTCTTTGAACGCCAAAAAGCGCTGGATGACGACAGCCTGACCTACCTGCATCTCAACCACCCGCTGGTGCAGCGCTTGATGGATGAAATCATGGCACGGCCTGGGCAAGCCCTCGCCCAGTTGCGTATCAAGTTGAACGATCTTCCGCCGAATGGCGGTTTCTGGGCGCTGTTTATTCTCGAAATCAGCCAAACCAATGGTCTGGAACGCAGCGAGCTGGTTCCGGTATTTATAGGAGCGGACGGGGTTTCGCAGACGCGCCTGGCGAAGGCCATCCTTAATCTCACGCCAGCGCAAGTCGACAGCGCCTATGTTCCCATGGCTGCTGACGGGCTGGCCAGCCTGAGCCAGTTGGCGCGCCAGGAAGCCGAGCGGACCAGCGCAAACCTGTTCAGCGAAATCCAGATTACGCATGCCGAGCGCATTGAACGGGAGCGCCAGAAGCTGGAACAGTTTTATCGCCAGCAGGAATCCGCCATTCGCTTGATTGGGATTGAAAACATTCGTAACGCCAAGCAGCGCGAGATGTTTGAGCACCGCCGCACGGACCTGGATGCACTCGACCGCCGCAGCCAGCTTGTACCCGAGTTGAAGATGGTTGGCATGGCTTGGGTTGTGAACTAAGTTTTTGATTTATCAAAATCATCCCGTAATTTTATGGGTAATTTTCGGGAATAAATAA
>CAIVSQ010000169.1 GCA_903908605.1 uncultured Anaerolineae bacterium
GGTTTGACTACTATCACCTCTTCCCATTTTTGATATTTTTCTAATACTGTTCGTATTTGTTGATTATTTCGTTCATCAGGGGTAAAGCAAACAATCAACGAATTCTTACAATTTGAAAAATAATTTGCACCTTCTATCGCTGAAAGCAGTTGAAATGGTGATTGAATAATGAAAAGATTGAGCATCAACAGCTTTAAGAATACAACAATTTACTCTGAGTCATTTAACATGATGTTTCAATATCCACTTTCCATCAACCTTTTCCCACAGATGAGGAGAGCGGAACCTTTCAACTGTCTCAAAGAATTGCTGCTCCGTAATATCTATGTATTCTAAAAACTCCTTAAAATATCTTTGTGGGAATTCCTGATCATATTTATGCACCAGATGCACACCTTCTTCACGGGTGATCTTTCCGTTACGAATTTCTTGTGCCGCATCATATGTGGCACGACCGATGCCGAACTTTATGAGTGTCGTGTAGTAGTGGAACATATCGATACGATCATCAATGCTGCTGTACTTTGAATATGTTCCTTCTGTACGTTCACTATTAGCTTGGAATCCCGTATTCTCTACAGCGTAGTAGTAGCACTCTTGAGGATCCCATTTTAGATAGTAGCCTAGGTAATGCACCTCTACTTCTTTGCTTTCAAGATACTCTGCGCTAGGAGGAATATAGGGGGCAAAATCGTTCAGATTAAATTGCCCTTCCGAGATAATCTCCTTAACCGGCTTTCCACCTAATACCATTTCTTCAGGATTGCCAACCGAGAAAAATTTTCGATCCATAGTTGGCACATAGTTATCATCAGGATTATTACCATACTCCGCCTGATTTTCACCGTACATCACTAGTTTCACGCCAAACTTCGCCGCCATCAATGGGCCAATGATGCGTTGACCAACGATGAAGGGTTGGAATGGATGAAGAAGATTTAGGAATGCCTGCTGCGTAAGATAACGATGCAATTTCCCATTTGGGGTGAATAAGATGTTATCCAAGCCGCCCACATGAACCCAGTTTTCAAAATTTTTCCAACCTATTTCGGTATATTTGTGTGGTGCCCATGTAACTGTCAATGGATTCATTCCATATTTGTATTTGAGTATGTGAGAGGTATAGGCACTATCTTTCCCCCCACTCCCCGGAATAATCACATCATAGCCGCCGTCATTGCGGCGATGCTGATCCAACAATGCAACCAGTGCTTGTTCGCGCTTTTCCCAACTTATCTGCTTCTCTTTGGTTTCATGGTATCGGCAAGCATCACATACACCTTGATCGTCAAAACCGATCGTCGCCTTCTTTTCATCTTTTTTGTGTTTAAACTCGACTGTCGAGCTTGGACGCTGGTTAGAAATCACACAGTGCTTACAAAACACCACATCCTCGGGTAATCCAAAAAAAGCTTTAGTCATTTCAATTCACCTTGCGTCCAACAAATAAAAATTCAGTTGCATTCAGCACACCAGTCTCCACAAGAATGCGATCCATTTCTCTTAAGAAGAGCGCGGTCTTAGCATTTGTTTCTTCATCAAATCTAAGACCTCCAATGAATTCATGGAAAAACGCATAACGCCACTCAAACTGCTCTTGCTTAAATAAACGGCATAACTCGGGATACATCTCGGCATAACCTGCTTCATTATCGTTAATTGACTGTACCTTCTCCCCTTCTTCATTTTCGTATCTTAGAGAGTTGTAAATTTTGTCCACCTCATTGAGGAGGGTTTCCCTATCAATAGACATTTGATGGCTTGTATAAAAATTACTATTTATAGAAAGAAGAGACTTTAGCAAATGAACAAAAGCAGCATTTCCAGGAGTAACGCGATCTCTTACAGGTTCATGCGCTATAACCAAACCGCCTGTCCGAATGAGCTCTTTCGCTCTTCCAAGAGTTGCTGTTTGATTGGGGAAATGATGAAGCGCACCTAGAAATACGACGACATCAAATGATTCTTTATCCAAATTTGGCGAAGAGAAAAAATCACCGGAAATATAATCCAATGATCCCCGCTCGGCTTTCCATGGATCTTGGGAAGCATACTTCGCTGCAATCTCAACACATTTTTCTGAAATGTCTAGACCAACCACATCAAAACCACATCGAGCCAATTCCAAACTTAAATAGCCAGGCCCGCAACCCACTTCAAGAATTCGTATCTCATTATGTTTCCTTCCGAGCAATCCAATAATCGAATCACGAATGACTTCGAATTGTTCTCCAAAATCAAGTTTCACGTAAGCTGGTCGACGCCACGGGTTGTTGTAAAAGTAGTCGCATGGTTCAGCCAGCCTTAAGTCAGGTATGTGCCCATTTGCAATACGTTCTTCTATCTGACTATCGACAGCCTCTGCTTCTTGATGTAAATCGTCAGAAAGTTTTTTATGACTCATATAAATTTCCTTTGGGAACTCAACATAAAATTCTGCAAAACTCGCAACCCTGATGGCCCGCTTTTCTCGGGATGAAATTGCGTACCCCAGATATTTTCTTGCTGCACCGCAGCCACGATATCACGCCCCAAGTATTTTACAGTTGCACTCAAATTTTCTGGTTTCACTCCAGTTGCAGCGTAACTATGGACAAAATAAAAGCGCATTTCATTATCCGACATTCCTGCAAACATGGACTGTCGTCCAATCTCTGTTGGTGTCACCGTGGACCATGCTATATGAGGCAACCTACCCTCTTCAGGCGGTACAGGTATGAGGTCAACCACACCTGGTATCAAACCTAAACCATCTGTCAACTCGAACTCACGGCCCTTTTCAAACAACAACTGCATTCCCAAACAAATCCCCAATACTGGGCGACCAGAGTTAATGAAATTACGAATCATTGGAATGAGTCCGGATTCAAATAGATTCGCCATTCCATGTGGATATGCACCCACGCCAGGGATAATCAGTCCGTCTGCTTGTTTGATTCTTGTCTCGTCACAAGAGACTTCTGGATCAGCACCGATTGCCCGCAATGCATTGCTTACACTTCGAACATTTCCAAGCCCGTAATTCAGTACGACGATTTTTTTCATTTCTTTCGATTCGCTTTTGCCTGATCTATGGTTTTTCGCAATTCCATAACTGAAGTCATTTTGTAATGCAGCACTGATGCGAAGCAAATACCACTTGGCTCAGTAACCTCCAACAGCTCTTGAATATGCTTGGGCTGTCCATACCCCCCGCTAACCAGGACGGGTATCGAAACGGATTCGTTTACTGCTCGCACGAGTGGTAAATCGAACCCCGACTTTGTGCCTTCTTGATCTACCGAGGTTAACAAAATCTCTCCCGCACCTAAATCTTGTAGCCTCTTGACCCAATCTAATACCTGCACACCAGTTTTTTCACGCCCTGTTTCAATATAAGCCTCCCATCCACTGGGCGTTCTCTTTGCTTGAACTGAAGCAACAACACATTGACTCCCATATTGCTTAGCAACTTTTTCTATTAAATCAGGTTCACGAATTGCGGCTGTATTGAGTGCAACTTTATCAGCTCCTGCATCCAACGCCTGTTCAACATCAGATAGGTTACGCAAACCACCTCCAATGGTGATTGGTACAAAAACCTCTTCCGATGCTTTTTGAATGACATTGAATAGATTATTTCGGTTATACAAACTTGCTACCGCATCAATGAATACAATTTCATCTATGCCTGCCTCGTAATAAGCTTTAGCTAGTTGGTTTGGATCACCAACTTTGCGCAGTCCCTCCAAATGGATTCCCTTGATGACAAAATTATTTTTTACATCAAGTCGTGCTATTACTCTCATCAGTCTGCCCGATCTACAAATATTTTCTGGGTCTTAATATTCCAAAATTTATGGTTTTTAAGAATCTCATAAAAACGTTCATCACTACTACCATTTCCAAATAATGTGTGCGCCTGCCTGGGGTTTGTTTTTGCGACTTCGATCGCTCGACTAATTTTGTCAGATTCAATTTCCACATTTAAAACACTATTGCATTGCACGCGATTATTCTGCCTCGATCCCAAATTAATGGCTGGCACTCCAAAATGAGGCGCTTCTCTCACTCCTGCACTGGAATTGCCTATGATGAAGCGGGCATTTTTTAGCAGTGTTAAGAAATATTCAAATCGCATTGATGGAAATATTTTTATGTTCTTGAGTCCGTTTAATCTCTTGTATTCATCAAGAATAATGTCAGTGCCATGATCGTTGTTCGGATAAATCACAATGTAGTTCAACCCTGAGTCGATCACTTTATCAACTATGGTGCGGATTTGATTCTGCAAACATTCCTGCTCGGTGGTGACTGGGTGAAACATGAGAATAGAGTATTCTGAATAGTCGAAACCGTAATATCTTTTGACCTCTTCAATGCTAGGAAGAGTGTCGGAATTCATTACATCGACATCGGGTGAACCAATAATGTGTACCGTATCAATCTGCTCACCAAGCTGAACCAGCCTTGTTTTAGCTTCTTCGTTAGCTACAAAATGAATATGGGATAACTTTGAAACCGCATGGCGAATTAGTTCATCGACTGTACCTGACACTTCCCCCCCTTCAATATGCCCCACGAGTATATTGTTCAATGCCCCTACGGCTGCACCAGCAAGCGCCTCAACTCGATCTCCGTGGACAACGATTAAGTCCGGTTTAATTTCTTTAACGTAATCAGATAGGCCAGAAATTGTCTTTGAAAGTATGTGATCCATACTGTCACTGGAATTTTGGTTGATGAATTTATGAATATTTCGAAAGTTTGCTTTTTCAACTTCCTCGCAAGTATATCCATACTTTGAAAGCATGTGCATCCCCGTAACAAAGACATGCAACTCAAAGTCTTCGTCGTTGCGCAGGCGATTCATTAGTGACTTGAGCTTACCAAAATCAGCTCTTGTTCCAGTTAGAAAAACAATCTTGTGAATCTGAGATGGTTTCATCATAAAGTCGAATGAATATCTGACTTCTTTATCTGAAATCCGCGACGAATACTGTTGGCCGCAACTTTACCAAGAAGCGTTTCATAGTCCAGCACCGTAAAATCTCCCCCACCTGGGCGTTTGACCCAAATATTTTCTTCACTCAATTGCTGCCCTGATGCGATATCTTTTATTGCCACCACTGATGCAAACGCGAATGCAATGGTTGGTGCCTCTGCTTCAATGGGACCTTTTTCCCCACCTCCAGCCGCATAGATTATTTTTGAACCATCAATCAACGCCTTTAGTGCACTCGGATCCATAGAACACACTATATCTGGCCCAGGTCGATTCATTTGATCCGTGAAGTGCCGCTCCAAGATTGATGCCCCAAGTGCAACTGCCCCTAAACATGGGTAGTTCGATGTGGTGTGATCAGACAGCCCAATCACTGCATCTGGAAACGCATCTTTCAATTTGGTCATTGCACCTAACCTAACCAGCTCAGGTGGTGTTGGATATACATTGGTACAGTGCAGTAACGCGAACGGTACTTTTGCCTTACGAAGGATTTCAACTGATGGTCGAACTGACTCTATTGAATTCATCCCTGTACTGATAATAACGGGCTTACCAAAACGTGCGATATGTTTGATAAGTGGATAATTATTGCACTCACCAGAACCAACTTTGAATGCGGGAATATCGAATTCAACCAATCTATCTACGGCAGCTCGAGAAAATGGCGTGCTGATAAATATTGCCCCACGACTCTGCACATGATTCATCAGAGCCCTCTCATCTTTTTCAGATAAGGCACATCTATCCATGATCTCGTAGATTGAGACATCGGCATTGCCCGGAATGACTGATTTTGCTTCGTCAGACATTTCATCTTCGACGATATGTGTTTGGTGTTTTATGATCTCAGCACCCGCATCTATTGCCGCATCTGCCATTGCGATTGCTGTTTCAATCGAACCCTCATGGTTAATACCAATCTCGGCAAGAACCACCGGCGGATGCTCATCGCCAATCAATCTGTTTGCAATCCGAAATTCGGCCATTATCTCTCTCCTAAGATTTGTTCTAATCGTTTTACATCTGCCTCGGTGTCTATATCCAAACTCTCTTCTTCATTCATGATAAAAGGAATACTTCCATTTGATGGAAAGCCTCCCCTCTCAATAAAATCAGAGATGCGGAAAATGTAAATCGCACCATTCGGAATATACGTTGTTGGCAAATCTTGGCGGCGAGCGTTTGACAATTTCTCATCAAACAATGACTCAAGATTACCATCATGATTTATCTTGAACGACTTGAAAGGGGACGTTTCAAGTTCAGTTACGCTGACTAATTTGTCATTATTTAATAACACAATGATTTCCAATGCATCATCAATATGCTTTGAGGTTCTTAGCGGAGAAGTTGGCTGAAGGTAAACAATATATGGATCTTGTTGGCGAAGTTTACTTGGTAAATCATTAATAAAATGAGTCACCACCTCAACAGCCGAGGCTGTGTCTGATGCGTATTCAGCTGGCCGACAGATTACTTCAACATCTGATGCACGAGCAAAGTTTAAAATTTCTTCATCTTCGGATGAAACATACACCGCATCAACATGTCGCGAAGACTTGGCAGCTTCCACAGTGAAATCCATAAGAACACGCCCAGAAACCTTGCGAAGATTTTTCCTTATCACTCCTTTTGACCCGCCTCTTGCAGGAATAAGAGCTATAACTTTTTTTTCTAAATCAAGCATAAACTTAACTTTCAATCTTTCCCAAATAGATCGCGACTGTATAATTTGTCTAACACATCATTAATCTCAGCAGTCATACGATTAGCCACAATCACTTCAGCTTCCTGCTTAAATTTGGCCAGGTCATTGACGACTCTAGAATGAAAGAATTCAGGCTCTTTAAGAGCTGGTTCATAGTCAATTACCTCGACACCTTTGGCTTTAATTCGCTTCATGATGCTTTGGATACTACTAGATCTAACGTTATCCGAACCAGCCATCATGACTAAGCGGTGTATGCCGACCACTTTTGGGTTGCGCTTCAATATACTCGCCGCAATAAAGTCTTTTCTGGTCGTGTTAGATTCTACAGAGCGTGTATTGAAATAATTTGTCTCAACATCGTAATATGTTGGGGTGGAGATAATCACATAATCGCCGCTAGTATAAGCTTCAACCTTGTCTAGCGTCGCTTTAAAGTTGAGTGGTTTGTTTTTTAAGAAATCCTCAATCTCAATATCTTCAATAGGGGCTTGCTTGTCGTTTAGCATCGGCACTTTTTCAGAGATGATGTCTAAGGCCACCACCTCATTATGCTGAGCCAATAAGACTGCATTTGATAGACCTGCGTACCCAGTACTGGCAATCGCTATTTTCATGTAATTTTGTGATTCATTTTATATTGTTATAGGCCCGCTATTGCCCGAACTCGGGAGTCTCAGCCACGGTCTTCTGCAGCGCCTCGATTTCGGCTTTGAGTGCCAGGTACTCTTGTTGCTTGCGCTGTAAAAAGTGGGCAGTTAAGCTGA
>CAIVSQ010000170.1 GCA_903908605.1 uncultured Anaerolineae bacterium
TCTCTGAAAACCTCAACCTGGATCACCTCATGCTTATTACCGATCAGGCCTTGTTGCAATCCAAGCAGAATGGCAGAAACCAGGTCTGCTCTCAATTAAATCAATCTCCTAATCCCGTATAACAAACAATTGACTTAATCATGCCACGGCAATTACCTGCCGGCATTTTTGAATCCACCCCAGTCAAGCCAAATTTACTACCCACTGCCGGCCCCTCCCTGCATAAGACGTCCCGCGCACTGCTACATCAGGCCGGCTTATGCAGGGAAATTTTCCAGCGATCAATGCACCTCAAATCCTAGCCAACATTGAAGCATGATTCGTTACCATCCCCAACCCGTCAGCCACTCTTCAAACGGCTGGCGTCTGCCACACGCGCCTGGCCGCCCTTCCAGATGAAACTTCTGCGGTACTCGGCCAGCTCGCTCTCGCTGGCCACTTGCCGCAGCAAAATATGGTTCCAATCCAGCATGCCTTCCAGGCTGAGCGGGTGTTGGTCACCCTCAGGCATATACCCCAGAAACGGCGCGTTGAAATAGGTGGAGCTAACCGAATATGCCAGGTCACCCAGGTAATGCTTAAAGACACCAATCGTCGCCAGGCGCCGGTCCTCGCGCGGCAGAGCGGTCTCAAATGTCAACACCACCCAGCCATCCACCGTCTCACCCACCGCCGCCACAGTCGCCTCATGCCGCCAGCGGATCACCTCCGGGTTGGCAGGCCGTTCGCTTACATCCTTCTCCACCCAGGTACGCGTCGCCAGGAAGTCCCCGCTCTGCTTGTAATTCCAACCGCTCTGCCCAGATTTCGGGTCCGAAGAGGCCAGGAAAAGTTCCGCTGGCAGCAAGTCCTCGCCGTTTTTCAGGGCAATCGCCCCGGCCCGGCACCATGGCCCCGGTTCGTCATTTTCAAAATTCAACCATAGGATGCTCGAACCGACCTTGTAGTCAGCCGGATCAGCACTTGCCTTCATCAGGGTACCGTTTTTCAGGTACCAGAGTGGCTTGGGCGACAAACCACCGGGTGGATTGTTGCCGCGGATGTGTTGGATGTGCTCCGCCACCTCGTTACAGACCGCTGAGGCCACCACCAGCTCATTCGAGGCGGCATTCTCCTCGCGCCACCCGGTTACATTGTTCTGCTTCCACTCGATCAGGGTCTGGCGGAATTCATTCCACCGGCGGGTATCCAACACCTGCCCCACCTTGGGGTTGACCGGCGTTGGCCCGCCCGTCTCCCACTGGTCGTTGTCCACTTCCTGCGTACGCAGCGGGGTCAGGCGCACAATCTCTTTCCACATCCAATCCGGGAATTCATCCTGGCGGGCCTTCAACATCTGCCCGGCCTGTTCACTGCTGAGTGATTCAATCTCATACTCATCTTCATCCAGCCGCAGGTTAATCAACGCCTTGCGGCGATCATACGAACGCGGCGAGGCCATCCCATGCAAGTGCTCGCTGACTCTCGCCCGCCAGTGTGACTCGGCCGCCTGGGACAGCCTGGGCAGCTTCACCCCTGGCCCACTAGTCTGCACGACCAATGGCGCGCTGAGCGGATCATACATTGCCAGGCGTGCCTCGCACAAACTCTTTATGGCGGCATCGTCCTTATTCTTGAACTCATCGTTGATATCAAATGCGCCCAGGTTAACCAGCAAATCTCGTGGGTCGGCCCACGAGCCATGTGCCGAACGGTAACGCATGCCCGAAAAATGGATCACCATGTACTGCAGCCAGACCGGGTACTTGCCCGGGTGGGCACGGAACTCCGCCACCACCTCTTCCAACAGAGCCTTTTGATCCTTGCCAGCCAGGGCTGTCTTATATTCGAGCAGCCTGCCGCGCACAATATCGGCCCGCGTAATATTTAACGGCGGCGCAACAAATTGGCTGGCATCCAGCGGCGTATTCAAAACCTGCTCTGCCTTCTCCACATCCGCCTTAATACTGTTCAGCGCGGCCAACGCTGGGGTCAGCTGGGTTTGCAGCGCAGTGATCTCAGCGGTCTTCTGCTGCACCAGCTGGGTCAACAAAGCCGGAGCACTGCGAGCCGCACGCGCAGACCAGTAATTCTTAAGCAGCCCAATTTCCTGCTCCACCGCCGGAATGTTCTTGCTACCTGCCAGGTTGAATAGCTGCCGGTCAATAAAATCCAGGATCGGTTTCTCCGTCTTGGTAAATGGCAGCACACCAATCAGGTCACGGTGCGCCTGGTTAATCAAGTTAATGCTGAGCTGGTCAATCGCCGGGAACTGCTGGCGTAATAAGTCCGAGACATTGCTGGTGGTGAAATAACGATGCAGCGCATCAAAATCTTGCGCTGTGTTTGTTCGCAGCACATCGGCTTGCAGCACATCCACTTTCGCCTGCAACCTGGCCACCTGTGCTGCAGCAGCTTGTAAAGCCGGCCCGCGCGAGCTCTTCACCCGCTCGGCCTCGGCCACCGCCTTATCAATCGCAATCCGGCGGGTCTTGATATTTTCATAGCTGGCACTCAGTTCATACAGGCGGTCCAATTCCTCGTTCACCATCTTCAGGCTGATATTCTGCAGATCGTTGTACTGTTTTTCAGCCGCCGGTCGGGTGGGATCGCCAGGCGCCTTCCACAAAAATATATTCTTGCGTAATTGGATGTTCTGCAATACCAGTTTGCGGTGCTGCTCCCATTCCATCGTACGTTGGGCCACGAAGTAAATCTCCTTGCGAATTTCCTTGATCTGCGGCAAATACGTGGCAAAGGACTTGTGGAAATTAATAATCGCCAGCAGTTCCACCGTATCTGGCGTGGGTACACTCTTACTGATCTCTGTTTGCGGTTGCAATGACATGAAATAGGCACGCAGGCGCATATTATGCTCCAGTGTGTTGGACATCAGGCTGTGCTGCTGCTCGATATAGCCCTTTTTCTCCA
>CAIVSQ010000171.1 GCA_903908605.1 uncultured Anaerolineae bacterium
GGTGACATCACAGTCATTCACCGAAAGTGCAATCTCGCCGCCCCGGTTGGATGTATAAAATAGATCGACCGCATACATCCCGGTTTTTTTTACTTCCACGGTGTATTTGATCCATTCGCCCGGCTCGGTCCAGCCAACATACAACATACCCAGTTCGGGCTCGACATAGTTGTATGGGTGGTTGTCGTATTCGCCATCCTTCGTATAGGTCGTATCCACAGACTCAAGGATGCGAAATTCATGCAGATAGCTTCCGTCGGCAGGGTTCAACCCGCCGCTGCCATGGTTTACCGGATCCGAGTCGTGATAGGCCACCCCTTCCCCGCCGAAATCATAATACGCGCAGTGAACCCGCCCCGGAATCACCTGCGGGCCGCCCGGATAGACTGAGTCTTTGAATGGTTTCCCTTGATAGTCCATTATCACCTACCTTTCCCCTGTAGTATAGACGATTGAAATCCTTCACCCAACCAGCCATATAGGACAATGTGAGCACAAAAATTGACAAACAAGAATGGAAATTGAAGGGTGGTGTCTATAGCATAATGATGGCTGTGATTCCAGGTAACCAATCAGAGGCCACCACCATAATCACGACCAGCAGTTAATTTTTTTTCCAAGCATGAGGCTTGAATATTTCATTTCTACGATGATCAGCGATAAAGTTTTCCAAATTCTGCGCCTGAACACGCACCATGTGTTTTTCGCGGACTTATTGAACTGCTGGTAGCAAGGATTTAATCAATCCAAAACCTGGAAAATGGGTGATCAAACTCACAACGACCGACCAGACTCATTCACGTGGGGAGGATTATTCAATTGATGCTTGTTTTGTGGAGGCGCAATTTGAGCGCCAGGTCCAATCCGACTATCCTGACTCGGGGATAGGCTGTCAGCATCGATGCCCAAATATAGTTGTAGGAAGCCGGCCTTGTGGTTGAAACTGCCATGGAATTAATTCGAGATACAGATGTCATCCTGGTGGCATGTCCCTCAAAGCCAAGAGAACAGGATACAGTGGGGAATACCGCCCGAAATCCCCGGGGTTGTACTGTGTTGACGTCCGGTTGTCTGGTACCGATAAGTGTGGGTTCAGCGTGGATAGAGCTGCCTGCCTGACTTTTGAAATGCAACCAGGGAATGATAATTTTGGCCCAATTCGACTGATTGCGGTAGTCATGTTACTGTGGGCGATATTGCTACGGATGGAATTTGTGATATTCTTTTTCTATTTTTTGCCGCAGCTCATCGTCTGGCTAGTATTTACACATAAGGTACGCTTGTTAGGTCGGGAGATCGGTTAGAAATTTGAGTTATACCCCCATTATTATGAAATATATCCGAATATTGCTGTTGTAATGTGGGCTGGTTTAGACTATGATTTAGGTTAAGCCCTTTGCATGAATATCATTCGATGCAGCATGTAGAAACTGGATAAAAAATGGACAACCAACAGACTTTGACTCTTAACCTTGATGTTTCGGCAGCCGATGTTTCTGCCGAAGACCTTGACTCACTGGCGCGCGAACTTCTCAATGAACTGCGCGATCTCGATCTAGAATCCGCGGAATTGGTGCGTGGCGATGTCGCGCCAGATGGCACAAAAGCAGTTGACCCTGTGACCATCGGCTCTATTGCGGTGGTTGTTCTGCCTGGATTGCTGCCCAAGCTGGTGGAATTTATCCAGGCCTGGGCGCTACGTGGCCAGGGGCGCACTGTGAAATTTAAGGGGAAAATTGGCGGCCAGATCATCCAGTTTGAAGGGTCTTCCGATGATTTGCAAAAACTGATTGCGGCGCTCTCGCAGTCCAAAACTCAATCGATATAATGCCAAAATATGCGCTGATTATTGCCAATTCTGTTTACACTGATTCTGGCCTGGCGAAATTATCCGCGCCAGGAAAGGATGCCCAGGATTTCGCGCGCGTTTTGCAGGCGGAGGATATTGGCGCTTTTGACTATGTGACTATTGTTGAAAATGAATCCGAAGCAGTCGTCCGGGATGCCATCGACCTGTTATTTTCTTCAAAAAAACATGATGACCTGCTGGTGATGTATTTTTCGGGGCACGGGGTGCGCGATGAATACGGCGCTTTATATCTGGCTGTTAAAAACACAAACCGCACACGTCTCCGCGCCTCGGCCATCAAATCAGATTTCGTGCGCGAATCGATGGATCAGAGTAATTCCAGGCGGCAGGTGTTGATCCTGGACTGCTGCAACAGCGGTGCTTTTGCCCAAGGCACGAAAGCTGCCACAGGTGTCAGCATCGGGACCGGACCCGCCTTCGAAGGCGTGGGTTACGGGCGCGTGGTGCTGACTGCCACAGATGCGACCCAGTTTGCATGGGAGGGTGATAAGATCATTGGAGAAGAGACAACCAATTCACTCTTTACGCACTTCCTGGTGCAGGGACTTCAAGGGGAAGCTGATCGGGATGGCGATGGCCGCATTAGCGTGGATGAACTGTATGATTATGCCTATGAACAAATTGTAAGCCGCACACCCAAGCAAACCCCAGGCAAATGGTCTTACAAACAGCAGGGCGAGATTCTTTTGCGCCAACCCGCGCACGAAGAACCCCGCCCTCTGCCGTTGCCCGCAGACCTGACAGCCGCTATCACAAGCTCGTACCCCAGTATTCGCGAAACCGCTGTACGCCAGTTGGAAGAACTGCTTAAAGGCCGCAGCGTTGGACATGCACTTTCGGCCCGTGCAATTCTGGAGCGAATCGTAGCCGAAGACGACAGCCGGCGCGTGGCACAGGTTGCCAGCCAGGTACTCGCACCTCTTCGGCAAGCAGAAGCAGAGCGTTTGGCGACAATTGCGGAAGCTGAGCGGCTTGCCGTTGTTGCCGCCGCTGAACGCGTAGCGGAAGAAGAACGGATTGACCTGGCGAAAACCACAGTTGAGCATGAAGTTGGCGCAGAGCGCGAAGTCGAAGAAAAAGGTATTCCCACCGCTGAACGCGAGGTGCAAGAAGAGCATTTCGAGCAAACGAAGGCAGAAGGAGAAAGTGTCGCTACGATAATGGCCGGAAAAGGGCGCATAGCGGGCAAACTAGCCGCGCATGCTACGACTCAAAGTCTCAACAAAACCCGTGTTGCTGCCGCTGCTGTTGCTGCAGCAGAAGCGCGGCGGCAGGAAGAAAAGTTCCTGGCACAAGCCAAAAAAGAAGCAGAACGTAATACTGATGCAGTTGCACCCAATGTAATTGAAGAGCCTATAGCGCGCGCAAACACTGAACAACTTGTTGACGAAAGTACCGGAACAGTCCCCACCGAAATTGCTCAAGTAACAGGTGAAAAGGCCTCTCATGAATTTGAAAAAGAAACAAACACGATCAGGCCCGCTTGGTCTGCTGTATTGTGGATGGCGATGGGCGAGGCGGTCGTTTTTTCGCTGATAATGCCACTTATCAGTGCTATTAATAATTCATTCAGCGGGAATTCTGGATATGTCATTACCGCGATAATCATCGGAGCCCTCGGCGGGCTGGTGATTGCTATTGTTTTGCAGCGCGCGCATGTTATTTCTGACTGGAAAAGCCTGCTATGGATCAGCCTGGGGTGGACAATCAGCCTTGTATTATCTGTTCTGGTTCTTAATGCATCCGGCGATGGAATTCTCACGTTCATCGTTGTTGCAGTAATATTGGGCGGAATGGCCGGGCTAGTTGTTGCGCTAAGATTGAGACAGGAAAATGCGTTATCTGGTTGGAAAAGCATGCTCTGGATTTCCCTGGGCTGGATAATGGCTTTACTCCTGGCAATTGCCGTAGGCGGAATAACAACCTCTGTTTTCTACGCTATCGGTATCGAAGGTGGCTCGGATATCAGTAATTTACTCGTATTCGGGTTAATGGGTTTTGCCGCTGGGGCCAGTGGCGGAGCGGTTATAGTTTTTCAGCTCAGAAGAGCACGCTTGGGAATGAGACTGCCTCTCGCCCCTGAAAAAGAAAAAGACACAGCCCGACCAGGCTGGTCCACGGTGTTTTGGATTGCGTTGAGCCTGTCATTCGTTTCTTTAATTACTTTTCCACTTCAGGTTGGGTTCAATGATGCATCGATAGATTGGGACTTATCATTTATCATTGCTTTTGCGCTCAGCGGGTCACTCGCCGGTTTTATGATTGCACTTATTCTGCGACTAACGCATGTTCTTACCGGCTGGAAGAGCATGCTCTGGCTCAGCCTGCTTTGGGCAATTATTTTATCGCCAGTAAATAATATGATGAGTCAAGATGATCCGACTTTCAGATTGCTCGTAACAGGAATTTGGAGCGGTGTTGGCGGGTTTGCCATCGCTCTCACGCTTTGGCAGTATCAAGTTCTTCGCAGCAGGAAGAGCATTCTCTGGGTCAGTTTGGGTTGGACGGTGGGTATTGCGCTGAGTATATTGTTGGCGAAGGTAGGCA
>CAIVSQ010000172.1 GCA_903908605.1 uncultured Anaerolineae bacterium
ACAATACAGGTTCCTTACTCAACCAGTTCAGTTTATCGCTGGCCCCGACGGCAGACTCGCTGCAGTAGAATGTATTGAAATGCGCTTAGGGGAGCCCGATGCTAAAGGTAGGCGCAAACCAGTACCGGTTGAAAGTTCCAATTTCTCAATCGCAGTTGATTCAGCCATCAAAGCGCTCGGGTATTGGCCAGACCCTATCATAGGAAAAACCACCAGTAATCTTGATATTCACGATTGGGGTTTAATTACCGTTGTAGACAAGAAAACTGGGGCAACGTCGCGCCCAGGGGTTTTTGCAGGTGGTGATGGTGTCACCGGTCCAGACTTGGTAGTTACAGCCATGGTAGCTGGTCGAAAATCCGCAGATGCCATAGATAAGTACCTTAAAGACCTAAACTAATCTTTCTTGATCCATTTTTATAAAGCCTGCCGGGCGATCTGGCAGGCTTTATAATTTTACGCATCCAATTTTCGTGGTTATAATGTTTATTATGAAAATATTCGAAAAAATTTTGGGTTATTTCTTCGTAGTAGTTCTCTTTCTGAGCTGCACATTTAGTAACGCGCAAATAATAAGTTTACAAGATCGTGTTCAGATCCTGGCAAGCCGAAATGCCTTTGATTTTTTTTCATGGATTTCAAAAGCAACATTAGTGAAATTAACCCAAAGTGCCATTGGAACTCCAAGGTACCTAAGCAAGCAAGAACAGGTAAGCCTTGTAAATGAAAATATCCACATCATACGTGAAATCGAAAACACTTCACACGAAATAGACCTGATTTATAGTGATCCTAACATTACCGATCCCGCAACCACCTCGCTAGAACTACGACATAGTCTGGAACAACTTAATAATCGCCTCGATGCCATCGCCCCATTAGTTGAAGCTGTGCTAGAAATGCAGGTCACGGATGTTCTGAATGATTTACAGCTAACCTCATTCGGGCAACCCATTCCTTGGGTTCTATATCATGTCACCCCACTGCCTCAAAACCTTGTTATCTCCCGCCGAGATAAAATCGGGGCCGAGACGAATTATATTCTCACCCCAATCTCAACTTCTGAAGCAACCGACCTCGAAAATTCGGTAGATAAAAAACTTGGTGTTTCATCATTAGTTGTAAATATCGGCGGTTTAGCCGCCTACCCGACCATGATTATGCGCACTACTGCCCTTGATTGGCTTACCGACACTATCGCGCATGAATGGATACACATCTACCTTGGTCAACGTCCGTTGGGGAATAATTACACTACACCAGAATTGCGGACCATGAACGAGACAACGGCTTCTATTGCAGGTGGAGAAATTGGCAAACTGGTACTCCAAAGGTATTACCCCGAATTAAGCTCGACTGGCAGTGAACAATTAGAGCTCATCAGCCATAAAACACAGCTTATCTTGGACGAGTTCGACTATAGAGCAGAAATGCACACCACCCGGGTAAGAGTTGACACATTACTTGAGCAAGGGAAAATTCAGGAAGCAGAAGAATACATGGAACAACGCCGGAAGGTGTTTTGGGACCATGGATACCCCATTCGGAAACTAAATCAAGCCTATTTTGCTTTTCATGGGTCTTATGCAGATACTCCCGGGGGTGCTGCCGGAGAAGACCCCGTTGGTCCAGCAGTTCGGGCACTGAGAGCGAAAAGTCCTTCATTAAAATCCTTCCTGGAACGCATTTCCACTATGACCACCTTCAAGGAACTTCAAGAAGCAATAAAAGATATCCAGTAATCTTCCATTCAAATTTTTTCTCGCCCCCAATATCAACAGGTACACATGCGCAATCTTTCAGCAATCATCCTCTTGTCATTATTTTTATTTAGCTGCTCCACTACCGAACCCCAGCCCGGCATGCAAACAATTCCAACAAACCAGGTCCCCCCCAAACCTGCAGCCACGCAAAAAAACCAATGCAAGGATGCCCGTCAACCTACACCAATACCAGGTGAAGCGTCACTTTTCCCGCAAGTAACTGAACAAGACCACATCCTAGGATCAAATTCGGCCTACGTCACGGTGTTGGTTTACAGCGATTTTCAGTGTCTTGCATGCGCGAAACTCGCCCCACTTCTCCATAATTTCATTTCAAAATACCCTGGGGAAGTCAGGTTAGTGTTCAGGCACTTCCCCTTACTTAGCATGCACGATAAAGCTGGCCTGGCTGTTCAGGCAACCGAAGCTGCACAACTACAAGGAAAATTTTGGGAGACGCATGATCTATTATTTGAAAAACAAGCGGATTGGATTAACTTAACTCCTTCAGAATTTCAATTATGGCTAAACAAAGCATCCTCCCCGCTCAACCTGGACACGACAAAATTCATTGCCGCAATGGATACTGAAGAAATCAAAAAGCTGACCCAACTTGCCTGGGAAAATGGGAATAAGATAAATCTACCCGGGTCGCCAGTTATATTAATTAATGGCGAAATCATAAAATGGAATGTCAATCTTCTGGATCAGCTTGAGGGATATGTAAAACTGGCGCTATTGAAAAAGCACCAATATTCAACCTGTCCTCCACATATCATTCACACCGGTAAACAATATTTTGCAAACCTGAATACAACCAAAGGGACAGTTCGGATCAAGCTTTTTGGTTCACAATCACCTATTACTGTC
>CAIVSQ010000173.1 GCA_903908605.1 uncultured Anaerolineae bacterium
CATACAATGCCATCGACCACGGAGTCTCACGAATACATGCTGTAGTCAAGTCATCTCACGGTAAAATTATCGTAATGGATTTGGGCTCATCAAATGGAACCTATATTAATGGTATCCGGATCATGCCCAACACAGAACATGCCTTGCACCAGGGTGATATCTTCACCTTGGGAAAACTAAAAATGAAAATTGGATAATCTCAAACGGTGAAAAATGCCTACTCTACTCGTCCATATTGCTAATGAAGACCCGGTTTTGGGTGAAGCAGAAATGCTTCCAAACCCAAGTGATCTAACTATTAAACTCAAAAACCCCCGCCGCCGCGACGGGAAGGATCTGCCTTATTTACAGGCCAGTGTCACAGAAGTAATTTGGCCAATGGCACGCGTTACGTTCATCGAAATTATTCCTGGTGAACAGGACGACGAGATCATCGGGTTCGTGAGGGAGTAAAATATGCCTGAAGAACTTGACCGCCGCCGAATACTTGTTGTTGACGATGAAGAGCGCATGGTCCGATTCATTCGTCTGAATCTGGAACACGACGGATTTCATGTCAGCGAGGCTTTCAATGGCAAACAAGCCGTTCAACGCCTGCGTGACATCACCCCAGATCTGATCTTATTGGACGTGATGATGCCGGACCTGGATGGTTTCGAAGTACTCGAAATGGTTCGAGAGATCAGCAATGTGCCGGTAATTATGTTGACGGCAAAAGGTGAAGAAGATGATCGTGTTCGTGGCCTGGAAAAAGGCGCAGACGATTATGTCACCAAACCATTCAGCCCGCGTGAACTTGTCAGCCGCGTCCGTGCTGTATTACGCAGAACCGAAGGTGCATCAGGCTCGATGCATGGTCTGATTGAAATCGACGAACGCTTAAAAATCGATTTTGATCGACGGGAAGTCTGGCTGGAGGGAAAAATCGTCAAGCTCAGGCCAACTGAATACCGGCTACTTTTCCACCTGGTCCAAAATGCCGGATGGGTCGTCTCGCATGACCAACTCCTCGCAAAAGTATGGGGATATGAATACCGGGATGAGCCTCATTATGTACGCCTGTATATTAACTACCTGCGGCAAAAATTGGAAAAGGATGCAGCCAATCCCAAGTACATCCTGACCGAACGAGGGGTAGGTTACCGTTTCGTCGACTTTAGACGCCAGGGAAAAGACAAGGACTAAACACTCTGCCAGTTGCTTAGTTACAGAGCTTGCGTGTCTTTCAACGTAAGCTCTGTAAATTTAACCTGTGGCAAAAAATCCAGGCGAAACAAAACGCCATCCGCGAAACAGGGACATCCGCAAGGTTATCCGCTTGCCCTTGCCATTCACCCTTCTCTCGACTATACTTTTAATTCCTCTGGAGGCTTGAACCATTATGTCGAAACAACATATTTTATTGGTGGATGACCACGAAGTTGTGCGATTAGGATTAAAAGCACTCCTGGAAAGGCATCCAAATTTCGAGGTGATTGGTGAAGCGGACTCGGCCCGCGGAGCCATCGAACAGGTAGCCCTTCTTCATCCTGATGTAGTTGTGATGGACATTCGCCTTCCTGGCACATCAGGAATCGAAGCCTGTGAAGAAATCATCCAGCAGTTCCCCGATACCAAGGTGATCATGCTGACATCCTACGCCGAGGATGAGATGCTTTTCTCTGCCATACGCGCCGGGGCTTCCGGGTATATCCTGAAACAAATAGGCGGCGAAGATCTAATTCGCGCGCTCGAAGCAGTCGGCCGAGGTGAAGCGTTACTCGATCCCGCCGTAACCCAGCGTGTTTTTCAGGAAGTACGCAAAGCGGTAAAAGAAGAAGAAGCATCCGCCTTTGCTCACTTGAGTCAGCAAGAAAAACACGTATTACTGCTTGTCTCCGAAGGAAAAACGAACCGGGAAATTGCGAAAGCCTTGTTCCTGGGCGAAGGAACGGTTAGAAATTACGTCAGCAGCATCCTATCCAAGCTGGGCGTAAATAATCGAGCCGAAGCTGCTGCATACGCAGTGGAACATAATCTAAAAGAGTATATCCAAGGATAAATAAAAGTGCGGACTTCAAAGGTCCGCACTTTTTTATTTGGCTATCATGTTAAAACATTTGTCGATTATGAATGAAAAAATCCTTCTGCGCCGGCCGCTGGAGGAAGATATTCCCGCCATTTATTCTGCTGTGCAAGAATCAATGCCAGACCTGCATCCCTGGATGGACTGGGCAACAGAATTCTATTCTCTACAATCAACTAAAAACTGGTTTGATCACACCTGTGCAGGCTGGGCACACGCTACAGCGTTTCATTTCATCATCGCAGACATCTCTAATACAACCTTGCTGGGGATATTAAGCATCGACGGAATCAATGAAAAAGAAAAAAGCTGTAACCTGGGCTACTGGGTTCGCACAAAACAAAGGGGAAAAGGTATCGCCAGCCAGGCGATACGCCTATCTGCAGAATTCGCCATAAATTTTCTTGGCATGGACCGTGCCGAAATCATGATCGCATCACCCAACACAGCCAGCCAACGTGCCGCCATCAAATCAGGCGCACATGCTGGCGGTAAGGTCACGAACCAGCTAGTGGTACGAGCAGACGTTTACGACGCTGAGATTTACTTCCTCAGCAAAGATGATTTTCCCGGCCCCGTGAATATTTAAAATATATCCACGGTTCAGTATTTTCAGGCTACCTCACCGCTTATCTGCTGCCAGGTATTCTTCATGTAGAGGGTATCTTCCTCCATAATCGGGCTTTCACACAAGATGCGTCCGCCAGCCTGGAAATCATACAATGCTCGGAATAGGTCTCCCAGGTTAAGGTCCGATTCAGCAATGGGGAGGTGATTTTTTTCGCCCTTGGTGCCATACTCTATTCCCGAGAGATGAATATGCAGTTGCTTTAACGCCTGGTTACCCAATATATCAGCATAATTTTTCAACCGGCTTGCCCATTCATCATACGTATTCATACTACCGTCACCAGCCCTGGCATGTAAATGAGCAAAATCTATACAAGGCAATACCCCAGGGATAGCCAAAGCCATCTCCAGGGTATCTTCCAATGAACCCAACATTGCGCTCTTTCCCATCGTTTCAGGCCGAAGAATAACAGGATTCCCGTTATCCCTCAGTTCATCTGCACAACCACGCAAACGCGGAACGGCAACTTTGAGTACTTCACTGGCGTCCTTTTCAAAATAAGACCCGGGATGAAAGATAATATCGGTAGCCCCAGCGAGATTTCCATAAAAAGCCGCGTCCATCAAACGCTTACGTGATTTTGGCCATTCATCATCATCCGCGTTTAAATTGATAAAATAGGGTGCATGCACACTGATGGAAACATCAGCAGCAATCGACGCCTGTTTTATTGCCGCGCAGGTTTCTTCAGAAACCCTTACCGCCTGTACCCACCCCAATTCCAACGCATTCAACCCAATCGTTTGGCAAAATTGAATTGACCCCACCGAACCACCGGGTTTTTTAGGTGTTCCCATGGGGGAACCGACTGTACCAAAACGAAAAGAAAGTGTCATAACAGCTCCTCCAGAAAACAATCAACTGGGAATTATCGAAAATTAGCGCTCATGTAAGGGATTACTCGTTCCAATAAGGGCGGTCCAAGAATTAGCAAGCCAACAAATACCGAGGCGCAAGCCGCAATAAGCACAGCTGCAGCGCCAACGTCTTTACCGACCTTTGCTAATGGGTGGTGCACCGGGCTGGCCAGATCTACTACTGCCTCAATAGCTGTATTCAATATCTCTGCCACCCACACCATGGCGATAGCCAGGACAAGCACAGCCCAATGAACAGCCGGAAGTTCCAGCCAAATACCAAGACCGACAGCCAGGATCGTGGCAACTGCGTGGATATGCGCGTTTTTTTCGTAACGAATGACATAGCCCCAGCCATGAAAAGCATACCCAAACGAGGCTATGCGTGATTTTACAAAATTAATCATAGAAAATCACTTCCTTCAATCCCGAATCTGAATATTTCCCAACCCTAATTCAGTTAGAATCTCGGCTTGCGCTTTCCACATACGGGCTTTGTCTTCAGGTTCAGCATGATCATGCCCCATTAAATGCAAAACACCATGAACAACTAACAGCTGCACTTCGGCAAGGGTGGAATGACCGGCAGCTTGCGCCTGTTCCTCAGCCCGCTGTAACGATACGAGGATATCACCCAGGTAACGATTTCCGCCTTCCGGATCAATCTCATCAGAGGGAAAAGATAACACATCCGTAGGACCGTCCACGCCCATCCACTCCAAATTTAATGCATGGAGCTGAACATCATCAGTCAACACAACCGTCAAATCTGCATCTTTTGGAGCTTCCTGGTGAACAAGAGCAGCCGCGACGGCTTCTTCCACTGGTTCCATGGATATTTCTATTTCTACTTCTTCGGACTTTTCCAAGAATATCATTTTATCTCCGGGGTACTAGAACCTTGAACAGCTTGGTTATCCACGGTTGGAGTTCCTTCCGCCACAGGGTAGGCAATTCTTGGGTGATAAAGCCCTACCAGGGTGATCACAAACACATCCGTAATAACCGCTAAATCTTTAAGCGTGAAACGCGTATTTGATAGCTGACCTTCTTTTTGACAAAAATCAATAGCCTTGTGAACAACCGCACGAATTTCCTCTTCTGTACGGGGGCGTTCAGAACGCGTGCGAGCTTCGACATTATCTGCCAGCATGAGCAGGGCAGTCTCACGTGATCGTGGTTGGGGGCCAGGATATCGGAAACGATCCACATTGACCTTCGTCACATCTCCGCCAGCTTCACGTAAAGCCCGATTGTAATGGTACCGAGCAAGCAAAGTGCCATGGTGCTCAAGCATAAAATCGGTAATGCGACGCGGTAACCTGTATTTTTTAGCCAGGATAACCCCATCGGTCACATGCCGAATTACGCTGGCAGCAGCCGTCTCCGGATCAACATCATCATGTGGATTTAGATTATTGACAAGTTGGTTCTCAATAAAAAAAAACGGATTAGCGGATTTACCCACATCATGATACAAAGCGCCCACCCGGACAAGCAGTGTATCCATACCCAGCTTTTCCGCACCTTGCTCAACCAGGTTAGAAACCATCAAGCTGTGTTGGTAAGTACCAGGGGCGTGGCGCAAAAAATATTGTAACAATGGCGCGTCAGGCCTGGAAATTTCCAACAACCTGAGACCGGTGGTTAACCCCAGGAATTCCGCAAGTAAATACTGCAGCATGAGGGCCACGCTGGCCGAAGCAATTCCATTGAGCAGGGAGGCACCCGCCAGGGTGAGATACCCAACCCAATCCAGGTTACCAGCCGGCAACCTGTATGCCGTAATAACTGCCATGCCAGAAAAAGCTGATACGATCGCTGCCCATAAGAATGAATTGATCCGGTGAGCCTTGCCCAAAGACAAAATTCCGGTCAAAGAAACGATCAGATAGAAGAATGTGAGATCGAGTGTATTGGGCAAACCATAAGCGGCAAGAATGCAAATAACCATGGAAAGAACCATGGCACCGCCAGGCGAAAATAAGGTGGCAATCAGCAACCCAAAGGCAGGCAACGGAAAGACATACGGTAAGATCGCTCGATTTGGGATAATCAAGCGGGCGGCGGCGAGGAAAAGAATAAACAAGACACAAATTAATATCAAACTTCGCCCATCGTTATAATAGGCAGGCCGCCGCCGAATAAAATAAAAGCCAACGAAGGTCATAATCACGATAACCATCGCGGCGGTGCCAATATATTCAAGAATGGGATTATTCGGACGCACTAGCCCAAGAGTTTCCAGGGCTTCTATATTTGCGGCCGTCAGAACACGGCCACGCGGAACAATGGTTTCCCCAGCCAGGTATGTTTGGGTAATCGGGTCAACAGATTGGCGCGCCTGCAAACGTGCTGCGTCAGTCAGCTCTGGGCTAAAGAAACTGTTGGCGACAATGAAAGGAGTGACCAACCCGACCACGATCGCCGATTGATCATCACTCAACACAAAACTCACCTGTGAGTACACCTGCTTGCGGATATTTTCAACATTATCTTCCCTGACTGCTGAACGAACAACATCCTCAAGCACCCGCAATGCATCGAGTTGAATAGCGTTCCAGCGTGCATCTGGTGTTCCCAGCAACAGGTCAATCGTTTTTACATCAAGATCAACCCCTGGCAGAGATTTGATCTCAACGCTCTTTTGGTCCAATATCAACGCAGAATCCGTGCGAACCGTGGAAATACTTTCCAAAACAGTCCGTAAACGAGATATTTGCCGGCGAGCAACCGCGGCATCTGGCTCGGTAAAAACGGGCAAGACTGCGCGCTCAGCAGCATCACGCGCCTGGTTGGTACGAACACTGCTGATATATTCTACATTCCGGGGAGCTTGCAGATCCTGCGAAGAAACCTGGCCTTCCTTCAAAGGCAGGCTGGACGACCTAATGGAAAGAGGCAATACCAGAACTGCGTAAGTTGCCAGGCTGGTAATAATTAGTAAAATCAAGGCCATCAGATCATGTCGTTGAATCTGACGCCACCCACGATTGAGCATTGGATCCACAGGTTATTTCTGTAAGACCTCTCGCACCATCGCGCTGACCTGATCACCAGGCGCACGACCTGCAATCTTGGGCAATAACACCTTCATGACTTTGCCCATATCTGCCGGGGCTGAAGCGCCAGTTTCTTCCACAGCAGCCTGCACAAGAGCACGCAGCTCATCTGCACTAAGCCCCTTGGGCAGAAATATAATCAGAACCTCAATTTCTGACTGTGCTTCAGCTGCCAGGTCCGCCCGGTTAGCTCGCTGTGATTCATCAAGTGCTTCTTTTCGCAGCTTGATTTCTTTTTGCAAAATGGAAATCACAGCAGCATCATCGAGGGTGATGCGTTTGTCAACTTCCACCTGTTTGATTGCCGCGAGTACCATCCGGATCGTGCGCTTGCGCACTTCGTCGCCTGACTTCATTGCATCTTTTACAGCATTATTTAGTTCACTTTTTATGTCCATATTGTGATTATAACCTTTTCAGATTTATGAATAGAGAATCAGAAATAATTTCATTATATCCATTTGAATACGCTATTTACCCTTTTTCAAGCCCGGCAAATAATTTCAGGTCGGATTGTGACAAACTTGAAACCAGCGTGGCATATTCCGTCCTGGTTCTTTTTACTGCTGCTGAGTATGCATAATTGAAATCGGGTTTGGAAGGATCGTCCAGGTTCATCCAGGCATGGGAATCGCGCGGCAGTAAAGGTAAAACCGTGGGTTGCAGCTTTTCTATAAACGACAATGCTTCAAGGGGATAATATAGTTTACCAGAATGCAATCGCCCGTTTGCCAGGATATTTCTCAACTCCGGTTCTACTTGCTCCGGGTTACCCGCAGGAAACATCTCCCGCCAAAGTGCAACATAATTACTATGGGCGTACAAGTCCTGCACGGTGTGAGAAAGACGCCCAAAAGCTTCCCTGGCCGTCTGCGCATCACTACGCGCTATGGCAGAGCGAATTATGGAACGCTGTTCATCACAATAACGATCCCCTGCCACAAAAGAGTTATTATCATAGTGAAAATGATCATGCCCAAACTGGAATCGAATAGCATCCTGGCCAATATTGGCACCAATAATTGTTTCCATGACATCAACACCAACATACTCTTGAATGGCGTCGGTTGTAATTTTTCGATGGTAATATTTTTTCACTTGACATCCTTTAGCAAGCAAACATAATCAGGTTTATCATGACCCTTCAAAGGCAGATCCGATACAGGGCAAGCCGAGAACAAGTCCCTCGTCATATAAAATATACTTTTCAAAACATTTCCGTCTCTTGGCCAATGAAGGGCCACGAACACTGCGCCAGGTTTACTGTCCAGCAAGTGACGGTTTCCTGAATAAAAAAATAACAAGTCGCCATTCAAGCAGCCTGCCAGGGGAGATTTTGCCCATCCATTGACGCGCCTCAAATAGCCTCAATATGAGCTAGTATACAACCGTAAACAACCACCACAACCATTAATAGGCTGCTCATTTTTTATTGAGGTCATCAAACTTGTGGGGAGATTCTCCTACTGCAAAATAAGCGTTGTCATTATACGCTACTGTCAATTTTCAATACAGTAGACCCATTAAATATTTGGACCATAATGCGCCCGATATAAAAGCAGTTTTTCAAGCCGGCGCTAACCAGGTCGTGTATAATTGCTGGCATGTCTCGAATTTACACTCAAACTGGCGATGAAGGCAATACCGGCTTGCTTGGTGATAGCCGTGTTCCCAAATTTGACTTGCGAATTGAAGCACTTGGCGCCCTGGATGAAGCAACTGCAGCCCTGGGGCTCGCCCGTGCCAATGCCAACACCCCCGAAATTACGCCATTAATCATTGAAATCCAACGGGATTTGTATAAATTAATGGCAGAAGTTGGGGCCACCCCTGAAAACGCGGAAAAATTCCGCACGATCACAGATGCACGGGTGGAATGGCTGGAAACGCAAACCAATGCAATTACCGATATTGTACCGATCCCCAAGGAATTTATCTTACCGGGAGAAGTACCATCAAGCGCTGCCATGGGTCTGGCACGTACCATCGTCCGTCGTGCAGAACGGCGTGTGGTGGAGCTATTTCATGCGGGCGGGTTGGAAAATAAATCATTAATGGCCTACCTCAACCGCCTATCGTCGCTCTGTTTTTCATTGGAATTACTCGAAAACCAGCGCGCTGGACAAACTACAAGAATGGCGAAAAAATAATGATTGGAACTTTGATTAATGTCGTTGCCATCATCGCGGGCAGCGCTGTAGGGATATTTTTTGGCAAACACCTTTCCAATAACTTAAAAAGTACGGTTGTCGCCGGTATGGGCTTGTTCACCTCGGCTGTTGGCATCCAGATGTTTCTTAAAACCGAAAACGCACTGATTGTCTTGGGCGCCCTCATTTTCGGGGCCATCCTGGGAGAATGGTGGGGAGTGGAAGATGGGTTGCAAAACCTGGGTATTTGGCTGGAAAAACGCCTCTCAGGAACTTCCACAGGTACATCCAGCCTGTTTGTACGTGGTTTCCTCACCGCCTCAGTTTTGTACTGCACTGGCCCAATGGCAGTGCTCGGATCAATCAGCGATGGACTGAGTGGAAATTACCTGACATTATCAATCAAGTCGGTTCTGGATGGTTTTATTTCAATCGCATTCGCTTCCACCCTGGGTGTTGGAGTGGCATTTTCAGCTTTACCGGTTTTTCTTTACCAGGGTGGTATCAGCCTGCTCGCAGCACAGCTTAACTCGGTTGTTAACGAAAGCATGATGAACGAAATGACAGCCACTGGCGGCGTGCTACTGTTTGGCATAGGCATCAGCAGCCTGCTTGAGATAAAGAAAATTCGGGTGGGGAATTTTCTGCCCGCGCTGGTGATTGCGCCCATCATGGTATATATCCTCAGCCTGATCATCAAGTAAACAATGAATTCAAGCTCAAATCCAAAATAACTCCACTGACTTTAACCTCAGCAAAAATTCCCGCGCTTTTCAATAACTGTAATCGAGCGGGTGAGGCAGAAGCGAGTATTACTTTAGTCACGAATTATTTTCCACTTTCCCATAGC
>CAIVSQ010000174.1 GCA_903908605.1 uncultured Anaerolineae bacterium
CCCGGCGTGGACTTCCTTGACATGCTTTCCCTGGTCAAAACCCATCACGCGCTTGCCGCAGGTGAGACACTCGTACAGCCCAAAATCCGAAAATGAAGGCTGGGCGGGTGTTTCTTCCACAGGCTTGACGGTTGGCAGTTCCTTTTTGACCGGCGCGGGTTTTGCTGGCGCAACGACAGGCGCAGCTTTCACGGATTCCTTTATTTCGAGGACAGGCGCAGCCAGTGCCGTGACGGTGACTTGTGGCGTGGGGGCTTTAATTTCAACCCCTTCGAGCCGGTCCCAGGCTTCCAGAACCAGACGGCGGGTACGGTATTCGCCGTACAGGCGGATTTCTTTGTCCTTCAGGACGCGGAAGGTTTCGCCTGGGAAATCCTCGCCGTAGACTTCCTTCGGGTCGAGAATGTAGCGCAGCTCATCCCGCGTCAACCCGTAGAGTTTTGCATAAAATGCATCCAGCTCCGCGCGCAGCAGGGCGCGGAGCTCTTCATCCCACTTGAAAGGCTCGCCGTGATAGCCCATGTCTTTAGCAAAGGGTTTGAGATCATAGGCGGTGTAGACCAGCTCGAGCACGCGCGGGGCGATGAAATCCATGTCGTCATTAGAGTAAAAGACTGGTGGTAGAACCGGCAATTGCTTAAGAATAAAATACCCCATCGAGGTTCCACCAATTTTTTGCCGCGCAATATAGTCTAGAACCATTGAACACATGTTGGTTGAGAAAAATAGAGCGTTACTTTCTGGTCTTACAAAAATTAATGGAAACTTATGACCAACACTGAAGCGTGGGATAAAATTGGAAATTGTTGTTCTTTCATTGGTTGCATTCGTTACATCTCTAAATCCCAACAGCCAGCCCTTCTTCCAATCGCCCAGCCGTTTATTGACTTCCTGTTCCGAAACCCAATAACGCGGCCTGACGGAGAAATGAGGATCGCGCTTTTCATCCGGGGTCAGGTCGCGCACATCCGCGCCATCATAGGTTGCCCAGCGGTGGTCAAAATGCCAGATCAGCTTGGCCTCGTACAAAGGCAAATAGTCCTTTTGCGGCACATCGCTGAACAACCCGCTGTCATTGGACATGTGAAACATGGTGGAAAACCGTATGCCCCACGGGTTCTGGCCAGTGCGTTCATTTTCCAGCACCGGCACGCGGCTGTAGATCTTGCGGGTCAGTTCGGCATCCATACGCGTGCGGAAGACCGGCATGGTGCGCGTATTGGGGTTGAATAGCGCGATCTCGTGCGGCGCGAGCGTGAAGCGCCGCTGCGGGTCGCGCAGATGTTCGGTGCGCGTGGCAAAGAAGACAAATTCGCTGGCCTTCACCGCTTCGCCGCTCAGGGTCAGCAGGCAGAATTTCATACGGCTGTCCACCGCCGGAAATAATTTTTCTCTGTTTTCGAAATCAAACAACGATGCAATCGACTGCTTTTCCACCAGATCGCCAAAGAAATCCTTGGTGGTGTCATCAGTGGCGATGCCGGTTGGCAGGATAATGCCCAGTCGCCCCTTGGTGAGGTCGCGTCCATGCTCGGCAAACAAAGCGTAGGTGTTCACATCGCCTACAGCCGTTAAGCGGAATCGTTCAGATGTACGCACAAACTTGCTTGAACATTCGGCGGCGTGTTTGGCATTCTCAAAGTCCTGCGCCAAAATCGGGTTATTTTTTGCAAGCGCATCGATTAACTTCTGACGCGCAGCTTTGTTCGCAGCGGTGGCAATCTGCGGATCACGCTGGGCAAAAAATTCTTCTTCCTGCAGCTTGATGCGTTCCCAGGGCGGGTTGCCCAGGATGCAGTCAAAACCGCCCTGGGCGTTGACATCCGGGAAGGCCAGCGGCCAGTGAAAGAAGTTAACCTCTGCACCTAAACGCTGTACTTCGGCCAGCAGCCCATTCTGAACCTGATTGCCAGCGCGCAAGCGGCGCAGCTGGCCCTGGGTAGGGGCGCTGATCTCATAGGATTTGCCTTTGGGTTCCTTGATCTGCCAGAAGAAGGCGGCGGTCCATAGATCGGCAGTCTGTTTCTGCTTCTGATACTGGGTCGATTCACCCATCTGGCGGTAGGCCTCGGCCTTGGCCTGGACCTGTTCGGCGCTGTCCTCGGGCATCTGCTCCGCTGCGCGGGCGCGCCCGACCAGCCAGGCATCCAGATCTTCCTGCGATTTGAGCACGGTGATAAACAGGCTTTCCTGCCCGGCGCGTTCCTGCTTGTTGCGCTTTTTGAGCAAGGCGGATGTTGGTTTGTGGTCACCGGTCACCGCGTTGAAAGCCTCGTCCGAGATTTCAAGCGTGTCAATATCGGTTTTTGGTCCAACACCTAGGAGGCTGTTGCCGCACTGGATGTGCGCGTCCAAAAACGAAAGCGGTTTGCCCGGTTCAATCGCTTCCATCCACAGGCTGACTTTGCAGAGTTCCACCGACATGGGGTTGATATCGACACCGTAGATGCAGTGGCTGATCACTTCGCGCAAGGCTGCTCGCATGGCTTCCGGAGCGGGTTCGCCTTCGCCTGTGCGTACTTGCGCCAGCCGGCGGGCAATTCGGTGCGAGGCCGCCACCAAGAAGTGACCGGAACCGCAAGCCGGGTCACAAACTTTAAGATTTAACAGGGCGTCCACCTGGTTTGCGGTTGATGTTTTACCGTTTTCGATAGCCTTTTCAATCACCGGATCAAGTGCCGAATCGAGCAACACCTGGATCAGGCTGGATGGTGTGTAATAGCTGCCGGTTTCTTTTCGTTCATTGCCGGCTACCGTGGCCAGTTCAAAAGAAGCCGAATCTGTATTGATCAATGGATGCAGCTCCAGCAGGCTTTCATAAATACCGCCCAGTTCTTCGGAGCCCAGGTTCTTGTAATCCACTGCGCGGCGGGTACTGCCTTCGTCAATCTGTGTCAAATGCCGCAAGGCAGCTAGCAGGGCTTCATTTTCCAATTCAGCGGCATCCAGGTCAGGCATGGCGACATCGGAAAAGAGAAAGCCACCGAGAATCGGCAGACCCAGTGCCAGGCGCGTTTCTTCCTTCGCGGAAGTCCCGGCCAAAAGATCCATGACCTGCTTGAGCGAATCATACAAATCCGGGTGGCGGCTGCCGCGGTTGCGGGCGGCCAAGTGGCGCAGGCGCTGGAGGGAGTAATACCGCAGGTAGCGTTCGCGCGCTTTGGGTGTGGAAGCCGGGTCAAATAACAGGTCGCGGTCCTCAGCCACGAATAGAAAGATCAGTCGGTAGACAAGCCTGAGCAATTGGCGGTAGTAATCTTGAGTCGCCAGTGTGCCAGAACGCAGGTCACCACGTAATTTCTGATTGGACTGGGTCTTCAGAAATCCACTACCCAGAGCAGCGATAGCCTGCTCCACGCCGGCGCGCAGCTTGGTCAGCGCGCGAGTGCCCTGCTCCTGGGCAGATTTTGACCAGTGTTCGAGCGCACAATCGGTCGCGCCATCCGGAGTTTCCAGCCTGGACTGGTGACAGATCAGCCACAATAACGCAAAATCGGCATAAACCTCGCCATCGAACATGGCTTCCAGATCAAATTCGAGGAATGCCTGGCGGGTGAGCGTGGCATTATCACGCAGCACGCGCAGCCGCAAACCGTTGGAAACTAGCCCCCACTGGGCATCCTGCGAGCGATTGAGATATTCCTGCAGCAAGCTGTGTGGGCTGGCTTTTGATGCGCCCACCACACCAGCCGAACGCTTCTCCAGATCCACGCCGCAGCCCACCAAATGAATCGGCACTTTTGCCCACATGTGCGAGATGGCATATGGTTTGCCATCAATTTCAAGGCCTTTGACAGCCTGCAGACGTCCAAAATCCAACTCATCAAAAAGTGGATACAGCCAACGATCACGAGTTAACCCCGTACCAGCATCCCCTTCACCGAGGCGATTACGCGATGTGCCGAAAGCCGCCCAGGCTCCTTGCAGTCGGTTCCACGAGCGATTGATGGCCTCGTTCAGCTTTTCGCCGGACAAGTGATAGCCTTCCGGGGTCAGCCCTGGCAGATCTTTGTTGTAATCCAGGACGCGCTGCAACAAGTCGGAAGGCAGCAGTGCGCCTTCGGTGTGGATGGTGGTAAAAGGGTTGCGGGTGCGAGTTTGCATATGGGTTATTTTGATTTCTTTGCC
>CAIVSQ010000175.1 GCA_903908605.1 uncultured Anaerolineae bacterium
CATGAGCGCATCGGTGCATTTATATTTGGCGAAGTTCTGGTAAACTTCACCTTGGAACTGCTGATATTGGTTGTCCACAACTCCCAATTGTCATGCAGTTCCGCCTTTTTTGACAAGCCTTGGATTTGTCAAAAGTCCAATAAAATCGACGTAAGCATAATTTGGTGGATTCAGGTGTGAAGTGCAACTTTGAAGGTCAAAAATAGGAAAGCTGGTGTAGGAAAAGCCTCTCAAGACTGTCAAGTCAAAGGAGCACCTATGAGATAGGCGCAATTTCCTGAAAGATAACGATACCAGATTTCTCACTTAAAGAGAATGGGGTATTTACATTATGAAATTGCCAACGAAGTTGGTGTTGATAAATCTACGATTAGTTGCGAAGTACGTTGAAATCAAAACAGAAATGGATCTGAATTTGAAAAAGCACAAGAAAAAGCGAAAGAGCGGTGCTACCGGCCCTGTCAATACAGCGCTGCGGAATTATTGGTCATGGTTGAAATAAAGCCGAAAGGAGATTGGATCTCAGAGAAAATCTCAGGAAGGTTGAAAATCAAGGAACAGCCTGGTACCAGCCATGAATGGATTTACCACAATATTTTCAAGGATAAGAAAAATAGGTGGCGAATTGCAGGTTCACTTACGCAGCTTGAAGCAAGGGCGCAAGCGATATGGAAGTTACATCGAGGTGGAGTGATCGAAAATCGTCGAAGTATCGAAGAACGGCAAGAAAGCATCGGTAAACGTAAACGCATTGGAGATTGGGAGCTGGACACGGTTAATGGGAAAAAACCATCAAAGAGTGAAATGAAAACACAAATAGGCTCATCCGCCAATACTTTCATAAAAGTAGGCTGATGGCCACCGTAGTTAGCCCAGGTTCTTTTCAGTTTGAATCATCGACCGAGAAAATGCCTTGGTTTTCTATCACCTCATGAAATATTTTCAGAACCTCATGTGCACTTGCTACTTAAATCTGCGTATCGCCTATTTTCGTTATAAATTATCTTTGACAAAATTCAACGGCTGAATTATAATTTTTGCAATAAACCCTATATAAATAGTAGACTAAGTCGGAGTAGTAGGGTAAGTGCAAAATCCAGCCTGTAGGACCGAGGGTGATCTCACCCTAGTGTATTGGATGGAAATCTCAGATTGAGGAGAGAAAGCATGGTCGATATCTTCAAGGAAGACCTGGTTGTTGATTGCACCGGTATGCTTTGCCCCATGCCGGTTGTGAAAACCTCAAAAGCAATTAAAACGCTGGAGGTTGGTCAAGTACTGAAAATGATTGCTACTGATCCTGGCGCACCGCCGGATATGGAAGCATGGAGTCGCCAAACGGGTCATGAGCTGATTCGTTCCCTGCAGGAAAATGGCAAGTTCGTTTTTTTCTTTCGTCGATCCAAGTAATTGGATATTCATTTTTATATGGAGAGCCAGCATGTCAAAATCTGACCCAAATGCCCCGAAAAGATTAGCTCTAATTGCCAGCAAAGGAACGCTGGATTGGGCATACCCACCGTTTATCCTGGCTAGTGCGGCAGGCGCGATGGGGTGGGAAGTGGGTATTTTCTTTACCTTTTATGGTCTTACATTGCTAAAACCGCAGCTTTCTGCTGAGGTAACGCCGGTTGGAAATCCGGCGATGCCGATGAAGATGCCATTTGGGCCGGAAGGTTTCCAGAATATTAATTGGCCGATTCCCCAGTTGATCATGTCAAATGTGCCTGGTTTTAATGCATTAGCCACTACCCTTATGAAACAAACCTTTGAAAACAAAGGCGTTGCCACTATTGAAGAATTGCGCCAGTCTTGTCTTGACCTGGATGTTCGTTTAATTGGCTGTCAAATGACAATGGATGTCTTTGGTTTCAAACGCGAGCATTTCATCAAAGAGTGTGAGATAGGTGGCGCAGCGACCTTCCTTGAATATGCTTCAGAAGCGGATGTTCAGCTATTTATTTAGATTGAAAAATGGTGACGACTATGGCGAATATAACAACAGCTAAAGTCGTTACTCTTTTTTTAACCAGGTTAATAAGGTTTTGAGGATTGTTCTTATGTGGAAAACGAACGATGTTGAAACGAAGAAAATACTATATGTGCAAACCCATGGCGAAAAAGATCCAGAGCGAACTGCGACTCCATTCTTTCTTGCCACCGCTGGTGCTGCCATGGATAACGAGGTCTGTATTTATTTCACGATGAATGGTCCCCAGTGCCTGGCGAAAGGGAATGGCGACAAAATCATTATTCCTCGCAAGGGTGGGAATGGAAAAGAACTGAAGTTTTTCATCGACCAGGCCTTGGACCTGGGCGTGCGCTTGCTGGTGTGCCAGCCTTCCCTCGATCTACACGGATATGTATTGGATGATTTGATTGAGGGCGTTGAAATGATTGGCGGCGCGGCGTTTAACGACATGGCTGTTCGTGCCGATGCAGTGATTTCTTTTTAATCAACTTATCGCGGCGCATTTATTTTTCAGGAGGCGAAATGCCAACTACTGTAGAAAATTGGAACCCGGGCAAAGTTGAAAACCGCCACCCTGAGGTGGCGTATGAGGTGAAGGAGCGACTTTTCCTCGAAGCGAAAAATGACCCTCGTTACCACGAATTACTTTATGGTTGTTACGAGTGCGGGATTTGCGTTTCGGCATGTCCCTCCGCCCGTTTTTACGACTACAGTCCGCGTGTGATTGCGCAGGCAATGGCGCGCGAGGATGTGGATCGTATTTATGACATTATTGCCGAAGATATCTGGAATTGCGCGCAGTGCTTTTCGTGTGTGCGTTGTCCACGGCAGAATAACCCTGGTGGGTTGGTTACTGTACTGCGTGAAATAGCTGTAAAAAGTGGATTGAAGGAAACAAAAGATGTTTTACAAGGATACAGCCGGGTTATTTATAAGGTCATGCTAAAAGGTAACCAGGTTTCACCCGATATGCTCCAGCCCGGCTTGTTCGCGGACTGGGGGCCATGGGTCCAAAATTTTTCTGCCAATATGCCAGTTTGGAAAAAAGCGATCCCCGTGGATTCAATTCGCGGCGTAACGGACGCAGCCTGGAAAATTGATCGCAAGACATTGCTTGAACTCTACACGATCTGGTTTGAGACAGGCAGCATGGAAATAATCAAAGAAGTAGATGAGGGCTTGCATGATCTTTTGGCCGATATTATGCAGGAAGAATTGGAAGAAGGATAAGGGAACCCTGTCATGCCTGAACTAACAACTGTTGAGGAAATTCTTGAAAGAAAATCACATGCTGTGCGGCGTGATCCGAACCTTGCCCATACGCACGACATCCACGAATCCTTACTGGAACTTGAAGCAAAGGGCGAGATTATTTTACAGCGTGTTCCAGAACCTTTTGTGGAAGTAACGACAAAATATGGACGCACTAAGAAGATTCCCGTAGAGCACACCTGGCATCATAAATCTTGCGGGCAATGCGGGCACATTCCGGGCTACACATCATCCATTTTCTGGCTTCACCGGCAGCTTGGCCTGGATTATCTTGACCCTACCGACCAGACTTCTTGCACAGGTTGGAATTATTATGCTTCCGCCACATCCAATATGGCTGCGCAAGCTGCGGTGATGAGCCGCAACTTTGCCACTGCCTACGAAGCTGGGTATTACCCCCTGATTCACTGCGGCACATCTTTTGGGCACTACAAGGAAGTTCGCGAACAACTGGTTCATAATCAGGCACTGCGCGATGAGGTTCGTCGCGTCATGGACAAATTGGGCAAGCCGTTTGTCATCCCTGAAGAAATTGTGCATTACAGCGAATGGGTCCACATCATGCGCGATCGATTTGCAGAGCGGCAGGTTGTAGATTTGAGTTCCATCAAGGCCACCGTTCATCCGTCCTGCCATTATTACAAAGTTGTCGCTGAAGACGCAATCTATGATCCCGATATCTATGGCGGGCAGCGCATGGCAACAGTGACCACCACGTTGAAAACACTTGGTATCAATGTCGCAGATTATTCAACCTGGTTTGATTGTTGTGGATTTGGTTTCCGTCACATACTGGTTGAGCGTGATTTTACACGTTCGTTCGCCGTTCAGCGCAAGATTGAGACGATGAAGAATGAAGTAAATCCTGACCTGGTGGTCACCCATGATACTGGTTGCGTGACCACGCTGGATAAGAGTCAGTTTTCCGGAAGAGCGCATGGGCGTAATGTCGGTATCCCTGTGTTGTCTGATGCTCAGGTTGCTGCCCTGGCGATGGGCGCGCATCCATTCCGCGTAGCGCAACTCCATTGGCATTCCACCGACTGGCGTCCCTTCCTCGATAAACTGGGCCTAAATTCCCCAGCGGGAGCCGGGGCTTACCCATGGAAAATTTATTGGGACGAGTTCCAGGAAGACCTTGATGCGATTCGCGCCGGGAAAAAATTGGGCATAACCTGGCAGGACGCAGACCAACCGGTAAATTTTAATAAATGATCCTGTTAACGGGCAGGGATGAATTTCGGAAGGCATGCCCGGTAAACATTTTGAGCAATAGCTGGAGGAACATATGACATCTGGAAAAATTCTGATCATCGGTGGTGGCCCTGCTGGCATGGAGGCTGCGCGCTGCGTGGCTGAACTTGGCGGGGAGGCTATCGTCATTGAGAAACGTGGTCGCCTGGGTGGTACTCCGGATAGCGAGAGGTATGCCAAGCTCACACATCATTGGCGCGATGCGTCAGAAGCGATGGAGGAGCTTGCTTCAGCGGTGAGAAACAGCGCGAATGTGGAGGTGAAGTACCTGGCTGAAGTGAAGGGCTTCTCTGGTAGCGATGGTGACTTTACAGTGGAGATTGAAGCTGATGGTAAAGCTGAAACGCACAATGTAGGTGCTGTGATTGTTGCTACGGGCTTTCAGCATTTTGATCCAGGTCGTGCAACGCAGTACTACAACTATTATTCTTTCGCAGATGTCATAACAATTTCTGACCTGGAAAAGATGCTAAAGGAAAATAAGGTTGTGCGTCCATCCAATGGCGAAACGCCGAAGCGAATTGCATTTATTCAGTGTGTTGGTTCGCGTGATCGGCAGATTGGCAATGAATATTGTTCCAAAGTGTGCTGCGGGGTGGCGAGCAAGCAGGCCATTGAACTGCGTGAGCAGATATCCGATTCAAAGGTCTTTATTTTTTACATCGATATGCGTATGTATGGCTACTGGGAACCTGAAATTTATTGGCCCGCGCAGGAGAAATACAAAGTAAATTTTGTCAAGGGCGTAATTAGCGAAGTGCTTCCAAAGGGTAACCAGCTTTTGATCCGCGGCGAAGATACCACCATGAGCCGCCCCATGGAAGTAGTGATGGACCTGGTAGTGCTGTCTGTTGGGATGGAACCGAGTGCGGGTACGCGTGCAGTGGCACAACAGCTCGGTATCAAACAAAATAAATACGGTTTTGTCGAAGCGGGTGGCACCTCAGGCATCGATCCCGTTAGTACATCCCGGCCAGGTATTTTTGTTGCTGGGGCCGCATCGGGTCCTTCGGATCTGGATGATTCCTTTGCGCAGGCAGGGCTTGCAGCTGCCCGTGCGGTTGCTTCTGTACGTAGAGTGATGGCGTAATGGAACCGTTGTGGAAGAGTCACATCGTCAAGCAGATGACAGGGCCTGATGATCCTGAATTTCAAGCTATTTTGCAAGAAGCATTGGGGCAGATTTCATCTGCGGATGTGATTGTTATCGCTGATGAATTGGTGGAACGCCATGCGCGCCTATTTTCGAATCTCAAAAGCGATATTGTTGATTTGGGCGTACCCAGCGCTGAAGTTTTTTCAGCCGTCACGCATAGCAAAGCAAATGCACGCACCCTGACAAACTATTTCTGCGAAAGCAATCTGGCCCGACCCACAGCGGGCAATAGCTTCAATGACTTACTCAACGGTGAAACACCAGCTGCCGCGCGAATTGCGGTGTTTGTTGATACGTTGAAAACGCTTGACACAAGACTTGCATTGGAGCTGGCTACTGGGATCTTGCACAACATCGATCCCCAAAATCACTGGTTGTGGTCCCGTTGGTTATGGGACCCAACGACGGGCTCTGGCGCTTTGCCTTTATTGGCGGGCAGTACTCATAACCTCGTGGGTGATGGAGCCGGGTTTGCCCCAGTTTTCAACAACATTGCTGATGGCTATGCCCGGGTTGGCGCAGTCACGGCAATGAGTATGAAGTTCGGCGAAGGTACAGGTCTTTACACCAATGAATTGTTGAGTGACGAGAAACGCGCCTTGTTTGCCAACAGCACCTTTCTCGCTTGTGTTTACAGTGTGTATATGTATGGGACCACCAGTTGGAGATTGAGCCGCGAGTTCAACAGGTTATTGCCAACCCTGCCAGGGATGGCGAGAAGATTGCTGGGGCTTAAGAAAACGGGAAGTGCGACGTATCCCGATGAAATCGAGGAGATCAACCTTCATGGCCGTAAAATTTAAAAAAACAACAGCAATAGAGTTAGAGCATGCCGTTATCGATGGCGTGGATATTTCCGGTCATTGGAGCCGCATGTTCGAACAGCGTGTTATTTTCGAATACACGCCTGAGCTAATTGAGAAAATTACAGGTCTGCCAGACGCTGAGTCCTTTGCGAATTGCTACCAATGTGCAAAGTGTGTTGCTGTTTGTCCGGTGGATATCGTCGGAGATTATGGACCCCGTAAACTTTACAAGCATGCACAAACGGGTACAGACCTGATGAAGTCGCCCGACCTGTGGTTGTGCACCACTTGTTCCAATTGTTTGCGCGTGTGTCCCAAAGAAGTGAACATGATCAAGATCATGCCCGCAGCGCGTGAACAGGCAATTTTGGATGGCAACTTTGTCCCGCAGGAGTTGCAGGATGCATTTGAAAACACCGCCAAGTCGGGCAATCCGCTCGGTCAACCGCAGCGCAAACGCGATGCTTGGATTCAAAGTGCGGGTGTGCCCGTCCCCATTATCAAGGATCTGGCACGACCGGTGGATGTGCTCTGGTATGTTGGATCATACCCTTCGTACCACCCGCGTAACATAGCTGCCGCTGTCGCAGCTGCGCGTATTTTTAGCGTACTTGGAATTGATTTTGCCATCCTTGGCAAGGAAGAAAAAGATGATGCCGATACTCAACGTCTTGCAGGTGAAAAAGGGCTCTTTGAAATGATGTCTGAGTACAACATACAAACTTTCAATAAGTACGAATGGAAGGAAATGGTTGTCACAGGACCGCATGAGTTAAATGCATTCAAGAATATCTATCCCAAATTTGGTTTTGAAGGGTCTGTGCTTCATTACACTACGTTCCTGGCGCGCTATCTTGAACAGCTCAAACCCCTTCTCAAGCACGAAGTCAAACTGAAAGTGACGTATCACGACCCTTGTTACCTCGGCCGGCACAATGAGGAATATGAGGCTCCGCGCAAGCTACTAGAAGCTATTCCCGGTGTGGAATTGGTTGAAATGCCACGTAATCGTGAAAACGGGTATTGCTGCGGCGGCGGCGGTGGCGGGATGTGGATGGATTCTTTTAGTGGCCAGCACATCAAAATGCGCCTATCTGACAAACGTGCTATGGAAGCAGCTTCGACTGGTGCGAATATTTTAGCAGTTGCCTGTCCCTTTGAGGTTACTCGTTTTGAGGATGCAGTGAAATCCACTGGCAATGAACATGTTGGTGTCCTGGATATCCTTGAATTGCTAGACAGATCCATGCGAGGAGAATAACACGATGAATATTGTAGTTGCCATTAAACATATTCCCAGTACCGCAGACGACCTGCCAGTCAAGGGGAACAATATCGATTTTGACTCAATTGATTTTGTGCTTAATGAATTTGACGAGCAAGCGATCGAACAAGCGGTGTTGGTAAAAGAAGCTGTTGGGGGCAGTGTAACGGTTATTGGTGTAGACCCGATTGGTGAATTGGATCCGGTATTGCATCTCGCCCAAGCGAAGGGTGCCGACAAAGCGGCCAAGATAGCAGCGGATGACCCAGGCGTCGATTCGCACCAACAAGCCAAATGGTTGGCTGATGCAATCAAGACCTTGTCACCGAATCTTGTTTTTACCGGAGTTCAAGCATCCAATGATATTGATGGCCAAATAGGGCCTATGATTGCAGCCATTCTTGGTTTCCCCTATATCGGTGGGGTGAGTTCTGCGGAAGTATCTGGTAACCAGGTAACCATCACTAAAGAATTTGCAGGGGGTATCGTTGGTAAATACGCGATGGATCTTCCTGCTGTTGTGGGAGTGCAATCATCCGCAAAGCCGCCACGATACGCTCCGATCAGCAAGGTGCGCCAGGTAGCCCAATCTGTAAAGAACGAAACGATAACCCCATCTGGTGAACTTGATTCTGGCTTGATATTTAAGAAAATAGCCCCACCGGTAAATAATGGCCATGCAGAAATGTTGACAGGTTCTTCCAAAGAAGTCGCTGCAAAGATCATTGACCTATTGAAGAGCAAGGGATTGGCATAGGAGAATACCATGAGCAATGATATTTTTGTGGTCACCGAATATTTGGATGGTAAGTTTTCAGATGTTTCTTTTGAAATGGTGGGGAAGGCCAGAGAACTGGCCGCATCGCTGAATAGTCAGTCTGTAGCGATTGTCCTGGGCGGTGGAATTAACGCCGATGTTTTTGCTGCTGATTCGACCATTCAGGTTGAAGATCCCGTGCTTTCTACGTATAACCCTGAAGCTTACGCCAAAATTATAGAGGCGTTGATCCAAGAAAAATCTCCAAAAGCAGTTTTGCTGGGTTGGACGGCAGTAGGTATGGATCTGGCGGCTTGGCTTTCTATCCGAACTGGGTATCCCTGCGTGGCCTATGTTCGCGGGGTCAGCGAAAAAGATGGTGAATTGGTTGTCACCAGCCAGGCCTATAGTGGCAAGATGGTAGCGGATTTATCCATAGCGGGTGGGCATGCAATTCTTGCTGTATTGGCCGGGTCTTTTTCGGTGGAGGCAGGCGAAGGGGATTCCAGGGCAGAAAAGATAGCTTCTCCGGTTTCATTGGATGGACTGAAGACAAAAATGTTGGAAATAGTTAAACCTGCCGCTGGTGATGTGGATATTACGGCTCAACCGAAATTGGTCTCTGTTGGCCGTGGAATTGGCGGAAAAGAAAATATTGAATTGGCGAAAGAGCTTGCTACTGCCCTGGGTGCGGTGGTCTCTGCTTCACGACCCGTGATCGATGCCCGTTGGCTTCCGACCTCCCGCCAAGTTGGGAAATCTGGCCGGAAGGTTAAACCGAAGCTTTACCTGGCCTTGGGAATTTCAGGGGCCCCCGAGCATTTGGAAGGAATGAAAGGTGCTGAGTTGATCGTTGCAATTAACACCGATAAAAAAGCCCCGATTTTTAACTACGCCCATTACGGCGCGACGGTGGATTTGTTCGAATTGGCCGAGGCTATGCTGGAATTGCTCTAACCAATCCTTGGGAACGAAAAATCCCGCTTACAAGCTTTCTTGTCGAAAGCCAACACGATTAAGTAAGAAAAGATGATATTGGAAAAAGAATATGCTATCTTTACCAGAAAAAATTGTACTTACCCTGGTTGAAATTATCTCGGTTTATTTCACCTACGTTGGAGTGAGACGCATTGTCACTCAAATTTCCAGCGGCCAGGGCAAGGTGGATTGGTTGCTCGGAATAAAACGCTTGGATAATCTGATCCTCGAAATCGGGTTATTCCAACCGTTATTCCGCATGCGAAAACGGTTGATACCCAGTATTGTAC
>CAIVSQ010000176.1 GCA_903908605.1 uncultured Anaerolineae bacterium
AATTGAGGTTCGCAATCATGCCCCGGAAAAGTGGGAAATCGGGTCAAATTTCCCATCGGCATTTCCCACTTGGCCGGATGTGACCGACCCAAGCTCCCTTCTGACTCTGAGGGAGCAGATCAACGAGCGATTGGGAGCCCTTCCAGATATCATCGTCAACAACGCAGTGATCCAGTACAGCCCATGGAACACGGTATTAGAACAAGACTTGGCCGATTACGAGAGCCAATATCGCTCGTGTGTGCTACATAATGTTCTGATGGCGAAGACATTTGTGCCTGCCATGCTAAAGAAGGGCTGGGGCCGGGTCATCGCGATTAACACCGAATGCGCCATGCAAAACTTCGCGGGGCAATCGGCGTATGTCTCTGGCAAACGCGGAATGGATGGAGTGCTTCGGGCTTTGGCACGCGAGGTAGGGCCAGCACAGGTGACAGTCAACCAGGTAGCGCCAGGTTGGATGATCAGTGACGATTCGCCCGCGGATGACAGCCAGTTGGAATATACTGCAAAGGTACCACTGCGCCGACGAGGGACCGATCGGGACGTTGCCAACCTGGTGGCATTCCTGGCTTCAGACTTGGCCGGCTTTATCAGTGGACAATATATTTCAGTTTCGGGAGGCAATGTGATGCCAGCGATTTGAGCGACACTGGATGTGTTAGCCAAAGCTCAATGGGGCATGGGTGGAAAACTGTTTTCAGGGGCGTAATAGTCATTGGGGTTAATTCCTTCCAGGGTCAACCCAGCTTTGACTGCAATAGGAATTAGGGTGTGGTCATTACAGTCCACACTGAGGCCGCAGGCTACGGCCGGGGTATAACCGCCAGCAGTACCTTCGTTGAAACCATTTCCGGCGATCGAATAGGCAACAACGGTGTAGGTACCGACTGGCAGATCGATAGAGTAATGATTTTGGCCGGGGGCAGTATCCGTATAAGCCTGCAGGGATCCATCCGGGTTAAAAAATGCGATCCGCAGGGGCGGAATGGCTGATGCTGGAAACATCAATTCCTGCCCACTGACCGTCCCCATGGCTGGGAAAAAATCTCGGGCAGGAATGGCAGCAGCTTCGGTAGGAATGGGAGCAATTAATGGCGGATCAGCAGCGGTGAGAGTGGCACTAACAATGGCGGAAATATCGGGGGGAGGGGTTGCAGGTTGCGAGGGAACGCCAAACGTACAAAAGAGATTGGCTAATAACAAGGGGATGATCCATAGGATCGATTTATATTTCATATTATTCTCCTGGTTGGTTTTTAGTAGGACGCTCACGATCTAAAATTGGTCCCGTGATACGAAAACGCTGGTCAATTAGAACATGCTTATTAAAATAGCAGGCATTTTTTGAGACAACAAGGTAAAATATAAGTCTGGATGTGATAACTCGATTCAATTTGAGCGTGCACAAGTTTTCAGCCTGAAGCACAGTGGCTAAATAGTAGCCAGCACAACAGGACAAATATGCCCATCCGGCGGTAGATACCCTCCACATTCCGCCTGACCTGCTATGTAATAAATCAAAACCCCATGCAAAGGTACCCGGCGATGAAATAATATCACCGGGCAAAGGGAAGCAATGAAAATACTGGTAGTCGATGACGATGAAATCGCGCTGGCGGTTGTAAAAAAAATCCTGGAAAACGATAGATACGAGGTGGTGTTGGCCGAAGACGGCGACAGCGCGCTCGAGATATTGCATTCAAACGAGATTCGAGTCGTGATCTCGGACTGGAACATGCCCAAAGTGACCGGGATTGAACTCTGCCGGCAAATCAGGGCCACCCACACATCCGGTTACACCTATTTCATCCTGGTAAGTGCCCGCAGTAGTAAAGAAGATCTGGTTCAGGGGCTTTCAGCAGGTGCCGATGATTTCATATCCAAACCATTCGAACCAGCAGAACTGTTAGCCCGTGTCCACACCGCAGAACGAGTAGTAGGGATGGACAAAGACATACGTCAGAGCGAAGGCCGCAACCTGGCATTGCTAGGAGCCATTCCGGATGCAATCTTCCGGGTGCGGGCGGATGGGATCATCCTTGATTACAAGGCCAGCTCAAATGACCTGCTTGGAGTAACGTCAGAATTTGTCGTCGGCTCGGGAATCGGGAAAATCTTATCCGAGTCAGCCACTCGCGATGCCATGGAATGCATAAAGAATGCTCTATCCAAAAAAGAAATGCAGGGCATGGAGTTTACACAGGTAATCCGCGGGTCCTCTCATGTCTTTGAAGCTCGCATCAAAGACAGCGGGGCAGACGAAGTCACTGCGATTGTGAGAGATATCAGCGAAAGAGCACGGCTGGATCAGATGAAATCAGATTTCATCAACAAGGCCACTCATGAGTTGCGCACACCAATTGCAACCATGGTATTGATGGTTAACTTGCTCGAAGGCGTGATCAACGACGAGGAAAACCTGGAATACTGGACTGTTTTGAAAAGTGAACTGCAGCGCGAACGAACGCTTGTGGAAGACCTATTAAGCGCTGGACGATTGGAAAGCAACCAGGTTCAAATGAATTTCAGGTATATCGATATTGCAGAACTGCTAAAGGATACTCTGCGGCAGATCGCGCCAACAGCGAAGGCGAAAAATATCACTGTCAATATGCAAATTAACAGCGAGCTGGACGAGACAAGCTGTTTTGCAAATGGTGACGAAACAGCACTTACCCAGGTCTTCATTAATCTACTGGGTAACGCGGTGAAATTCACCCCACCCGGCGGTCGCATAGATGTTATTGTGAAGCCTGAAAATACCGGTTTACAGGTAACCATAGCCGATACTGGCATGGGTATCCCAAGCGAAGACATTCCGCTACTATTTAACCGATTTTTCAGGGGTACCAATGCCATCCAGGACGAGGTCCCTGGGACTGGGATTGGCCTCTATATCGTCCGCGCCATTTTGGACAAACATCACGGTACAATTAAAGTACACAGCCGGGTGGGCAAGGGTTCCCACTTCGATATCTGGTTACCGACAAAATAACCTGCCGCGTAACAATAAAAGAGAAGGTGACCATCGATTGTTCTGGTCACCTTCTCTTTTATTTTGAATGGGGAAATATTATTCCAGGACCGCGACGGCCTGGTGGAATTTCTGGGCGAGCAATTTCACCTCGGCCAATTTTTCGAGGACAACCGGCATATCCGTAGCCAGGGCGGCATGTTCGAGCGATTCCAGGCAGCGCCGGAGCGGTTCTGCTGAAAGATTGCCAGCACTTCCCTTTACTTTATGCGCCAACATACGGGTTTGTACAAAATCACCCTGGCTGACCATATTTTCAATGTCCAACAATTCCTGGTCAAGACGCGAGTCGAGCTTTTTCAACAAGCGCATGGCAAGCTCACGGTCATCAAGAAGACGTTTATAGAGCAAATCGTAATCGATGGTAAGAAGGGCAGCTTCGATGGATGCCTCACCTGATGTTGAAATGGGGGTGACGTTCTCAACCTGGCCGGCAGGAAGGCTATTGGAATCCATTGCTGGCTCAAGTAAAGTAGTCAGGCGACTATCGTAGTTAACCTGGGCTGTGGTGGTCCACAAAATAATTTTTTCAATCAATTGATTGGGATCAAATGGCTTGGAAATGTAGTCATTCATCCCAGCCCGAATACAGGCTTCCTGATCTTTGCGCATGGCATTGGCTGTCATGGCAATGATCGGTACTTTATGATTGAGAACGGGCGATTTTTCATCGCGTATGAACTGAGTGGCCTGGATACCGTCCATCTCAGGCATTTGCATATCCATTAGGACCAGATCAAATGAAGTGGTACTGAGCAGGATGACAGCTTCGCGACCATTGGTAACCGGTTTTACCCGGATGCCTGATTTTTCCAGGATGGTGATAGCAACTTCCTGGTTAATGAGGTTGTCTTCAGCAAGTAGGATAGTGATATTGGCGAGCACCTGGCCCTTGAATGCGCCAATCGAAGGTGATTTTACACGGATGGAGGAAGCCAATAGCGGTCCAGACTGCTTGCCAGTGGTCAAGTTTTCAAGCAATTCGAACAGCTGCCTTGGCTGGACTGGCTTGGTGAGTAAACCAGAGATACCCGCTTCCTTGAAAATCGGGTTATCGATTGATTCACCCTCAGATCCCATCATCACCAGGCGAGGTAACGGGGTAACGCTGCTGGAAACGATCCGACGAGCAAGTTCGAGCCCACTGATGCCCTGCAAGTTATCGTCAATTAAAACAACCTGGTATGGCTGCGGCGTGTCAGCCGCCGAATGGAACAAGGCGAAAGCCTGATCAACATCAGCAGGCATGTCGAAAGTACAACCAAATTCAGTCAGGCGAGCCGATAGGACTCGCTGATTGCCAGGGTGATCTTCAACCAACAGGGCTTTTATGGCCTTGCGTGCATTGACGCGATCCTGGGAGATTTTTTCAGGATAAATGGGGTTATCGAAGGGAATTTCAAACCAAAATTTGGATCCACAATTAAATTGGCTCTCAGCGCCAATCTGACCATTCATCAAAGCGACCAGCTGCTTAGAAATGGAGAGGCCCAAACCCGTGCCTCCGTATCGTTTGGTGGTGGAAGCATCCACCTGTGAAAAAGCCAGAAAAAGGGTGTTCATTTTATCATCAGGGATGCCGATGCCGGTATCCTTGATGGAAAAGTTGATGAGAGCGCGATCTTGTTCAAATTTTACCGGCATCACAGAGAGAATCACCTCACCATGATCAGTAAACTTAATGGCGTTACTCACCAGGTTATTCAATACCTGCCTGATACGCTTGGGGTCGCCATTCACGCGCGAAGGTATTGCAGGTGAAATATCACAAATCCACTCTAGGTTTTTTTCATGGGCACGCAGGGCAAAGGCATCGCCAATTTCCTGAATTAACTCAGGCAGGTCAAAATCCTGGGTGATGATATCCAGCTTGCCGGCTTCAATTTTCGAGAAATCCAGGATGTCATTGATGACGCTGAGAAGCGAATCGGCACTAAGTTGGATGATATTGGCATAACGCTGTTGCTCAACACTCATCTGTGTACCGAGAAGTAATCCGGTCATACCGATGACCCCATTCATGGGGGTTCTAATTTCATGGCTCATGTTTGCGAGGAATTCGTCCTTGGCCCGTACTGCCTGGGCCAGGCTGGCATTCGCTGCTGATAATTCGGCCGTGCGCTCGGTAACCCGTTGGGCAAGCGAGGCACGTTCGTTCATTAGCGTTTGTTCCATTTGCTTTCGTTCATTGATTTCGCTTCCCAACTCAAGGTTGATCCTTTCAAGCTGGGCGGTACGGCTGGCAACACGATTCTCCAATTGCTCATTGAATATACGCAATTCCTGCATGAGCAGGGTTGTGTTCATGCTACTGGTCCCCAAGCGGGCAACCAGAGATAAAACCCGGATTTCAGAATCTGTGAAGAGCGTGGTGCTTTTTAAGTCATTTTCAACACCAAGCACACCAATTAATTCTTCGCCCCAGATCATTGGGACGGCAGCAACCGAGTGTATGCCTTTATTTTTAAATCTTCTTGGCCGGTGCTCCCAGGTTTGGTAATCGTTGACGACGATGGAACTGCGGGTAAGAGCCACCCGGCCGGCAACTCCTTCACCAATGGTCAGTCGGGTGCCAATTTCGATATCCATACCCACGCAATCAGCCAGCTGCAAATCGCCGCGCGTTTTATCATACATGTAGATAAAACCATTGGTGGTTTCCAACAACGCAATAGCGTGTGAAATAATACTGCGCAGCAACTGGGGGATGCTGTTTAAATTTGCCAGGTCGTGAGCTGTCTCGTACAAATTTTCAAAGACATGAGCTCGCTGTTGAATTTCCTCAAGCAGGTTGGTCTTGGCCACAGCAAGCGAAATTTGGCGAACGGCCTGTTCACCTGAGGAGATTTCCTCATCTGAAAATGTGCGCAATGAATTGGAAATGATCAAAGCCACACCCAATTTTTGGTTGGCCGAATGCAGGGGCAACGCGAGCAGAGAACACTGCTCAAGCATCAGTGAACGCACATCCGCAATCATGCGAGATTCAGAAGCATTTGGGATAAAGACCGGGGTGTCGGTATTAACCAGCTCGGATTTGAACGGATTTTCGAGCTGTTGAGCCGCTGTGTTGAAAAATTTACCGTGCGGACCAAAGGTAATAGGTGGCAAATCGGGTCGAGATGGTTGAACAAGGATGATATAGCAGCGATCCACCAGGAGCAGCTCGCTTAAGTGCGTGGTAATACTCTTGAGCATCTCTACCAGGTCGGGTGTATCCAGGGCCACCAGGGTGATTTCATTTAGGAGTGTCAGGTAACGCTGGCGTGAGCGCAGGGCTTCCTCAGCCCTTTGCTTTTCGATCTGATTAACCAGAAAGTTGTTAAACCAACTGATCAACTCCCCAATTTCATCATTGCTATTGTGCTGTAAACGGGTAGAGAGATCGAGCTCTCCTTGTTCATATTGTTTAAAAGTCCTGGTGATCTGGCGCACCGGGGATACCAGGCTTTTGTTGTAGGACACAGCCAGGAAAAATACCACCACAAACAATGCACACAAAACCAGTATAGTGGTGAGAGCAATGGGAATGGCCTGAGTGGTGAGATTTTTTACAGGGATAAAACTGGCTACCAACCAGTTGCTATTTTCTGAATGATTGTAAGAAACAATCATAGGCTCGCCATCAATATCGGCTGTGATGGTGCCTTCTGTACCCGCCAATCGGTTGGTAAACGAGGATGAAACTTTGCTCCCCATCATGCTGGGATCTGGATGGTAAATAACCCGGTTCTGGGTATCAATCACCATCAGGTAAGCACCTTCACCCAGGTTTGTTTTGGCAAAATGGGTATGCAGTGAATCAATACTGTAATTGACCACCATAAGTGCCGCTGCCTGGGCTTCGCCAGTCTGGGGGTTGGTGTGGAAAAATAATCGTGCTGCGGTGATGACCTTCTTATGGGTTGAATCAATATTAATATTGTCTTCGATACCTGTCCAAAGAATATCACCGCCATTCTGGCTGGCCTTGGCAAAAATTTCGTCGCGAGTTTTTGTATCGATGTTATCAGCACGCAGAGTATCGCCGACATGATAATGCCTGCCATCATTGGTATAGATATCGATGGAAATCAGGCCATTTACATTGATATAGTTGTTGAGAATGTAACCGATCTTGGCCTGAGTGGCCAGATCGGTGTAGGTGTTATTTGGAACGCCCGAACCCGCTAAAACGCTGTTGGTAATTTCCTCAACGCCGGAAACGTTTGCAATAAGGCTTTCAACTTCCTGTAGCAGAACATCCAGATAGTCTTTTTGGTCCCGGACCAGTTCTGTTGTGTAACGGTATACCTGATCCTTGATAATCGTAAAAGATACAGTATATGCGATGATCCCAAGTACCAAAAGAGGAATCACGCTCACGCCAACCAGGTATATGATAAACCTGCCCGTGATATTTAGACGAAACCGGCTGTTTGACTTGTTGTTCATCCTACCTGCAGCGTTTTAGGAGTGAGCTTTACTTCAGAGAGTCTTTTGTGACAAGAATAACATCAACAAAAGTAAGCGGCGGTACGGTTTCACCGTTGAGCAGCTTGACAGCATATTCAACACCTTTGTAGCCTTGTAAAGCAGCCTGCTGGTCGATGGTTGAAGCAAGCTTGCCAGCGCGGACGGCAGCCTGCGCCTCTTGCAAGTTATCAAAACCCGCTACAAGGACATTTGCGATCTGTTTTTCATCCAGGTATTGAATGGCACCCAGGGCCATCATATCATTAGCGCAAAAAATAGCCCCAATATCAGGCGTTTTCTGGAATAACTGCGACGTGACATCGCGAGCCTCATCAATTTTCCAATTAGCTGTTTTAGAAGCAGAGATGGTGATGTTTGAGTTTTCGAGGAAAGCACGTTTGGCACCAGCGAGCCGGTCTTGCGCATTTTTTGCGTCAGGAATCCCCTCCAACATTATCACATTGGTAGGCGACTTAATTTGATCAGCGACAAATTTGGCCGAAAGATAAGCGGCTTGTTCATTATCAACACTGATAAAAGGAACACCCACCAGACCCAGTTTTTGGGAAAGTTCTTCATCCAGGCGATTGTCAATATTCACAACGATAATGCCAGCGTCCTGGGCTTTCTTGAGAGCCGGGATCAACTCTTTGGAGTCGCCCGGGGCGATCACAATGGCGTCAACTTTCAATTTAACCAGTTCGCCAACGATTTCGATTTGCTGCTGAATGGAGGTTTCTTGGGCTGCCGTTTTTACTATTAAGGTGATGCCAAGCTCACTCTCAGCCTTGCGTGCGCCTTTTTCCATCTCCACAAAAAATGGATTGGTGAGAGTTTTCATCACCAGGGCAATGGTACGGGTATTGGCCGATTTAGCAGTCCCCTGCGGGGCAACAGCAGTGGATTCAATAAAGGAGTTATCAGCGCCCTGGGTTTGGGATGAACCACAAGCTGTTACTGAAAACAATAGGGCGAAAAGGGTAAAAATTTGAAAAAGTTTTCTGATCATTATCTTCTCCTGGGTCAAGCAAACTGACGATAGTGGTAAATTGGTATAGGCGTTGGCAAATCAAATAACAAATAACCCAATGGTTAACTAAAGGATTATACACGATCACTAAATACTACCTTTTTACAAACACCTTACAACTTACTTTCTAAAAGTTGATATTTTTTATTAATCGTGTCGTCGTTTTTGCCACGATGCACCTACATTACCAGCAGATGGATTTGGACGGGATCTAAATATATTTTTCCAATTACCCCACCGCTGTAAGACAAAAGATTCTTGTAGAGAGATTAATTTATCCGGCTAACCTTTTCAAGGTTTTTCGAGACCATGGGCTTCAAGCAAAGCGCCATCCTGTAACAGTTGTAAGGTATCACCATCCGCAACCACCTGTCCGCCATCCATAATAATGGTTCGGGGAAATAGCTCACGTACCATGGCTAAATCATGGGTGGAGACAAGCATCGTGATTGGCAATTCCCTCAGTAAACGAATCAATGTACGCCTGGCACGAGGATCGAGGCCTGCAGTGGGCTCGTCCAGAACAAGGACTTCGGGGTGCATGGATAGTACAGTGGCAATGGCAATACGTTTCTTTTCGCCAGTACTCAAGTGGTAAGAAACTCGCGGAGCGTAATCGAGCATGTTAACAGCCGCCAAGGCCGATTGAACTCGCTCATTCACTTGCTGGGGCGAAAGACCCTGGTAGATTGGACCAAACGCTACATCTTCGAACACGGTAGGAGAAAATAACTGATCATCCGGGTTTTGAAATACGAGCCCAACCGAGGCACGGACCCGGTTGAGGTTACTTTCCTCAATATCCAACCCGCAGACCTCCACCTGTCCGGATTTTGCCATAAGGATGCCATTAAGGTGAAGCATGAGGGTGGACTTACCAGCTCCATTGGGACCAACAAGAGCGACTTTTTCACCTGGCTCGATGTGAAGAGTAATCCCCCGTAAAGCTGGATGACCATCGGGATACGAAAAGCTAAGATTATTTACGTGAACAGAATGATGCATGGATTAGCCCCAGAATAATAAACCAACCGAAAGGATAATTAACAACACGGAAACGCTCAAACCAAGGAGAAACCAGCTACCAACTGAAAGCGGAGGCTGAGGCATGCTGCGTACTTCGCCGTTGTAGCCGCGCGAGAGCATGGCAACATAGATACGATCACTGCGCTCAATCCCTCTCAAGAACAGGTTGCCAGCCATGCCACCGGCTACGCGGGCGCGCCAGGCGAGCGTACCGCCAACCGGACGTGACATGGACTTAATTTCACGCGCACCTGATCGTGATGACCTGGCACGCAACAGGCGCATGGCCTCGTCGACCAAAACAAAAAGATATAGCCACATCAAACCAAACATCGCAACCAACAGGCGTGGAATTCCAACTGCGCGCATAGCCTGTAACAACCCAGGAAACGGAGTACTGGAAGCCAGCAGGATGGCAGCCTGAACAGAGAGCCATGATTTAAGGCCTATGGAGATAAATCGTTCGATCCCATACAAAGATGCTGTCATGACCCAAGGACCCAATGGAAAGGAAAATAAAGGAGCTCCAGGGGTAGTAAATATTATTGGCAGGGCAGCAAGTACAAATGGCAAGGCCAGAAGGGCACGTAGTAACACAAATACCACCCCCAATTCTGAAACCAGGATGAACGAAAAGACAATCGCAAATAAGATGACATACACGGGCCAAGCCCCAACGGGCGTTAGGGATGTAGTCAGAATAAAGGCGATCGCGAAAATAAACTTAACACGCGCATCCATTTGGTGGAGCGTGCTGTTGGCTGGACGGTATGGATCCAGAAATTGAAGCTGCATGTGTTTATGTCACCTTGGTAAGTGAAAGAATTAAGAGGATTTTGATTTTTTACGCAGAAGGGCCAAGCCAACCACGACACCAAACACCAGCAATACGCCGATCATTCCGGCAGCAACGGTAGCAAAGGCCTGATTTGATACACCGGGAACAATATAGTCAGGCAACAGACTGAATATTGGAGCGCGAGCTTTGTCGAGAAAACCATTTTGCTTCGCAACCCATTCCAAACCATCCGGATGGGTGGAAGCAAATGGTGCGAAAATTACAAGGAATAACGCCAAACCCAAACCAAGCAGCCAGACGGTGCGGGCATCACTTTGACCAGATTTGGACAAATCGAGCAAATCTCTGCGGGTATTGAAGAGAAATGAAAGCGTGCCAACTGTGATCAAAGCTTCACCAATGCCGATGAGCATGTGTATACCACCCATGGCTGGAATGGCAATATTGGCCGGGGAAGTACCAGAAAACGCTAATTCCAAAGCGCAAGCAAAGGCTGTGACAACGATTGATGTCCATGCAGAGATGGCACCGCTGACCAGGATAGCCCAGTTTTGATTGCCAAGTATTTTCCGCATTGATGCATGCACAAAATAGGCGACATTGACACCCACCACAGCCATATTGAAAATATTCGCACCCAATGCCAGCAAGCCACCATCCTGGAAAACCAGGGCTTGAATGCTGACAACGCTGGTCATCACGATAACCGCTGCCCAGGGGCCTAAGAGAATTGTAGCAATCGCAGCGCCGAGGAGATGACCAGAAGTGCCGCCTGCAACACTAAAATTAAGCATCTGGCCCGCGAAAATGGTGGCTGCCAGCACACCCATCACTGGCACCTGGCGTTCACCCAGATCCTTACCTGCCTTGCGCAGTGCATAACCAACACATAAGATAGAAAGAAACCACATTATTAATGAAACTAGCGTTGAAAGAAACCCATCTGGGACATGCATTGGAGCAGGTGAGTACAGCACTTTAGCCTCCGGTTGGTTTGCAGATAGGACACAGGCCAGAAAATGTCAGGTGGGTTTCGGTCAATCGATAGCCCACAATAATTTCAACCTGAGCATAGAAATTCTCCATGTCTTGCTGGAGAATTTCTTGTTCCTGCCCGCACTTAATACATTTAACGTGATGATGCGGATGCCGGGCAAGTTCATAAGCGAGTTTGCCATTACCAGTATGAGTCATTCGCACCAGGTCGTTTTCGACGAGGAACTCCAAGGTCCGGTAAACAGTTGGTTCGGTCAACCCTGGGGTAAGTACCTGGACCCTGGAATAAATATCCGTAGCAAACAAATGACCACCCTCAGCGATGAGGATGTTCAATATAGCGAACCGCTGAGGGGTCATTCGGAAACCCTTTTCGCGGATTTGCTTGGCTAAATGTTCAGGGCTACAGGTCACACTCTTATTGTAACTTATTGCAAT
>CAIVSQ010000177.1 GCA_903908605.1 uncultured Anaerolineae bacterium
GCTAACCGCACCATGGGGAGAACGCAATAATCAACCCATTAACCTACAGGAGCAAGCAGATGGCTACCAAGGCCTGCTAGAAACTTTCAGCGATAAACCCTGGTGGCATGGAGTATTTTGGTTTCACCAATCCGCCCTTCCTTCTGAAGGTGGTCCAACAGGACAGCTTTGGGAGATTAATGGCAAACCAGCCGAAAACATCCTGCGAGCCTACAATGGACAGCTTCCCTTTCCAACATCCACACCCATACCTGACTATACCTCGACGAATAATCAACGGCTGGTCATCTATAGCGATGGTCTTGCCCCAGCATGGGAACTTCCATCTGTCTTTACGTGGGCTGAAGCAGGATCAACGGAACAGGTTTACGCTGGCAGCCAGGCACTTAAAGTCCGCCTGGAACCATGGAGAAACATCGATCTATGGGTGAATGTACCTATTGAAACCAGGCAATACGATTTTCTCGAGTTCTATATCTATATTGCCACCCTGCGTGGAGATTATTACCCCAATATAACTGTCCATCTGGCCGCCGAAGATGGTCATTCGATTCTGAATATGCCGGACATCATGCGTCCTGGTTATATTGAAGGAGGTAAATTGGCAATCGGCCAATGGTTGCGAGTCCGAATTCCTATGGCCGAGCTAGGGTCTATTGACCAAAGAATCATCACACTTACCTTTGGTCATGATACTGCATCTGGAACAGTCGACTTTTACCTGGATGAGATTGCACTGGTTAGATTTGAAAAATGATAATAGAGCAATCATCTTTCAAATTTCACACCAGGGCATGGTCATCTTGCCGGGTATTGAGGCCTGGTTGCCTCTATATGTATCTAAACCGTGTAATGGAACTTGATTTAAAATTATCACGATTATGTATGCGAATTTTCAATTTGGCTACACGTATTTATCAATCGAAAATATTAACTGGCTGCAAAAATGGTTAACGATTCGCACATCCAAAGTTGTTTGCAAAGCCAAATTGGATGCATCATTAACCATTACAATAAATTACTGACCAAATAATCCTGCCGCCAGTTTCATTCTTCGCACGCGAGTACAAATGCCACTCAGCCGCCCAGACATGACACCCAGGATGACGGCCATGCAAATATCGGCCACAAATACTAACGATGGAATTCGCCCTGTGACTAATTTTGCAATCACCAACAACCAGATCAGAACCAGATAAATTCGGTCGAGCGACATCAATACGGCGCGAGATTCAGTATCCACGCGCATGGGCACCAGGCGGCTCATCAGGAATCCAAGTGGCAGGCAAAGCAGGAAAATCAGCAATGCCCATTCCCAGCGGAAATGCCCGGCAGAGATATCGCGGTAAAAATATACGATAAAAATCGCGGAAAACTGGACGAAGAGAAAAGCGCGCAGCCATATCTTGAAGCGGCTTTTCTTCGTTTCACCACGCATCCAGGCAAGAAAATCAGCGAGCGATGCATTCGGAGGGAGGGGGGTAAATCGGGTTAGCAATCGGCTTAGGAATCTCATTAGCACACCATGATTAACATTGTCAAAAGCATGTATATCGAGGCATATTTGAACAACCCAAAGTTGATTTTCTCTGTTGGCTTGAAAACACTGGTGATGGCCAATACCAGCATTATAAGCGAAAGGACAACCAACCCACCAAGATGTAGAACGGTTACACCAATTTTCCAGGCAGCC
>CAIVSQ010000178.1 GCA_903908605.1 uncultured Anaerolineae bacterium
CTGGTCCTTTTTTTTGGCTTTACCGTGGGGATTAGGAATTCACGCCAGACATATATGACAAATTTTGTGACATTTAGACTTTGACAATTATACAGAGTTCTTATAAAATTTAGTCTATTGTCGGAAGCTTTTCTTTCATTATTATTACAAAAAACAGATCAAAAGCGATATACCCTGGTTATTCTGGCTAGAAATCCGGCCATTTGCGCAACAGACAGAAACACCCAAACCTTATCGAGGAGTAGATCTCCATGAAAGAGTACACAACCGAACACCTCCGCAATATCGCACTGGTCTCCCACGGCGGGGCCGGGAAAACGATGATGGCGGAGGCTTTTCTTCATTACACCGGCGCAACCACGCGTCTAGGGAAGGTCGAGGATGGAAGCACCGTCTCAGACTATGATGAAGAAGAAATTCGCCGCAAGATTTCGCTCTATACCAGTGTTCTGCCAATCGAATATCGTGATCACAAGATTAACCTGCTGGATACTCCCGGCTTCACCGATTTTGTGGGTGAAGAAATTTCGGCATTAAGTGTTGCCGATGGCGCAGTTATCCTGATCGATTCAGTCGCAGGCATCGAAGTAGGAACCGAGCTGGCCTGGAACTATGCCGACCAGTTCGAGCTGCCGCGTTTCATCGTAATCAACAAGATGGATCGCGAAAACGCCAATTTTGAAAAAACCTACGCCTCAGTAGAAGCCTTTGCCACCAACGCTGGCAAGCGGCTTGTCAAGGTTCAATTACCCTGGGGTGAGAAACTGGATTTCAAGGGCGTGATTGACCTGATCCACATGAAGGCTTACAGCGCAGATGGAAAAGCGCCTGTCGCTATTCCATCCGAGTACCAATCTGCCGTGGATAGCGCTCGGCACGTATTGATTGAAGCCGCTGCCGAAGGTGAAGACGCGCTGCTCGAAAAATATCTCGATACCGGCGAACTGAGCGGCGACGAACTGCTGCGTGGTTTGAAGGATGTAGTCATGAGTGGCGCTTTCATCCCCGTTTTCCTGGCAGCCGCCGGGCACGAAAAGGGTATCGCCCCGCTGCTGGATGCCTTTATCGAGTTTATGCCTGCGCCTTCCGAACACCCGGATATCACCGTTCACGCTAAAGGCGGCGATGTAAAAATCCACGAATCTGACAGTGGCCCCGCCATTGTTTATGTTTGGAAAACCACTGCCGACCCGTTCGTGGGGAAAATGACCTACTTCAAGGTAATTTCCGGCATGGTAACCACCGATGTTCATCTTTGGAACAACACCAAGAACACAGATGAACGCATGGGTGGCTTGCATCTCCAACGTGGCAAAGAACAAATCACGATGAAGAATGTCCACGCTGGTGACATCGCGGTAGTTTCCAAGCTGAATGTCACTGCGACCGGTGACACCCTGAGCGACAAGAACCGCCCAGCCATCATTGACATCCCCAAATTCCCGTCCCCGTTATACCGGGTTGCCATTCACCCCAAGACCCAGGGCGACGCCGCCAAGATTTCGCCCACACTCACCCGCCTGTGCGAAGAAGACCTGACCCTCACCTGGCAAAACGAGTATGCTACTGGACAAACCATTCTGGCTGGCATGGGCGACCAACATATCGACGCCGCCATCCGCCGCGCGCATAGCAAGTTCCAGGTTGGCATCACCACCGAAGAACCCAAGGTACCTTATCGCGAGGGCATCACCCGCAAGGCCAGCGCCCAATATCGCCACAAGAAACAGTCCGGCGGCTCGGGTCAGTTTGGCGAAGTACATCTGCGCATTGAGCCTTACCCGGAAGGTGAATTTGAATTCGCCGATGAACTGGTCGGCATGAACCTTTCCCGTTCCTACCTGCCCCCCATCGAAAAGGGCATTCGCGCTGCCATGGAAAAAGGCGTTTTCGCCGGTTACCCACTCAGCAACGTGCGTGTGATTGTCTTTGACGGCAAGGAACACCCGGTTGACTCGAAACCAATCGCGTTTGAAACCGCCGGACGTGAAGCGTTCAAGATCGCTGTTCACGAGGCCGGCCCGGTTTTGTTTGAACCGATCATGAACATTCATGTCACAGTGCCCGATGCCAACATGGGCGACGTGATGGGTGATCTGAATACCCGCCGTGGTCGCGTTCAGGGTACCGAAGCTGAGCGTGGCAAGACCACGGTCAACGCCCTTGTCCCGATGGTTGAAGTCTTGCGTTACACCACCGACCTGCGCTCCATCACCGGTGGTCGTGGTTACTTCGCAATGGAGTTTGACCATTACGACGCAGTTCCAACCCACCTGGCGACACCGATCATGGAAGCCCACAAGAAGGAAATGGAAGCCAAGAAAGAAGAATAATTCTTACCTACAGATTGAAACCAGGGAGCGTGTCATTCGCTCCCTGGTTTTTATATTAATAAATTGATAGAAAAAGTCCAATTCACTTGACTTTGAAGTGTAAAAATGTAAAATACAAACCATGAATACCTTATTTATTCAACCATGCTCGTGTCGACGGCGGGGTTCGTAACCACCGCCGATTTGCTCAGAACACACCCTGCTGCTTGCAAAATGACGGTGCCCGAACTCCGCTGGTGATAGAAACGCCAACGAACTGGGGCACTGTATTTTTTTAAGCATGTGTGTGTATTTTTATCTCATTACCATTTCCAAATCTGCATTCCACCCCAACCATTACCGGTTGGTGCTTTTCCTGGAGAAACCCTATGGCAACACAAAGTATGACCGCCGCGACCAAACCCAGAGGATTGATTGGTTACTTTGCTATGATCAGGCGCGATGTCGCCTCAGCCCTTGAACGCGACCCTGCGGCCCGCTCCTCCCTCGAAATTTTCCTGCTATACCCAGGATTACATGCGTTGTGGATCCACCGTATCTCACACTGGTTGTGGATACGAAAGATCAGGCTTTTGGCGCGCTGGATATCTCAACTGGCACGCGGCCTGACCGGCATTGAAATCCACCCCGGCGCTCAGATCGGTACTGGCGTTTTCATTGATCATGGCATGGGCGTGGTAGTCGGTGAAACCGCCATCATTGGCAACGATGTCACCCTCTACCACGGTGTCACCCTGGGTGGCACAAGTCTTAGCAAAGGCAAGCGTCACCCAACCATCGGGGATCGGGTTACGATTGGCGCTGGCGCAAAAGTGCTGGGTAACATCGAAATCGGCGCAGACAGCCGCATCGGTGCAAACGCGGTGGTGGTCAAACCCGTGCCTGAAAACTCGGTGGTCATTGGTGTGCCTGGGCAAATTGTCAAGCGCTCACAACCCCATCGCGCCACAGACGCTCCAGACCTCAACCACAGCTCCCTGCCAGACATCATTGGCGTGACACTCAAAGAACTGCTGCAACGTGTCGATGAGCTGGAGGATCAGATTGAAGGTCATGCGGTCCACCACCCGCACCATATTCACGCCCCGATCATCAATGATAGTTGGGAAGGGATTGATTTCGAGATTTGAGACCCGCCCAGCACGCCTGTGCAAAGATATCCATCTTGAGGTAAGATGTGTCCATGGTTACTTTGCGCGTACCTGCTTTAATGAAATATTATATTAATAATCATGCCGAAGTGGAATTGTACGGCTCCACAATCGCAGAAGTTTTGGCTGACCTGATAAGCCGTTACCCAACCATTCGCACGCACATAATGGACAGCAACGGAAACCTGCGTAGACACGTAAATTTATTTATCAATGACGCCAACATCAAGGACCTGGACGGGTTGCAAAGCACAGTCCGTGAGAACGACAGAATTATCCTGCTGCCATCCATTTCTGGAGGTTGAGACATAATGACAGAAGAATTATCTCGTGATGAAATTCTGCGCTATTCACGCCACCTGCTGATCCCGGATGTCGGTCTGGAAGGTCAGCGCAAGTTGAAAGCGGCTTCCGTCCTGGTGATCGGCACCGGTGGCCTGGGATCCCCCGTTTCTCTTTACCTGGCCGCCGCCGGCGTTGGGCGGATCGGCCTGGTGGATTATGACCGGGTCGATGAAACCAACTTGCAACGACAGGTGGTGCATGGCACCTCCACAGTCGGACAGTTGAAGGTTGAAAGTGCCCGCAGCCGGCTGCTCGATCTGAACCCCGGCATCCAGGTGGATGCGATCAATGAGCCATTTACCTCATCCAACGCAATCGGAATTGCCACCAATTACGACATTATCATCGATGGGACTGACAATTTCCCCACCCGCTACCTTTCCAACGATGTGGCTGTGTTCCTCGGGAAACCCAACGTGTATGGGTCTATTTTCCGTTTTGATGGCCAGGCCAGTGTATTTCATGCCCAAAAAGGGCCATGCTATCGCTGCCTATTCCCTGAGCCCCCACCTCCCGGCATGGTTCCTACCTGCGCCGAGGGCGGAGTCTTGGGGGTGCTGCCGGGCACAATCGGCACCATCCAGGCTACCGAAGCGCTCAAACTGATCCTGGGGATCGGCGATTCGCTCATTGGACGTTTATTGCTTTACAACGCTCTGGATATGTCTTTTGATTTTGTCACCCTCAAGAAGAATCCAAAATGCCGTGTTTGCGGCCCCAATGCAGATATTAAGGAATTGATCGATTACGAGGAATTTTGTGGCGTACCTGGGCACGATCATGACGATAGATCAGCAGGGGCTGCCTGGGATATTGAACCAGGCGAACTTTCCGGCAGTCTGAACAGCTCGCGACCTCCCCTGCTTCTAGATGTGCGCGAACCCCATGAACTGCAAATTTCAGCCCTGACTGGGGCGATCAATATCCCCTTGGGCGCATTGGCTTCCCGGCTGTCTGAGCTTGATTCAGCTCGTGAAATGGTGATCTTTTGCAAAGGGGGAACACGTTCCGCTCGTGCACTGGAATTACTGCTAAGCGCTGGTTTCAAGCGAGTAAAAAATCTCAGGGGTGGAATAAATTCCTGGGCCAGGGAAATCGACCCCAGCCTGCCGATTTATTAAACCGGATTGAATTCTGCGATCTACCTATACGAGCCCGTCATTTAAAACATCTGCCCATTGAAACCTGTCGGACCGATGCCTAGTTTTTGCAATTCAGCAATGGCAGCAACACGAGTGCGCACTCCCAGCCGGGAGTAGGCGTTCGAAAGCAAATTACGGAAGGTGGAACTGGATACACCCAGCCTGTTAGCCAGTTCTTCAGACGAACAATCTGGAAAGGCAACACACAGGGATAAAGCTTCCATTTGACGGGCAGAAAGCAAGGGGTGAGCGTTTTCAGATTTCAAATTCTTCAATTTTTCATAATCCCCAATGCTAAAGTAAGAACCTCCATTTTTCAGCTTAACCACCACATTATCAAGATTCTCAATGGCTTGGTTATCGTCCTTGAAAATAAATCCCTTCACCCCCATTTCAAATAATCGTTCAATCAACACTCGCTGGGAATGCATCGAGATGACTAACACGACCAGATCGGGGAACAAGGTCCGGATGACAGGGATATTGTTCAGAACCGGAAATGAGTTGGAATTCGTAGCTGAGGTAGGTACTTGAAGATCAAGGATTAACACATCACAGCGAGTTGTTCGTAACATGGGTAGCAAATCCTCGCCATAACGTACTACGCCATTGATGTTGAACCCTTTTTCAGGTACCAGCCTGTATAAATAGCCATCGATGATGCTCTGGTGGTCTTCAAGTATAGTTATATTAATGGTTTCAGAATTCAAGGTTACACCTCCAACCAATAACGGTTAACGGTCCAGATTTAAAACCTAATCGAATCTTAACGAGGAATTATCCCCACTTCTCAAGAGCAAAGGTATCTGAAAGTATAAATGCGTAGCTTTTCCCGGTTTGGATTTGATCGACATCTTTCCATTCAATAACCGGACTCGTTCCTTCATACCAGACAAACCAATCCCTTTGGTTACCGCTTCGGGATCAAATCCAATTCCATCATCCTTAATATCCAGGGTAATCTGCCCACCCTCAAGATTTAATTTTATCCTGACATGGTGAGCATCGGCATGCCTGGCAATATTAGCCAAAGCCTCTTGCACAAACCGGTAGAGACTGATCGCAAGCTCATCACTCAAGGCAGGAAGTTCTGTGCCACTGTAATGAATGGACAGGCGTGTCTGTGCGGAAAAATCCATTGAGAGCTGTTTTAGTGTCAGGTTTAGCCCCAGCATATCCAGGACAGGCGGGCGCAAGCTATACGCCAGGCTGCGCAGATCACCTAGCGCCATATCAGTTAGGTCAATAGCTTTTTGAATCCGATTGTGAATAGTTTCCTGATCTTCACTCTCCCCATTGTTTAGCAAATTGAACAAGCTCATACGGATACCTATTAAAGACTGACCCGCCTCGTCATGCAATTCCAGCGCTATCCTGCGACGTTCCTCTTCCTGGGCCAGGATTATTCCACGGTAACTCATCTCAATCGCCTGTTGAGCTTCCAACCTGGCCTGGTTTTTCTCCGCTGTGGAACGGTCCAATTCCAATTGGAAGGCCAACCTGAAACTTTCCTGTTCTCGCAGGATCAGATTCTGATTAGCCGCAAAATAACCCTTGACGATCCCTATCTGGTAACCAGCAAAAAACTTCCTTACCACTACCCCCATTGTAATAATTGAAGGGAAGTATTCCCCGAAAATTCGTACCAACCCAAATACGCTGTCAACACTTAATCCCAACATGCATAAAGCACCCCCGTGGGCCTGGCTAGATATATCCGGGTTATTGATACACTTGCGCAAGTTATCTACCAGGTTCGCGGCAATCTCATTGATCTGACGCGGATGCATTTCGGACCGGTTGGTAAAAATATGCACCAAAAGGGTCTGACGAAAACGCCCTTCCAGGTTAACACGATTATCTTCCAACCACGTAGACAGCTCCTGCAAATCCTGCGGGGTAATGGGGGACTTTCCAGCCTCGGGATACATAAAGTTGTCTCCAGTGTTTGGCTATTTACTTAACCAGGTAGGCACCGTAGCCCCCACCCATTGGGCCAAAGGCTTTTACATCTTCGTTAGCCATATCTGATTGACCAAACCCATGCCATTGCAACAAGGAAACCCAACCAGGTTCCTCAATACGCCATGGGGCTAATAAATCATTGAATTCAACCAGGCGGCGCGGGTGACCCTCCTGACCAAAACCCTGGTAAATGCGGAACATCTCGATAATGGCCAGGTCGTTCAAATCCAAATCTGCTGTTTGAGCATTAAATGCCAGGCAACTGCCTGGGGCAGCCCACTCATAAAGGTATTTCGCCGGGCCAGCTATTTCATGATCAAACAGGAAACCAGCAACACCCCAAATACAAATCGCCACTTTTCGCCGCCCTGCCAGTATCTTCTCCACTTCAGGCCGATTCAAAAGTTCCTCAGGCTTAGAGAGATCATTCTCAAAGAAATAAACATTTGGTGTATCTTTCAGGATTTCCTGGGCATATTCGACCACAACGGGGTCATAGTCCGAGTAAATCACTGTTGTACCCTGTGGAACACGATTATGAATATGGTCAGCGGTGGGCAAGCCAGAAGCAAAATCAATCACCACATCATATCCCCGGCGAAGCGTAAATTCCTCGGCAATATCCTGCAACGCCCATCGCTGCAGCTTGGCAAATTTTTTCAAGAATGGGACGACCTTGAGCACCTGGTCGCCTGCCATCCGATCCACCTCAAAATTATGATTGCCACCCAGGTAGTAATCATACATACGACCGGACGAAGGCTTGTTTGTATTAATAATATTATCTCTCATACCCAACTCCCAAAATAGGATTACTGGTTCATGCTGCAAAACAATACTGCAAAAGCCGAACAAATCCCACCAATGCCCCATGCCAAGACCAAAGATCAGGCACACGATAACCTCAAAACATGGTGGACATATTTTACCCGATACGGAACCGTGATGGGAA
>CAIVSQ010000179.1 GCA_903908605.1 uncultured Anaerolineae bacterium
AACTTTTGAAAAACGAAATTCCGATTATGGTGTGCTGACGACTTGTATGGATGGACGAGTGGTTATCCAGACATTCAGCAATCATGATTTTCACCACGACCAGATTATCAAGCTCTGGCAAAACTATGTTACGTATACGTTGAAAAACCGGTTTGCAGTTCAACCATGATCCGCTGAGCGCTACTGAAATAAAACACGGCGGGCGACTTCTATGAATCGCTCGCCGTGATGGTATATTCGGTTGTTTGGGGTCGGGCAGTGGTAAGCCAGGCTACTACGCTTCGTAATCGCCGGCGTTTTCCTCTACGCCCACAATGGCATCGTCACCACTTTTTCGATCAAGCATTTGCAACTGCAGTGCCACAACTTTGGTCGAATATTTGGTCTCGCCTTTGTCTTCGTAGCGTTCCACTTTTAGGCGTCCCTCCACGTAAACCAGGCTGCCTTTATGAAGGTACTGATTACAAATTTCTCCCAGGCGGCCCCAGGCTTCGATATAAAACCAGTCTGTAGCTTCCTTGGTTTCTCCTTCAGCCTTCCAACGCTGGGTGACAGCTAAACTGAAGTGGGTAACTTGCTTACCTGTGGGAGTGAAGCGCGATTCCGGATCTTTCCCCAAGTTTCCAATGAGTTCAACGCGATTTAATGCTGGCATATTTCCTCCTTGTATGGTGTCCAACATATAAAGTTTACTGCAAATTATTGCGATGTTCAACTAGGAATTTTTAATAATTACACATATTTCTTCCTGTATTTTTGAGAGAGGTTACCGCTGTGTTTTACCTGAAAAAACAAAAATTGGTTCTAAAAAGAAGATCTGCCTGGCAGATGATTGCGCCGATGTTAGTAATGGCGTTAATGGTCAGCGCCTGCCAGCCTGTTGTTACTCCTACCGTCGCAACCATGGTGGCCTCCGCAACATTATCACCCAGCAGCACGCCGGCCTCAACAGCCACACTGCTGCCCCCTACTAGTACGAATACTCCAATTCCAACTGCTTCCCCGACTGTCAGCCCGACCCCACGACCGCTCATTCGGCGGGTTTTAATTCTCAGCATGGATGGTTTGCGAGCCGATATGGTTGAGCAGGCGGATATGCCCAATCTTATGGCGCTGATGCAGGGCGGGGCTTTCACGCTTTCGGCGCAGACAACATTTCCGAGCGCCACACTCCCAGCCCATACCTCGATGCTGACTGGGCTTTGCCCGGCTAAACATGGGGTGGACTGGAATGATTACATCCCGGAGAATGGCTATGCCAAAGGAACCGACCTTTTTGACCTGGCCCATGCGGCTGGGTTGAAAACGATCATGTTTGTGGGAAAAGAGAAGTTACGCCAAATTACCGAGCCCAGCAGCCTGGATGTTTTTAGGTATATTAATGACCGTGATCTTGTGATCGTGGATCGCATTGCCGAAGAATTCCCGCAGGATTTCGGTTTGATGTTTGTTCATTTTGCCACGCCAGATGCGATGGGCCATGCCTATGGCTGGATGAGCCCGCAGTACATCAGCGTTGTGCAACGGGCAGACGAAGCCCTTGGCAACCTGCTGCGGTTGCTGGATGAAAAAGGATTGCGCCAGGAAACGCTGATTATCGTTACAGCAGATCATGGCGGACACGCACAGACGCATGGTTCGCGCCTGGCTGAAGATATGACCATTCCCTGGGTTATCTCAGGCCCGGGAATACGCCCGGGTCCTTTGACCACCCCAGTTCAGACGATTGATACAGCTGCCACAGCCGCGTGGGCATTGAACCTACTCAGGCCGGTGGAATGGGATGGTTGGCCAGTATTTGAGGCCTTTGGACAGATTCCAATGGCCCGTCCAAGTCTATTTTGTGAATAGAAGCTGATTTGGGAGGAAGTATGAGCAAATCCATGCTTATTGTCATGCAGCTTGAGGAGCTATTTTTAGCGCGTAGTTTCCTGGATGGTCCGGTGGGACTGGTGCCAACCATGGGTTATCTGCATGCGGGCCATATATCATTGGTAGAAAAGGCAGGCCTCGAATGCAAAGGGGTGATAGCAACCATATTTGTTAACCCCACCCAGTTTGGCCCGACCGAAGACTTGGAAAAATACCCCCGTAATATCGATGGTGATCTCAAGCTGTTGGAAGCTGCCGGGGTTGATGTGGTTTGGATGCCGACTGCCCAAATTATGTATCCACCTGGATACCAGACTTGGGTGGATGTGGAAAACATGACGAAGCCTTTGGAGGGTTCCATGCGCCCTGGGCATTTTCGAGGGGTTACCACGGTCGTAGCCAAATTATTTAATGCCACCCGGCCGGATAGGGCTTATTTTGGTCAAAAAGATGCCCAACAGGCCGCTGTTATTCGACAGATGACCCGTGATTTGAGCTATCCGATTGAGATTATTGTCTGTTCGACCAGGCGTGAGGCTGATGGCCTGGCAATGTCCAGCCGTAACAGTTATCTTGCTCCTGAACAACGGCTGGCGGCGGTTGTGTTGTTCCGTGCACTTAACGCAGCCCAAAGTGCGTATAAAGAGGGCGAACGGAATGCAGAGAGACTGCGCCAGGTGGTCAGAGATATCATCAACCTGGAGCCTCTGGCAAAATTGCAGTACGTTTCCTGTGCAGATTATGAAACTTTCCAGGAATTGGAGGTGGTCAATTCCAAGGCGTTGCTTTCACTGGCGGTATTTATGGGAGCAACGCGTTTGATAGATAACTTCATCCTGGAATAGAACGGCCTGTTTAATTTTAAGGATAGCTTGGGGGTTTACGTAATGTGGAATGAATGCCGGTGAATGGATGTCAGCCCGATCTGTTGAATGGCGGCACGGTGCAGGGCCGTTCCGTAACCTTTGTGCCGGTGAAATTGATACCCAGGGAATTGGGCATCCAATTCACGCATCATCGCATCTCGAGCTGTCTTTGCCAACACGGATGCAGCCGCAATACTCAATGATAGGGTTTCGCCATGTGCCAGCCGTTCCCCCGGGTATGGACAATTCTTCCAATGGATAAAATCGAACAAATGGTATTCCGGTAGCGGGTTTAACCCCGTTATGGCGCGGGTCATGGCCAGCCGGTTGGCTGGCAGGATCCCAATTTCATCGATTTCAGAGGCTGATACAGTGCCAATAGCCCAGGTAACGGCTGTGGATTTAATAATAATCTCCCAGTGCTCACGTTGCCTGGCTGTCATTTGTTTGGAGTCACGCACTCCGGGCAGGATTGTTTGGATTTGATCATTTTGTGGGAGGATGACTGCCCCGGCGACCATCGGACCTGCCCAGGCTCCGCGCCCGGCCTCGTCAATACCCCCCACTAGATAAATACCTTTTTGCCAGAGTGCTTGCTCTAGTTGCAATTCCGGGAGCTTACTCATAAAGTCCCATGCGTCCATTACGCCGGATGTTGAGTAAATCGAGGAACATCCTCCATGAATCGCGGAAAACATTTATCTTGCTTTCGGGATTGAAATACCACGGGATGGGAATTTCAAGAATGGGGTAATTATGCATGCTTGCAATGTAGAGAAGCTCCACATCAAAAGACCAGCCCATTAATTTTTGGCGGCGAAACAGGTCTTCAGTTGCGTCTGCTCGAAATAATTTGAAACCACATTGGGTATCGTGCAGAGCAGGTAAAACCAGCATTCTGATCAGGTTGTTGAACACCCGACCTGTAATATGCCGGTAGTAAGGTTCGTTATACCGGATTGCGCCAGGTGCTTCGCGTGAGGCGATGGCAATAGGCACATCAACTGCAGGGGGAATAAAGCGCAGGACTTCGTTGACCGGCATGGAAAAATCAGCATCCGCAAAAAAACGGTAAGCGCCATGGGCTGCCAGCATTCCCTTTTGAACCGCCCGACCTTTGCCGGGTAGATCTTCGTGTATGACTTGGACCAGCCCGGGGTGGTTATTGGCATACGTGTTTGCCACCTCAAGTGTGCGATCCTTGCTGGCGTTTTCTACCACGATGACTTCGGTGATAAATGATTGATTGGCAGCAAAACGCGCCACCTGCTCCATTGTTTCGGGCAGGCGGCGTTCTTCATTATGTGCGGGAATGATAATACTTAGAAATGGTTCAGGCATTGAAGTTCAAGTAAACATACACGGCAAAAACAATAACGATGCAAACCCAAAATAATAGTAAGCCCAGCAGGAACATCACCTGACCATTGGTCATGCCCAGAAAACGTTTTTTCGTTGACGTTGGTTCTGATTTTTTCGGATCAGGTTCGGTGGCAACAGGGTCACCCTCTTGGTTGAATTCCATTTGAAATGGCCCTAACTGTTCTTCACCCATTGGGATTTCCTGGAACAGGCTGCCTGCTTCTTGTAAATCGCTCAATTGCACGTCCTGGCTTCTAGCAGCAGGGGGAGTGGATGTACCTCCCTCGGAACCATCGAGCCTGTCCTCAAACGAAAAACCAAGTGATTCTTCTGAGATCATCTCACTAGTTTCGGTACCAGGCGTTTGGGATGGGTTGGACGTATCTTCTGTGAGGGCAAAGGGGGCTGCATTTTGAAATGGATCGGGCTCTGGGGCTTGTTTCCGGGGGCCAACCATGATTACTTTGGCTAGTTCGGTGATCATCTTTGTGCTGAATGCATGCGGAGCCTGGTTCAAGCTAATGGCAAAACGCTCGATTGCATCGCTCATCACAACCCTGGCGTTTGGCCGGATCGATTCTATGTGCATGCCAGGGTCAGCGGCCATAAGGAGGGGCTCCACAACCACATTTCCTTTGTAGCCAGCCCGATCCAGGTAGATTTGCAAAACCCGCCCAAGTTTCATGGCACGCTGAATCTGGTTGACGGATGCAGGCACGATGCTGTCGCCAGCAATTGGACCCCATTCATCATCACGGGCGCGGTAGACACCACGTTCATGCACAGCATTGATCAGGTAGATACCGGGAGGGCCAATCAAGACCATCGGTAGGTCAATGTCAGTATCATGAAGGGTTATGTTGCGCAGCAGCACAAATTGTGGATCGAGAACTTTATCGAGGGCAGCAATGACAACATCCTGCGCCTGCAAGCGCGCAAACCAGGTTAACCCGTACTTTAGAGTGCCCTGAATGCGACCCCACGGGTCAATTTGCCCGTTTTCTTTTCGATAAGGAGTCCTGTCTGCAATTTTCATAGCCTGCCTCCACCGGGAGCGCCGGTTGAAAAATTATAGGCTGGGTACTTCTTCAAGCCGGTCGCGACTTGAATCGCTCCCAGTGGTAATGCTGTCTCCATTTAGCAAGACAGCCTTGGAAATTTCAAATGTGCTGCCCATGAATTCTTTTCGAGCGCCGGTAACAAATTTTTCACCACTCTTCAACCGGCTGACCAGGTTAGCCCTTGTGATCAGGATGCTGTCTGAGAAGGTGGAACCGCGCCGTTCGTAGGCCCTGACCAGCTCAATTTTTCCATCAGGTGCATAGCGCACCGCTTCAATTATTCCGTCAATTTTTTTGTTTGCCATAAGATAGCCTCCAAGCAGATTTACCTGTTCAATTTTACATCCATTTCGCTTGAGCGGATGTTATTGGTTTTACTCAACGAAAAAGCCGCCAGCTACATAAATAGCCGGCGGCTCCTCAGCAGTCGGGGTGGGCGGACTTGAACCGCCGGCCCCCGCGTCCCAAACGCGGTGCGCTGCCAACTGCGCTACACCCCGATGCAATCAACGCGGAACGAGTATAATGCCAACCGTTCGTCACGTCAAATAAATATGGCATTGAATATAAACATGTTTCGATTTCTATACCGTTTTTGGACATTATTGTTGATCCCAGGCTTGTTGATGACGGCCTGTGGGCTGAACCCTGCTGCCAGCTTGCCAACAGCGGTGGCTCCGGTAGTTGCTGTAACTGCCAGGCTATCTGTAATACCAGCAGTCACAGCTCATTTTACCGAGAAGCCAACTGGTCAACCCGTTCAGGTTATGCATACCCCCACCCCGGCAGGCTGCCAGGTCAAAACAGGTAGTTTGGAAAAAGGGGCGATCGAGACCCCCTTGATTGACAAGCCAATGCGTTACACGGTTTATCTTCCGCCGTGTTATTCTTTTTTCGGAAGCAAGAAATACCCGGTTTTATATCTGCTGCATGGGCAAGGTTTCGCAGAAGATCAATGGATACGGATTGGGGCTGCTGCTGCTGCGGACGAATTGATAAGCACCGGCAAGAGTCCTGCGTTTATCATGGTGCTGCCTTACGATTATTCCTACAAACAACCTACAGAATATAAATTTGAGGAAGTTTTTACCAGGTTGCTCATTCCGACGATTGATCAGGCCTATCGGACAATTCCCCAAGCGGATAGACGCGCTATTGGCGGTCTTTCGCGGGGTGGAGCTTGGGCGCTGCACATTGGAATGCGAAACCCTGGAATGTTTGGAACAATTGGTGGGCACTCCCCTGCAATTTTCTTTGCAGATGAACAATCTTTGCCACGCAGGGTGTTGGAAATTCCTTCCGATCGAATGCCTCGCATCTGGTTGGATGTTGGTATGAATGATAGCGAATATATTGTTATTCAGGCTTTTGAAGTCTTTTTAAATAAAAATAATGTTTCACATATTTGGCATGAATACATTGGGTGGCATGATGAAAAATATTGGTCGGCCCATGTCCATAATTATTTAAGCTGGTACGCACAGGCGTGGAAATAACGGAATACGTTATAATTCTGTACATGTCATTAACCATTCAGGAAGTCGAACATATTGCCAGTCTTGCCCGCTTGGAGCTTAGCGATGGTGAGATAAACCATTACCGCGAACAGCTCTCGGCCATCTTGGATTTTGTTGCCCAACTGCAAAAGCTGAACACCTCGTCAGCGCACAGCGAAATAGCATCGGGGATAGCCGCTGTGGATAGTTCATTGCGTGTTGATGAGGCTGTACCGGGTCTTTCCCCGGAGATTCTGCTTGCCACTGCCGCAGATAAAGAACGTTCGCAGTTTAAGATCCCGCCAGTTTTTGAATAGGAGTGGAAGCCTGCAGGGTAACTACCTGGTCAGAATAGGCTGGTAGTTGTTTTTCCTGAAGCTTAATAAAATATGTCTCTTGCCGATTTATCTCTTGTGGAAGCATATACCCTGCTGCGGCGGGGAGAAATTTCAAGTCGCGAGCTAACCCAGGCTGTACTCGATCGAATCACCGCGCTGGATGATGAGCTGCACGCTTTTCTTCATATTGCCCCTGAGTTGGCCCTTGAACAGGCTGATGCGGCTGACCGAAGACGAAAATCTGAACAATCATCAGAGAATCCCCTGCTGGGAATTCCATTAGCGGTTAAGGATGTATTGACTGTTACTGGTATGCCGTGTACCTGCGGTTCCAAGATATTGCAAGACTACCATCCACCCCACACAGCCACCGCAGTAAAACGTCTCCAGGCGGCAGGGATGATCATCGTTGGGAAGACCAATACGGATGAATTTGCCATGGGGTCTTCCACCGAAAATTCTGCATATGGGGTAACCCATAATCCATGGGATCTGACCAGGGTACCCGGTGGTTCATCGGGTGGGAGCGCATCGGCGGTGGCGGGCAGGCTTGTTCCGGTTGCCTTGGGCACCGACACAGGTGGCAGCGTGCGCCAGCCAGCTTCGTTTTGTGGAATTACGGGAGTAAAACCCACCTATGGGCGTGTCTCGCGTTTTGGGTTAATTGCCTATGGGTCTTCACTCGACGCATGCGGTGTACTTGGGCGATCCAGCGAGGATGTGGCGGCGGTCTTTTCTGCCATGGCGGGAAAGGATCCGCTGGATGCTACATCACAGGAAATCCCCCTCAAGCCAATTCCCCTGGGTGGATCACAGGATTTACGCGGGGTTCGTATTGGCGTGCCAAGGGAATATTTTATTGAGGGTATTCAGCCTGAGGTTGAAGCTCGCATCAGAGAAGCAATTGAAGTTCTGCGCTCACTAGGAGCTGAAATAAAGCAAGTTAGCCTGCCGCATACCGAATATGCCGTGCCGGTTTATTATGTGATTGCCCCAGCGGAGGCTTCGGCCAACCTGGCGCGTTATGATGGCATCCGGTTTGGCCCGCGCGTGGAAGGTGATAGTATGTGGGATATTTTCACCCGCACCCGGGGGGGGAAATTTGGCAGCGAGGTGGTGCGTCGCATCATGCTGGGCACTTACGCGCTTTCGTCGGGGTATTACGATGCGTATTATGGGCAGGCGCAGAAGGTTCGGGGCCTGATAAAACATGACTTTGAACAAGTATTCCAGGATGTGGATGCAGTTGCTTGCCCGGTGGCGCCAACCACCGCATTTAAAATTGGATCGCATGGCGATGATCCACTGGCCATGTACCTGGAAGATATTTTTACTTTGCCAGCCAACCTGGCAGGTGTGCCTGGTCTAGCCTTCCCGGTGGGATTTGATGGAAAGGGTCTGCCGGTTGGAATGCAACTGATGGGAAGACATTTTGACGAAACTTGTTTGTTCAAAATTTCCCATGCGTATCAGCAGGTGACCGACTGGCACAAGCATGCGCCTGCGCTGGGTTGATTTTTGAATTTCTTTGCCTGGATTGTATAGCCGGGTTTGATCTCACCGGATAAATACAGAACAGTTGAAAACTGTTAAAGGAAGATGATTATGAATATTTTTATTACCGGTGGCGCCGGCTATATTGGTTCGGCTACATCAGAGGCATTAATTAAGGCAGGCCATCACGTAACCGTTTACGATTCGTTGGTAACCGGGCACCGTCAGGCAGTTCCAAAGGACGCTCATTTCATCCAGGCGGATATCTCCGATAGCTTTTCACTTGCAGTGGCTTTGACCGCCAAAAAATACGATGCTGTGATGCATTTTGCTGCCTTTATTGAGGCAGGTGAGAGTATGAAGGATCCGGGTAAGTTTTTTCGCAACAACCTGGTTAATTCCCTGGCATTAATGGACATGGCGATCAAGGCCAAGGTCAAGCGCTTTGTGCTATCGTCCACTGCTGCGGTATACCAATCCAGTGAAGAGCCATTGAGTGAAGAATCTCCCCTTGGCCCGACGAATACATATGGTTATACCAAGCTGGCAGTTGAGCAATCTCTCGAATGGTATCGCCAGATCCACGGGCTTCACTTTGCCGTATTGCGATATTTCAATGCCAGCGGTGCTTTGCCTGGTCATGGTGAAGCTCACCAACCGGAGTCACACCTGATACCGCGCGTATTGCAGGTGGCCCAGGGCCACGCGGAAGCGGCTTATATTTTCGGCACTGATTACCCGACGCCTGATGGCACCTGTATTCGCGATTATGTTCATATTGGTGACCTGGTTTCCGCCCATATACTGGCCTTGGAAGCGCTTGCCGAACGCGATAAGATGGTCTATAACGTAGGTTCGGGGAGTGGATATTCTGTCCGCGAAGTAATTGATACTGCCCGACAGGTTTCGGGAAAGACTATTCCTGTAATTGAGAAGGAACGTCGCCCGGGGGATTCAGCCCGATTGGTTGCATCTTCCGAAAAAATTCGACGCGAGTTAGGCTGGAAACCTCAGCATGATTCGATCAGGGATATTATTGCGTCCGCGTGGGAATGGCATTCCAGCCATCCGCATGGATATAATGAATAAGCCAGGTGAGGGATTATGAGAATAGTACGCTACGAACAAAAAAGCCAGCCGCCCAAAACCGGATGGATATTTGAAGAGAAAATTGGGGAAGTGGAAGGTAATATCTATGGCGAGTACCGGCGACAGGAAGCTCGCATACCACTCGCCGAGGTTAAATTACTCACACCTTGCACGCCAAGCAAGATTGTTTGTGTTGGTAGAAATTACGTTGAACATGCCCGTGAATTGGGAAATGATGTCCCCAAGATCCCATTGATATTTCTAAAACCGCCCTCATCAATTATTAATCCGAACGAGGCTATCGTTCTGCCTCCCCAATCAAAACAAGTGGAGCATGAAGCAGAGTTGGTAGTTGTGTTTGGGAAACGTGGACGCAATATAACTGCTGAAAATGCGCGCAGTTATATCCTTGGGTATACGGTTGGAAATGATGTTACAGCGCGCGATTTGCAAAAAATTGACGGGCAATGGACCAGGGCTAAAGGTTTTGACACTTTTTGCTCCTTTGGACCATGGATTGACACCGATTTTGATATCTCAGACGCCCTGATCACTTGCAAGGTCTCCGGGCAGCCGCGCCAGATGGCTTCGACCCGTGACATGGTATTCAATGTCAACACTCTGATCGCTTACGTTTCCTCGATTATGACCATCGAACCCGGAGACATCCTTTTCACCGGTACACCAGCTGGCGTTGGCCCGTTAAAAGCGGGTGATGAGGTGGTGGTGGAAATTGAAGGTTTGGGTTTGTTATCTAACCCGGTGACGGTCTGAGTTTTGTGTGAGAATGCTGTTCCTGGCGTAACGATCGTTAATAAATAAATGCGGGCCCTGTCAACTGTACGGGGCTCGTGGTTTATGTGTTTTCTCTTTATTCCTGACTATTGTTTCGAGAGAATTATCTAAACTAGAGGTTCCATGCTCCAACAAACCCCTTTCCATCCGCGTACTTCAGCCATTAACCAGCTTCAAAACTGGCGGCGTTGGTCTGGTTATTACACAGCCGGTCTGTATGAAATGACCCATGAGCGAGAGTATTGGGCTGTTCGTAATTCAGCCGCCTTGTTTGATGTTTCACCTTTGATGAAATATCTTATTAAGGGCAAGGATGCGGGTCGCTTACTCAACAGGGTTGTGACCCGGGACGTGTTGAAAATGTCGGTGGGACAGGTGATCTACACCCCCTGGTGCAACCACGAAGGCAAGGTCTTGGACGATGGCACCATCAGTAGGTTGGATGATCAGACCTACCGGATGACTTCGGCTGATCCTAACTTGCGGTGGTTGAACATGAATGCGGCAGGCATGGATGTGTCAATTACCGATATCAGCGCGGAGCTTGCGGCGCTTAGTTTGCAGGGCCCGAAATCGACCAAAATATTATCCCGCTGTGCAAAAAATACGGTGGATAATTTGAAATATTTCAGATGGATGACAAACGAAATTGCGGGCGCAGCCATCTCGATCTCACGTACCGGCTATACTGGCGACCTGGGATATGAAATATGGATGAACCCACAAGATGCTTTGAAAGTATGGGATGCAATTATGGAGACCGGCCACGATTACGCGATCACCCCGGCCGGAATCCTGGCTCTGGATGTTGCCAGGGTGGAAGCCGGGCTGATACTGATTGAAACAGACTATACGGCTGCACATCATGCCATCATCGAAACACAGAAATCATCGCCTTTTGAGCTTGGATTGGGATGGGCTGTAAACCTGGATAAACCGGTCTTTAATGGGAAGGCCGCTTTGCAAAGAGAAAAAGAACTGGGCTCGGAATGGATGTTTGTCGGTCTCGAAGTGGATTGGCCGGGGATGGAAAGAGTTTACAGGGAGGTCGGCTTGCCGCCGCAAATCCCGGCCACCACGGTGCGAGCCAGCCTGCCAGTTTATGTGGGTAGCGCCCAGGTGGGATATGCATCATCAAGTGCATGGTCTCCCGTATTGAAAAAATATATCGCCATGGCTCATTTACGCCGGCCTTATTATGAAATTGGCACAGTGGTTGGCCTGGAAGTGACTGTGGAACATCAGCGTAAAGTCGCGCCCGCACGGGTGGTTAAGACGCCGTTTTACGAGCCTGAATGGAAAAAGAAATAGGCTGAGGAGCGCGAATATTATGACAACGAATCAATACGACGCAATCATCATTGGCGGTGGCCATAACGGGTTGATTAATGCGGCTTACCTGGCCCGTGCAGGCAAGAAAGTAATCGTTTTAGAGCGCCGTCCGATCGTGGGTGGTGCGGCGGTGACGGAAGAGATATTCCCTGGTTTCAGGTTTACCGAATTCTCTTATGTGGTCAGTTTGTTGCGACCAGAAATTATCCGTGAATTGGAGCTTCCCAGGCATGGGTTGAAAATCCTGCCGCTGCCAAGCACTTTTACACCGATGGAAAACGGCGATTATATTGCTGCGTGGGATGATCATGATCGTACTCGGCGTGAAATTTACCGCCATTCGCACAAGGATGCTGACGCCTATGATGATTATTCACGCCAGATGATGCGCATGGCCATGGCGGTTAAGCCTTTGATAGGACTGATCCCCCCTGACCTTGCTTCCATGTCACCGCGTGATTTATTCGGATTACTCAAGGTTGGTCAGTATGCCTCGCAGCTTTCCGAATCAGATTTATATAACGTTGCCAGGCTGGTAACCCAATCTTCGGGCGACTTGCTTGATGACTGGTTCGAGACAGATGCGCTCAAGGGCACCAAGTCTGCGAGCGGCATCATTGGCACCTTCCTGGGGCCGCGCTCTCCAGGTACGGCATACGTGTTGCTGCATCATTACATGGGCGAAATCGATGGAGCTTTTAGAGCCTGGGGTTTTGCAAAAAATGGATCTGGTGGCGTTACCGCTTCGATTGCGAACGCAGCGCGCGCCCTGGGTGTGGAGATTCGCACAGACGCGCCTGTCGCGCAGGTAATTGTGAAGAATGGGCGCGCTGCCGGGGTTGCTCTTGAAAATGGGGATGAATTTATGGCCGGGACGATTGTCTCCGCCGCCGACCCGATTCGTACTTTTCTCAAACTGGTCGAGCCTAAATACTTCCCGTCCGAATTTTTAAACTCGATCCGCAATTTCCGCACACGGGGATCTTCTGGCAAGTTGAATATCGCCCTGAGCGAGCTACCTGATTTCACCGCGTTGCCTGGGGAAGGCGATCTTCACCGCGGGGCTATTTCGATCAGCCCAAGCATTGATTATATTGAGCGCGCATTTGACGATGCCAAGTATGGGCAGGTATCGCGCCGGCCCTATATTGATATCATTATTCCCTCCATGATTGATCCGGATATGGCGCCTCCAGGCAAGCATGTTATGTCTTGTTTTGTTCAGTATGTGCCATACGATGTGGAAGGTGGCTGGGATGAACAAAAGAAGGAGGCCTTTGCCGAAAATGTTATTGCTACGTTGGAGCAATACGCCCCGAATATTCGCAGGGCTATCATCGGCAAGCAAATCATCACCCCTGTGGATATTGAACGAATCGCGGGTATTACAGGGGGCAACATCTTCCATGGTGAATTGCTCCTGCATCAGTTGTTTTTCCTGCGTCCAGCGCCCCAGTGGGCCGATTTTCGAACACCATTGCCAGGTTATTACCTGGCTGCCAGCGGTGCGCACCCAGGCGGGGGCGTGATGGGTGCGGCGGGAAAGATGGCCGCCATGGAAATTCTCAAGGATGGTATGCGATGAAAACATTTGATGCGATCATTGTTGGGGCTGGTCATAATGGATTGGTGACAGCGGCGATGCTGGCGAAGGCGGGTAAATCTGTTCTCGTCCTTGAACGACGCAATGTTGTCGGCGGCATTTGTGTTACTGAAGAGCTGCAGCCAGGGATAAAAGTGAACTCGCTTGTATCGGGCGGGTTTTTACGGCCGGATATTACTAAAAATCTGGATTTAGCGCGTCAGGGCTTGCCCAATACGCCTGAAAAGTCCGGGCTTGTTTCCCTATTGCCGGCCGGTGGACGGCTGCGGTTGTCAAATAATGTGCGCGAAACGGCGGAAGCAATCCTACCTTTTTCGAAGAAGGATGCCGATAAATGGCCTGATTTTGTCGCCTTCATGAATAAAGCGGTGGGATTTCTGGAAATGGCTTACCATACCGGCATGCCGCGCCTGCCGAAATTTTCTGTTGCTGAAGGCATTCCGCTTGCCCTGTTGGGCCTTAAACTTCGAGGCATGGGTGCGCGCGATATGTATACCACTATCCGGTTGTTGCCCATGACGGCACGTGAGTTCCTTGATGAATGGTTTGAATCGGATGCACTCAAAGCTGCCATCGCCTCGTTGGGGATTCATAATGCCAACCTGGGGGTGATGTCGGCCGGCAGCGCCTATAACTTGCTGCACCAGTTTATGCTGCGCGGCGGCTGGGGACAGCCGTATGCGTCGGCAGAGATCGGCAATATCAGCGTAGCGTTGGAACGCGCCGCACGCCAGCATGGTGCTGAAATTCGTCTGCAAGCAGAAGTAAGCAGGATATTGGTGAAAGATAACCAGGCTGTTGGTGTTGTATTGGCAAGTGAAGAACAAATCCTGGCGAACCAGGTTGTTTCCTGCCTTGACCCCAAGCGTACCTTTCAGTCTTTGCTTGAGCCGGAATTGCTTGATCCCGAGTTTGGGTGGAATGTTCGCAATATTAAGATGCGAGGCATCAGCGCGAAAATTCACCTGGTGGTGGATGAGATGGAATTAGGAGCCGATACACTTGTGCTCGCTCCGTCGCTGAATTACCTTGAGCGTGCTTATGATGCTGCCAAGTATGGCCAAATTTCGGAGCAGCCGTATATGGAAATTACCAAATCCGGGCAGGTGGTCTCAATCCATTTGCAGTATGCGCCATACAAGTTGAAAGGTGCTGCCTGGGATGAAAATATGCGCCAGAAAATTGGTAGCCTGGCCGTGGATGCCCTTGAAGCCCATTTTCCTGGTATAAAACCAAAGGTGCGCTTTCAAAAGGTTATTACCCCGTTGGATATGGATGAAACCTACTTTCAGACCGAAGGTGATATTAATCACGGCCAGTTGATGCTCGAGCAGTTTTTCTTTATGCGCCCAATTCCGGGTTGGTCAAATCACCGCACGCCGGTTTCGGGGTTGTTTTTGTGTGGGTCAGGGGTGCATGGGGGTGGTGGGGTGAGCGGCATCTCGGGACGCAATGCGGCTGAACAGATTTTACGTGGCTAGCCGATGGTAGGGCTCGTGCTATAAATTTACAAGAGCGCACTTCGCGAGACGGGTGCGCTCTTTATTTTCCAAAAATGTGCATGGCTCCAAGTGAAATGCCCTGGATCAACAGGGTTGCCAATGTTGCGACCAGGAATGCCATACCCAGGTTGAGCTTGCCTATCGTGAGAGCCAGCGCCAGGTAAAAACCAGTAAAACCGAATAGCCCGAAAAGAAGCCCACGGAGTACACCGACAGATCCTGCCGGTCCTTGCAGTCTTTGGGCAAAAATCACCAGGATGGCGGTATAGAGTGGAATAGTGGAGAGCAATCCGGTCAGTCGAGGGCCGATCAGGGGGGCAATACCGGTCAGCGTAAGAATAAAAGAGGTACCTATCAGGATCCTGGCTGGTAGATCCCATTTCCCCGGTTTGGCAACCTGTTGCTTTAATTGCTCACTGGCTGGCATTAATCCGATGCCAGCCAGAATTACAGCGATCACAAGTGGAAAGATGACGGCAAGCGGAAGGATAATATTTTGCATGATGAGCGTTACTGCGCCATAGCAGAGCATGCTGCCAGTGATGCACCATTGCCAGCGAAACCATTTCGCCAACCAGGCGTAGGCCAGGCAAAACACGACCAGTGATAATCCGCCGCTAATTGTCCCCAGTACTGTGGATGCTGCGAATGTATCGTTATGGCTGATTGCCACAAAAAAAGCTACCGGACCAGAGGTCAATGGCAGGCCAATCAACCAGCCGCTAACGTTGGGCCCCCACCGTCGGCCTGCCAGGCTTGCGCCCCCGATGATCACGGGTGCAAGCAGTAACTTCAGCATGAGAATATTCATTGTACGGTAGTGATGATGGTGTTTTTTGCCCCCGCAGAGCATAGGGCGGCTGCGATATTGGCTGCAGACTCAGGATTTTGATCGGCCAAGGCGATCATATTGCCTCCCCGCCCGCCACCCGATAATTTCGCACCCAGGGCACCGGCTGACCTGGCGGCCTGGACCAACCGGTCGAGTTCGGGAGAAGAAACGCTCATTTGCTGCAAGAGGGTGTGGTTTGCGTTCATCAGGGGTCCCAATGAGCGCCAGCCTTGTCCTTCAATGGCCTGGCGGGCCTTTTGGACAATTTTGCCTACCTGGTCAAAAACCTGCTCCCAGTAGACGGGGTCGGCTTGCCATAGCTTTCGAACATCATTGACAGATTCCCGGGTGGGTGCGGCGATGCCTGTATCGGCGATCACCAGCGTGAAGGGGGAACCAACCAGGAAGGTTTCGATTGCTTGTCCTTTAACAAAATACACCGGGCTCGCATAAGTGATTACCGTGTTATCTATTCCGGATGGTGTTCCATGATGGATTTTTTCGGTTAAATAGCACAGCTCGTTTACTTGTTGGTCACTTAATGAGTGACCGAAGTAGGTGGATAAGGCTCGGATGATGGCAACAGAAACCGCCGCGCCTGAACCAAGTCCAGAAGCGACCGGGATGTTGGATGTGATGCGGATGTCAATATCGGGTGGGGTTTGAATTCCAAGTGAATTAAAGACGTTGGTTATTACACTACCAAGTGCATTCCCCGCCGGGAGATCTATCAAGGAGGATTGGATGGATATCCCGGGTGCGTCTATCCAGGTTCCTGGGATGTTATGGTTGGAGGGATTGACTTCTGCTTGCGCCTGCACCTGGCTGAGTGGAACAGCCAATGCCGGGCGGTTGTAAACAACAGCATGCTCACCAAAAAGAATAATTTTGCCGGGTGCCGATGCTGTGGTCATTTCAGGTAAAACACAGCCAGGATAACCAGGCCAGTCAGGGCCAGGCTGATCTGAATGGGCCGATCTGTCAGCAAGACTTCATCGGGCGCACCGGCATCCTGAGTCATTTGGATTAAGTAAAGATAGCGGAAGATGATGTACGCCACAAAAGGAATTGTGAGCATCATGCTGTGATTGGCTGGCAGGTTGGGTGCGGAAAATGTATACAAGGCATACGAGAGGATCGTAGCGCCCGACACAATGGTGATGTATTGGTCTAGCAAGGGGATGCTGTAACCTTCCAGCACTTTACGGTGAGAACCGGCTCCTTTGGCCAGTAAGGTCAGTTCTGCCCTGCGTTTACCGAAGCCCAGGTAGAGCGAACCAAGCGTGGTAACCACGTAAAGCCAGGGGGAGAAACGTTCAACAACAATCAGTGTCACCCCGGCCTCGACACGCAGGACAAAACCCGCAGCGATGATAAATACATCCAAAATAGGAACATGTTTCAACCATTTGGAATATGCCAGGTTGATGATCAGGTATGCAAATAAAACTGCGGCAAAACCGGGGGAAAGCCAATAAGCGAGCGGTAAAGCGACAATCATAAGGCTAACTGCCGCGGCCCAAGCTACATTGACTGGAAGTGTTCCCGATGGGAGCGGTCGTTTTTTCTTTATGGGGTGTTGGCGGTCTGCCTCGATATCGGCGATATCGTTGACAAGATAGACCACACTGGAGACCAGGCAGAAGAGACCAAAACCAGCCAGTGTTCTTGAGAAGGCAGGAAGGTGAAAAAGTTGTTTGTCAAAAACAATGGCAAAAAAAACAAAGACGTTCTTTGTCCATTGACGCGGGCGCATGGTTTTTAACAGGGCTATCAACATAAATGTATTTTACCTTACCTGCAGGGTGGTAAGGGCACCACCCTGCAATTTGAAGGTAGAATAAGATACGAGTTTATTTGCTTCAGTAGTTAATATGAGCGCGTTAACGCGCATCTTCGAGGAAAGTTGGTGATGAACAGATAATGCCCAAACTACGCCTGGATATGTTAATGGTTGACCGTGGATTGGCTGAAACCCGCTCCAAAGCCCAGGCGATAATTCTTGCCGGGCAAGTGAGAGTTAAAGGGCAAATGGTTGACCGTGCCGGGGCGACATATGATCCTGATGTGCAGTTGGAAGTTGAGACCGGCCCAAGATTTGTTTCGAGGGGCGGTGAAAAATTACTCGGCGCTCTGGAGGCTTTTCCAATTAATCCCAGCGGGCTCACTTGTGCCGATGTTGGTTCCTCCACCGGAGGCTTTAGTGATTGTCTAATTCAACATGGGGCGGTTCGTATTTACGCAATTGATGTTGGAAAAGGGATTTTGCATTGGAAGCTGCGTTCTGACCCCCGGGTTGTCGTGATGGAAGAAACCAATGCTCGTTATGTGGAGACACTTGCTGAAAAAGTGCAATTATTGGTTTGCGATGCGTCTTTTATTTCTTTGAAGACATTGTTACCGGTATTTATGAATTGGCTTACACCTGAAGCAAATGTGATTGCATTGATCAAGCCTCAGTTTGAAGCCGGGCGCGTGGATGTGGCAAAAGGAGATGGGGTCGTGCGTGATCCGCTCATTCACCGGCGGGTGCTGGAAGAGGTGCTGGCGTATGCGCAGAAAATTGGATTTAAAGTGCATGGATTGATCCGCTCCCCGCTGCTTGGCCCCAAAGGAAATACCGAATTCTTGGTGTGGATGAATTTAATTAGCTCAGAGCCGGATGTGTCCACGGATTTCGATTCCCAATTGGTGGAGCGCCTTTTTTAGGCCTGTTGGGTGTTGCCTGGTTCAGTCGTAATACTGTGGTAGGTGCTCTACAGTAAGCTTACGTGATTCAGAAAGGATCTGGTCGATGGTCATGCCCTGGTGATCATGATCTGAAGGGTGGTAATGCACATGTACCCGGCGCAGGTTGGGAATACATTGGCAGAGAATTTCCTCTACTGTATTGGCGATTTTATCGCCTTCGATCACTGTCAGGTTGCCATTGATCCCGATGGTCACATTGATGACACTATGTGGGCCAAAGCGATGAGCCTGAACTTCGTGTAATTGCTCCACCCCACTAATAGCTTGCAGGATGCCAGATATTTGCTCAGCCAGCTCCTTGCTCGGGACCGCATCCATCAATTCCACTGAGGACTCGCGCAGAATATAAACGCCGGTTCGTAAAATTAGCAGGGCAACGATTGCACCAGCCAGTGGGTCAACCCAAGGCAGGCCTTGCCTGCCCAGGAAAATCCCTACCGATGCCGCTGCAGCAGAGAGTAAGTCATTGCGATGGTCATAAGCCATTGCTTCCACAACAGGGTTATGCGTTTCCTTCCCCAATCTACGAACATAAAAAGTGAGGAATGCCTTGATGGCAACCGTCAAAAGCGCGATCCAAAGCGCGATGGTGGATGCACCTGAAGAAGTAGTACTGCCACTTACCAAATCCCATATTTTGTCGACGGCATCCCAAAATACAGCTACTGCAGTGGTGACAATAAAAGAGCCAACAACAATAGCTGCGATACTCTCCAATTGTTGATGACCATAGGGATGCTCATCGTCAGCCGGTTTGTTGGCCATGCGCACGAAAATACTTGCAACAATATAATAAGCCACATCGGAGGTTGAGTTGATGCCTTCAGCCAATAGCGCTGGGCTGTGAGCGAGTACCCCGATATAGGTTTTTATTGCTGCCAGGCCAACATTAATTCCGAGACCAAGGTTTACAGCGTGCAGACTTTTTTTGTCGCGCTCGTGGGACATATTTCCATTGTAAAGGAAAAATCCTATTGGGTGGGTATGAATTTTTAGTGGCATGTAGAAATCACTGTGCAGGGATGCATGGTGTTGAGGCGGTATAATTAAGTACTTGCCCTATTCGCAATGAAAGCCCAGGAGTTGTTGCAGATGGAATGCCCCAAGTGTTTGTCGGTTCTAACGAAAAAATATTACAAGGGGATGATGGAAGTGGATTATTGCCCTAACTGCCGTGGGATGTGGTTGGATTGTGAAGAGCTGGATAAATTGGAGGACATGGTTTTTGACGATGATGGTAACAAAGGCTCACTCATACATCGCCAGGAATTGGGTACACAGAAATGCCCGGTGTGTGCAGGCAGGTTGTATGAATTTCAGTATCGCTTGTATGATTTAAGATTAGATGCTTGCCCGGAAAACCATGGTTTTTGGTTGGATGCGGGTGAGGATGAACGCGTTATGGAGATCATGCGGAGCCAGCAGGCTGGTGTTCACCGTAAAAAGAATGCTGAACAGGAATGGAAACAGGTTCTCAAAGGGCTGCATGCTTTTTTAAATCGACCCTGATTTGAAAAAGCATTTGTTAATCATTGCCTGGTGGCTAGCATTACACGCACTATGGAAAATGTGTACAATTAACCCAACCAGATATTATTGGATATAAGGAGCTTCTCATGGCAGATAACTACATTAAAAGCATGCTCGGTGATAATGAACGTGCTTTGCTGGTAACTCGCCAGCATTGGTTCGTATTGTTCAGCTCAATTTTGCTGGAAATTGTGGTTACAATGGGTGTCATTATTGGGGCCAGCATCGCTACCAAGAACTACCCACCTGCCGGGGTATCCTTTGTGTTGGTAATATTGCCCTTGCTAAGTATGCTGCATGATGTGTTGGTTTGGAGGAACCGGAAATACATGGTTACCAATCGGCGTGTCATCCAGTTTTCGGGCATCTTCAATAAAAGCGTGGTTGATTCTTCTCTTGAAAAGGTAAATGATGTAAAAATGAATCAATCATTCTTTGGCAGGATGTTTGATTACGCAGATGTCGAGATTATGACTGCCAGCGAGATGGGCGTAAATGTATTCAAACGTATCGGTGAGCCTGTTAATTTCAAAACAGCCATGTTAAATGCAAAAGAACGGATGGGTTATGAAGGATCATCCACTCACGGTAGACCGGCTGACAATATTCCAGCCCTGATTGCGGAATTGGATGAGCTGCGCAAGAAAGGGATTGTGACAGATGAAGAATTTCAGAGTAAAAAGAAAGAACTTCTCGCGAAAATCTAATTTCGGCTGGAAAAAATATATATAAATGAGCGCGCCGAGTGCGAGGCGCGCTGTTGCTTTAAAATCGGTTATACTTTAGCCGCTTAATCGTGATTTTCTTGTGGAAAGATATAAATGTCAGAAAATATTCGTAATTTTTGCATCATAGCTCATGTCGACCATGGTAAATCTACCTTGGCCGATCGTTTGCTTCAGTTTACTGGCACGATTTCTGATCGTGATATGACTGAGCAAGTCCTCGATAGTATGGACCTTGAACGTGAAAAGGGCGTGACTATCAAGGCTTCCGCCGTCCGTATGAAGTACAACGCAAAGGATGGCAAGGAATATGAGCTTAATTTAATTGATACTCCTGGCCACGTGGATTTTGGTTATGAGGTGAGCCGGGCTTTAAATGCCTGTGAAGGTGCCATCCTGGTGGTGGATGCCACACAGGGTATCGAAGCACAAACGTTGGCGAATCTCTATTCCGCGCTCAATGCCGACCTGGAGATTATCCCGGTGATCAATAAGATAGATTTGCCATCTGCTCATGCGGATGATGTCGCGGAGGACATCGCTGCCTTGATTGGTGGAAAACCGGAAGACGTTATTCGTATTTCGGCCAAGGCTGGCATTAATATTGAACAGGTGTTGGAAACAATTGTCAAGCGAGTTCCCGCGCCAACGGGTATGGATGCGGATTGCCCGCGCGCGCTGGTGTTTGACTCTCATTATGACGCTTATAAAGGCGTGATTTGTTATGTGCGTGTGGTGGAAGGTTCCTTCGCCGCAACAGAAACAATCCGACTGATGGCGACAAAGATTAATGTCAAGCCGATTGAAGTGGGCATCTTCGCTCCAATCATGAAACCTGTCACCCGTTTGAATGCAGGTGAGGTTGGATATGTTGCCACTGGGCTTAAGACCGTGCACGATGCGCGTGTTGGCGATACGATTACCAGTGCATCCAACCCTGCGAGTGAACCGCTTCCCGGTTATTTTCACCCGAAGCCGATGGTTTTCGCAGGTATCTACCCGGTTGATGCTGACAATTATACCGATTTGCGCGAAGCGCTCGAAAAATTGCAACTAAACGATGCTTCTCTCACATATGCTCCTGAAACATCCCAGGCAATTGGATTTGGTTTTCGCGCTGGTTTCCTTTGGCTTTTTCACATGGAGATCATCCAGGAACGT
>CAIVSQ010000180.1 GCA_903908605.1 uncultured Anaerolineae bacterium
ACCCCATATTGGAATCATTACTATCTTGGTAGTATTATACCCTGCTACCCTCCTTCCTTCCCGTCCAGTACCTAACAAATACGATAGGTTTGGTGAAAAAGGAAGGAAGCGAGATCGGTAGGAAAACCCTTTTCCCAAAAGGGGGTGATCAACACGATGGGGGTGGTTTTGGCCTGTTCGATCAGATCGAGTGAACATCATGCCTAGAATGGATTTGCGGGCCGTTTCCAGCTGGTTTATCGGGGATTGGGTCAATGCTGTTCCTGGCTTGGTTCCCGTATTGATCATCCAGCGAGCCGAAGGATTATGGAGGCTTTTCTGCAGGGATCCAGCTGGGGTACAAAGGGGACTTTGGCAGCTTTGCGCTTGCGATGAACACAAGGATTGCAACGAACGGAATGGGGTACAAACCGCGTTCCAGGGTTTTTTATAAGACTGATCCAACCAAAATCGGTCTGAACCGGCCTGCGCAGATCGATCCTTATACCCATCCGTTCGTGGTGATGGTGTAGGCGGGCAAAAAGGGAGGTAAATTGATGTCAGTTTTTTGGCATTTTTGTGCTTGCGCCCTGACATTTTGTGCTCAATCTTTTGTTCAAAATGACCATTAATTGTCAAAAATCGCTTTGAATTGGAAACAAACTGGGTCAAATTGCATGAAAAAGCTGGGAAAATGGGGCTTTTTTGTGATCGCTTTTTTAAGGGGAAGGCAGAATTCATCGGGCGGCCTTCTTTTTCTGGCGTTTCATTTTCGCGATCACGCTTTTGACTGTGTTTTTTGTGGGCCAATTATATAATTGTTCGGGGGGGATGCCATAACGGGGATCGGAATAATCGATCTTTTCAGTCACTTTCGCGGCCATTTTAAACAAGAAAATAACATCACCAATTCTCCCGCCTCGTTTATCTAATTCGCGCATGGCTCGGTGGATGTACACCATAGCTTGGGTCTCGCTGACGAAATCATTCGTACGGCGGAAAAAGTTCTCTTCGTTCTTCCAGCGATAAATTTGGCGTTCGCTCACCCCTATTATAAAAGCGACATCGATCGTCTTCGCTCCTTCAAAGATCATCCGCGCGGCAGTTTCCTTACGATCATCCCATCCCCCATTTTTTAAATCTTCTTTTTTCGACCCCATCCAACCTCCGTGTGGGAACGAACGTTAGTGCATTTCACTGCACATCCGTTCTAAAAACATTATACATGATTGGAAGAAAAAAGATAGGGGGTGTTGTTAACATCCGTTTTAACGGCGGTTGCTTTCCGCTTTTGCCAAATTTAATGTCAGTTAATGTCAGTTTTTCGCCCTTTTTGTGCTTGGGTACTGCCATTTTGTGCTCAGCAAATGTTACAAAATCTTCTATTTTTGTCAAAATTGGCAGTAATTTGCGGCTGAATGCCCCAAAAACCAAGAAAACAGTGGGTCTGAAGCCGGGCTGGCGGGTTTTTAGGGTTTGGCGGTTTCGCATCGTTCCCCTCGTTTCAGTTTCGCTTTGAGGCTTTTGCGGGTGGCCTTGTTCATCCAATGCTTGAGCTGGTCTAGTGGGATGCCGAAGCGTGGATCGCTGTAGTCGATCCTTTCGGTCAGTTTTCTAGCTCGCTTGAACAGGCGCAGCGCTTTGCCCGGGTGCGGGTGTTCTTGTTGGTCCAGGGCATGCGCGGCTTGCTGGGTGCGCAGCATCGTGTCGGCCTGGACGGTCAGCCAGAAATCATTCTGGCGGCGGAAGAATTCTTCCTCGTTCTTCCATCGGTAGATCTGGCGCTCGCTGACCCCGATCAGGTGGGCGATCTCCCGGATCTTCACTTTCTCGAAGATCATTTGGGCAGCAGTTTCCTTCTTACCATTCCAACCATCCTGGTCCT
>CAIVSQ010000181.1 GCA_903908605.1 uncultured Anaerolineae bacterium
ACGAGAACGCAAACGCGGCCCGTATCGCCGCGCGGCCTAGGCGCTGAAGACGCGGTTCGGAAGACGACCCGGGGGAGTGGTCTGTGCGGATTTCGCTCAGCATGAGAATTATTCTCATTTTGCTGTCGCTTTCGATATCCATTGCCGCTATTCGTCGTGTCCGGAATCACGCTGCCGCGGATTTCACTGCCGCAGCGAATAGACGGCGCCGAAAAATGCGAGTTTTCTGTCAGACACTAACTAATCAGGTCCGGTTAAATCGCCGAGGGGAAGCGCAGCGACCCCGAGATCGGATCGAACCGGTTGTTAGAGTGACGCTTCGATGGATAGACCAAACTCGCGATTCTTCTTGCGAGCCCTATAGACTCGCGGCCGATCATTACGCGTGTTTGCCCACTCAATAACACTTTTTGCATCATCATCATTAATTTGACACCCAAGTATAACTTCAACGAGTAGATGGTCTGGGAAGTGATACACGCCGGAGCCCCTTAGCTCAATTATTCGATACTCCTTTTCGTAGCTCCAATGTGCTGACTTCGCTAACAGGGCTGTTTCCATTCGTTTCTCGTCAGGATCGAAAATTCGCGTCGATGGATATGACTCGAAATACTTCACCTCTTGTGACCGACGGAAAAAATAGTCGCGTGCCCCCGCGCGAAAACCTAGGCAAATTCCCCGATGTGCATCTGCGTAGTGCGACCACATTAGAATGTCGGCGTTTACTGCCGACAGGCAGTAAACGCCAGCAACTTTCGCAGCGCGCGTTGAAATTGATGGGTCAAGCTTATTGTAGCTGCCACTGCGAATGATTCGATTCATCTCGGTTAAGCGATCGGCCGGAGACAGACCTGGTCTACGCTCTTGTAATCTTTGCGAGAGATATTGTTTCCATTCTTCTTCCGTACCATTGAGAAGTAGCTCCACCTTGCAGTCAAATGGGTCATTGAATTGATCAGGCGATGAAAAATATACGGAGCTTTTTGCAAATGTCTGCTTGATGCGGTCACGTTGTTCGTCTCCTGCGAGTGACCTGTACTTATACAGAACTTCTGGAGCCATCACGTTCTCCGCCATTTGGCACTCTAACGTCGTAAATCAGCCGCGCGGTTTTTTGCGTCGGCTGAATTTGCCTTGTTAGGTGTTGCTATTGTAGCTCTGCTTTGCCTTGCGCCTTCCCAAATACACACCAAAAGCTCCGCCAACTACAGCAAACCAAAATGATTTCGGCATCCCGGCTACTATTGCAGCATTTGGGTCCGATGGCACAAAGATATATGCCCATATAATTATGCCTAAAAACCAACTCACAAAAGACCCAACCAGAAAGCCAATTAAAACCCTCCACCACTTGAGATTTGTTCTGTTAAAAAAATATGCAATCCCAATAGCGATTCCAATGGTTATAGCATGCAGCATTATAATAGCAATAGCAGGCATGATTTTTTCTGATTTCTTCTGACGTAAATATGGAAGCAGTTTCCCCGCATCCTTGTTCGCTTCAGATCTAGAGAACTCCGGCATATTTCCTTTACATGCTTCTCCAAGCATGATAGCTATCGTAATTTTTTGTGTTGGTGTTGCATTCGTCAGAACGTCCATCACTGCCAGGTTGCGCTCCTGATCAGAATAACTTAAGTATTCATTGCAATTTTCGGCGCTTGCTTCGCCAATGACAAAAAACAATACGATAATGTATCTAAAATATTTCATGGCTCCCCCTTCTATGCCTAACGATTAAGCATTTATTCGTCGTGCGCGCCGCACGGCCTTGATCATAATTCCGCCCACCCAGGATCAGTCGCAGGCACCGAGCC
>CAIVSQ010000182.1 GCA_903908605.1 uncultured Anaerolineae bacterium
GCAACGAAGCCCAAGCCATCATGACGGGGCACTTGGGGGCAGATGGCATTTTTTATGCTGAAGAACTGCTTCTAAAATGTCCAACAAAGTATGAGGAAGCGGTACCCCAGCAAGCACAGGGAAACTAGCAACCATTTAGTAACGACTTATGTCGTTACTAATTTTGTTAACGGAGATTTACTATGTTTGCAGATTTTGGTTTCGGCGTTCTGATCATTTCGTTTGTCCTGGCAGTTTACGCCATTTTTGCGGCTATTTATGGGTATAAAGTTGCTTCTCAAAAATGGATTGAAAGTTCCCGTTTGGCGATGCAGTTAACCTTTCCACTGATTTCGCTTTCGGCCTTCAGCTTGATTTACCTTTTGGTGACTGACCAATATCATGTTTCTTTTGTTTATGAAGTCACCAGCCGCTCCATGCCGATGTACTTGAAAGTCACATCTCTATGGGGTGGTCAATCCGGTTCCCTGGTTTTTTGGGGATGGTTGATGTCGGCATTTGCAACTGCGGTCACATTACGTAAATGGGATCGTGATCGCGAATTTTTGCCATGGGTTGTGGTGGTTTCCAGCCTTACACTGGCTTTTTTCCTGGGTTTGGTACTGTTTTTTGAGAATCCCTTTATGAAATTTTGGCAGTCCTTCAATGGTGAAGTGATCACTGCCATGTTCCAGCCTGCTGGGGCGGTTCCTTTTACTGCGCCGGACGGACGAGGGTTGAACCCGCTGCTTCGGCACCCAGGGATGGTGATTCATCCGCCAATGTTGTATCTTGGGTTTGTTAGCTTTGTTGTACCCTTTGCTTTTGCCATTGCCGCCCTGGTGACAGGACGCACCGATGACCGTTGGATACGAATTACACGTCGCTGGACGATTGTGGCCTGGTTGTTCCTTTCGATCGGTCTCGTTCTGGGTGGGCGTTGGGCCTATGATGTTCTCGGTTGGGGTGGCTATTGGGGTTGGGATCCAGTCGAAATCGCGGCCTTTATGCCGTGGTTGACCGGCACCGCCTTTCTTCACTCAGTGATGATCCAGGAAAAGCGGGGCATGCTCAAGTATTGGAACATGATCCTGATTATTCTGACTTATTCCTTGGTTATTTTTGGTACCTTCCTGACGCGTTCTGGCGTGTTGTCCTCAGTGCATGCATTTGCCCAGAGTGCAATTGGTCCTTCCTTTTTTATTTTCATCGGGTTGACCTTTGTCACTTCTGCGGCGTTGCTCATCTATCGTTGGGCCGACCTGAAATCCGAAGCCCAGATGACTTCCCTGCTTTCTCGCGAGGCACTCTTCCTGCTCAATAACCTTTTGTTTATGAGTATTCTGGTGGTTTGTTTCTGGGGAGTGATTTTCCCGTTGATTTCAGAGTTGGCAACCGGTCAGAAAGTAACCGTTGGCCCACCTTTCTATGAACGCGCGACAGGCCCTTTGTTTGCCGCACTTGTGCTGCTGATGGGTATTGCCCCACTCTCGGCTTGGGGACATTCCACCCTTAAGACACTGGGAAACGCCATGTGGAAGCCGTTGATTGCTGCAGTGCTTGCCATGCTGGCTGTGTTTTTTGGCGCAGGTATACGTGAACCTTATGCCCTGATAGGTTTCTTCGTTGCTTTCACCAGTGGTTTTATTACTCTCTACGAGTTTTGGCGGGCAAGTCGGGCGAGAAGCCGTGCGCAGAATGAAAATATCTTTCTCGCACTTTGGCGCCTCGCAGGTAGGAATCGTCGTCGTTATGGCGGTTACTTGATTCACATCTCGATTGTTTTTATGGCATTGGGTATCATCGGCATTGAGATGTTCCAAACCGAGACCCAGGGAACGATTGCCCAGGGAGAAACGATGAAACTGGGCGGCTACACAGTCACTTATAAAGACCTGGCTGTGTTCGATACTGCCGACAACCGTAATGTAGCACGAGCAGTGCTTTCCGTTGAAAAGGACGGCCAATTCCTTACTGAACTGTACCCACGCCGCGATTATTTCTATGAATCTCAGCAACCGATGACCATTCCAGGTGTCCGTTCTACCATGGCGGATGATCTGTATGTCATCCTGGTCGATTGGCAGCCAATTTTAAGCTCGGGTGCCACTTTCAAGATTTATCATAATCCGCTGGTTAATTGGCTCTGGTTGGGGACCCTGCTAATGATTTTTGGTTCGGTGGTGGCGGCTTGGCCTGAAAAAGAAAATGATTATGTTCCGGCACGTGTTCGGCGTGATCAAAAAGCGGTGTACCACCCGGGTTCAGCTGATTAATTAATTCGCTCCATATCGATTTCAAAGCGGAGAAGCGCATGAAACGTACTATCTGGATTTTTCTGGCCGTTGCTATGCTGGCGATGGTCTGGGTGAGCGGTGTTTCTGCCCAAACGCCGGCGCCATCTGATGATGATGTAAATGCCGTGGCCAGGCAGCTATTTTGCCCGGTATGTGAAAACACGCCGTTGGATGTGTGTCCCACACAGGCTTGCGCCCAGTGGCGTGAGTTGATCCGTGAAAAACTGGCCCAGGGTTGGAGTGCTACTCAAATAAAGGAATACTTTGCCACTCAATACGGTGCACGCGTTCTCTCTGAGCCGCCACGGCAGGGTTTGAATTGGCTGGTTTACCTGGTACCACCGATCTTGATGTTAATCGGCGTATATGTTTTGTACCGGGCTTATTTATCAATGCGGAAACCTGTTTCAGACGATGTTGTCGTCGGTGGGGATACAACTGCGCCTGACGCCGATGATTACATTCGGCGGGTGGAAGAGGAATTGAAGAAAAGAAAGTAGCAAGATCTGGATGTGAGTTTGGCAATTGATCCAGAAAGAAAAGGAGATAATAGATGACTGAAATAAACTCCGCTCCCACCCCGGGAGCGAACAATGCGCAAATAGCACCCAGGCGAGGGGTTCCGGTTTGGGCTCAGGTGATTGTTTGGGTTTTTCTGCTTGGATTACTCACGATTGTGGCTTTTGGCTTGCGCCGTTCACAGCAGGGTACCGTGCAAGTTGGTGATACCATCCCCGATTTCACGCTGACGTTTTTTGATGGATACCAGTTCGATGGTAAAAGCGAAGTCAAGCTCTCAGATTTACGCGGCAAGGTCGTCGTGGTTAATTTTTGGGCTTCGTGGTGCAAGCCATGCGAACAGGAAGCAGCGGATATGGAATCCGCCTGGAAATCTTACCAGGCAGATGGCAAGGTTGTCTTTGTTGGTGCGGATTACGTCGATACCGAACCAGAAGCACGTGGCTATTTGAAGAAATTTGAGATCACCTATCCCAATGGGCCTGACCTTGGAACGAAAATTTCGCAAATGTTCCGTATCAAGGGCGTTCCTGAAACATACTTTATAGATCAAGCTGGAAAACTTGTTTACATCCAGATTGGCCCGTTCTCTTCTGTTGCTGATATTCACGCCGTGATCGACCCAATGATAAAGAAATAGAGAAAATATGGATCTAGGTGCTATCTTTCTACTCATCTCTGTCGCAGTGCTAACAGGCCTGTTTATTGCCAGGCCATTTATCGAACGCCGCCGGATATCTTCCGTCTCTGCAAGCAACCAGGAACTATCATCCCTACTCGCTGAGCGCGATCGTTTGATTAGCGCCCTGCAGGAGTTGGATTTTGACCACACCTTGGGCAAAATTCCTGCTTCTGATTATCCGGCTATGCGTGTCTCCTTGTTACAACATGCTTCTGATATATTACGCCAGCTCGATGTAATGCAGCCCCAGGCTGGCACTTCTTCTGATGCTGAAAGCCGCGTGGAGGCTGTAATCGCTGCCCGGCGCGCCGATGCGGCAGTACAGAAGGTTGAAACGAGCGAGGATGACCTCGAAGAACTTATCGCAGCGCGTAGAATTGCCCGTAAGGAAAAATCATCCGGCTTTTGCCCACAGTGCGGCAAACCGGTACTTCGTTCCGATCGGTTTTGCCCCTCGTGCGGTAAATCCATCTCGTAATTGAACACACGCAAAAAAGCATTTTAGAGGAATTAATGATGAAACTACGCATGATCATAATTGGGGCATTGATGATATTTGCTCTCAGCGCTTGTGAATTTTCGCTGGCATCAGATATCACCCCGCCGCCAAACTACCAGTCTCCCACTCCTGCCCCAACCATGAGTCCCTTATTTCCGCAAAGCGCTCCTGATCTGGTTTCTGGGGCTGCCATTTATGCTGAAAAATGCGCTCCCTGTCATGGCGATGGCGGCATGGGCGATGGCCCGATGGCCTCCAAGCTGCAGAAAGCACCCACCTCAATTGGCCTGCCCGAACTGGCTCGCAATGCCGCACCTGCTAATTGGTTTACAACGGTTACCGAAGGAAATATCAATTCTTTCATGCCCCCTTTCAATGCTAGCTTGAGTGATCAACAGCGTTGGGATGTGGTTGCGTATGCGCTCTCATTGGGTGGCAGCACAGCCGTGGAGGCGCAATCTGGCGCGACTATTTTTAACAGCACCTGTATAGAGTGTCATGGACCGGATGGTAATAAGGTCGAAGGCGTCAATTTCGCAGATCAGGCCCTGATGGCAAAATTAACTCAAAGGGATATTGTTAATTTTGTCGATAAGGGCGTGGGTAAAATGCCCGGGATGGGCGGCTTGATTCCTGAAGAGGATATGTTTGCTGCTGCCGCTTATGTGCGCACCTTTACGGTCAAGCAAGGTGAGACCGCCGCTGTTGTTCCGAGCGCCACCCCGCAACCCGCAGATGTCGTTGCAACCCCTGACACAGGGGCAACACAGGACCCAACCTTGGAGGCTGGTGCTACGGCCGAATCTACACCTGCTGTCCCGGCAGTACCTGTTGTAGTGACGGGCACAATTACCGGCAAGATAGATAATGGATCCGGTGCTTCTGTTCCGGCTGACACGAAAGTTACGCTGCATATATTTGAGCATGATACTGCCACGCAACAGTTTAGTGAGGTTGGTCTAAAAGAGACCACCACTGCGGCAGACGGTAGTTACAAGTTTGATAATGTCGAAATGCTGCCGACACGCGCTTTCTACATTTCTGTCAACTACGCAAACACTCTTTATGAAACAGATCCTGTGTTCCCCGTAGAAGGTGAAACCAGTCTCGATTTCCCGCTCACGATTTATGAAACAACTACTGACGCATCTGGTCTGGTGGCCGAACAGGTCCACGTGTTGCTGGATTACAGCAAACCGGATGTCGTTCAACTGATTGAGTTCATTATTGTTTCGAACCCGGGTACAAAAGCGGTTGTGGCTGCGCAAGAAGGCGGTCCGGTGGTGAAGATAACCCTGCCGTCTGGGTACACCAATCTACAGTTCGATCAGGGCGCTATCGGGGATCGATATATTAAAACCGACGATGGTTTTGCTGATACCACTTCAGTGGCTCCTGGGGCGCAAAAACTTCAACTGGTTTATGCGGTTGATTTGCCGTTGCCCAAAGCTGGTTTGTTTGGTTCCCAAAAATTGGAAATTTCGCAACCCATGCCTTTGAAGGTGACTGGTTTGTCTGTCCTCGTTCCTGAAGGCGTGACGATTGTGGGCGAGAATGTTGTTGCCGGCGGTCTCCAGGATATGGGAACTGGTTCGAAATTCCAGACCTTTACTGCTGGAAGTTTTGAAGCTGGTCAGAAACTGACCTTCACTGCAAGCGGGTCCCCCGCAGGTGCTACAACTGCGGCAGCGTCTTCGGCTGGGTTGAGCACCAACCAGGGTATTCTCATTGGCGTTGGTTCATTGGGAGTTGCCTTAATCCTGGCTGGAGTGTGGCTCTACTGGCGCGATCGCAAACGTGGCGATGAAGCCGATGAAGATGAAATCGATGATGAGGAAGAAGAGGATGAAGCCAGCCTTGATGAAATTATGGATGCCATTGTTGCACTCGATGATCAATTCAAATCTGGTAACATTCAGGAAGCTGCTTACAAGGAACGCCGGGCTGAATTGAAAGCCAGGCTTAAAGAACTGATGTAACTCACCTGCAATTTGGATGAGCTGGTGGAAAGCTAACTGCTTGAAGCCAGTTCATCCATTCTATGGAAACTATAAACTGCGATGATCGAAGTAAAAAAACTGGTCAAGCGATTTGGTATGAAAAATGTGCTGCGCGGGGTCGATTTTTCCGCCCAGCCGGGTGAGTTTGTGGTTCTGCTTGGGCCAAACGGCGCTGGTAAAACCACTTTTTTGCGTATTCTCGCCTCCCTTTCCCGGCCTTCCATGGGACAGGTTACCGTGGCGGGTTTTTCGCTTCCAGCCCAAGCGGCAGCCGTTCGGCAGCGTTTGGGTGTTGTTTCGCATATGCCGCTCCTGTACGGGGACCTTACTGCAGAAGAAAATTTGCAGTTTTATGGCCGGATGTACAACATACCCACCATGAATGAACGTATTGGGAATGTGTTGGAGCTGATTGGCCTTTCATCACGAAGACGTGATATGGTACGAACCTTTTCACGGGGTATGCAGCAGCGCCTGGCCATTGGTCGCGCAGTTCTGCATGACCCGGATGTGATGTTGTTTGATGAACCATATACAGGGTTAGACCAGGATGCTTCTGAAATGCTGGATGATGTATTGCAAAATGTAGCGGCTGCTGGTCGCACGGTGGTGATGACCTCGCACGACCTGGCGCGCGCCGAAGAGCTTGGTACGCGTTTTGATATCCTGACACGTGGTGTCATCAGTGCGTCCGCTTCACGCGCGGAATTGGGTAATGCCAATTTGCTTACCTTTTATAAGCAGTCGTTGGCAGGTTAACATGGCAGAAAATAAAACAAATACCCAAAAAAGGCCGGCCGGAAATTACATGAAGGCTGTTTCTGCCATTGCCTGGAAGGATTTATCCGCAGAGTTGCGTTCGCGAGAATTGCTTTCTTCCATGCTGGTTTTTTCCATGCTCGTCATCCTTATTTTCTACTTTGCACTTGAGCTGGATGTCAAAGCCAGGAATGGAATCACTGCTGGAGCGCTGTGGGTTACCTTTGCTTTTGCAGGTACCCTGGGCCTTAATCGGTCGATGGCGGTCGAAAAAGACCGGGGCTGCCTGGATGGTTTGTTACTTGCCCCAGTGGACCGCTCGGTGATTTTCTTTGGCAAAGCAATCAGCAATCTTGTTTTTATGTTGATCGTCGAGGCAATTGTTCTGCCGGTATACAGTGTGATATACAATGTCAACCTTTTCAACCTGGGTTTAATCTTTGTGACCTTGTTGGGTTCGATCGGTTACATTGCTGTTGGAACCTTACTGGCCGCCATGTCGGTTCAAACACGTACACGTGATGTCCTGTTACCCATCCTGCTGTTCCCGTTGGTCATACCGATCTTGGTGGCTGCAGTGAAGGCCAGTAGCGGTTTTTTACTGTCGCTTGAAATGAGCGAAATTCTCCCCTGGTTGAATATTTTAGTGGTATATGACCTGATATTCATTGCTGTCTCTTTCATGGTTTTTGACAGTGTGGTGGAAGAATAAACCCTGGTTTTTTGATATTTCATAGATAGGAGAAGTTGAAAAATGCCCCCACAACCTCGTGTACTTAAAATACTTAATGTGCTTTCTGCACTATTGGTATTCGTTGGATTCTTAATGTCCATTTTTTATGCCCCACTTGAAAAAGTAATGGGTGAAGTGCAGCGTGTTTTCTATTTCCACGTTGCCACTGCCTGGGTTGGAATGATTGGGTTTATTGTCGCAGCAGTGGTTGCGGTTATATACTTGAAAACCCAGGATTTGAAATGGGATGTCGTTGGTCTTGCGGCGGTGGAGATCAGCCTGGTGTTCTTTTTTGTGGCGATCGTGCTCGGATCCATTTGGGCCCGTCCTGCATGGGGTACCTGGTGGACATGGGAACCCCGCTTGACCACTGCGGCGATCCTGGAAATGATCTACCTGGCTTACTTGCTGTTAAGACAGGGTATTGAAGAGCCGGAACGCCGGGCTCGTTTTGGGGCAGTCTATACCTTGTTGGGAGGCCTTAGTGTGCCGCTGACATTTTTATCCATTCGAATTTTCCGCACCATTCACCCGGTGGTCATCGGTGGGGGTGGTAGTGAAAAAATGAATATGACTTCCTCCATGGTGGCGACCATGTTGTTTTGTATTGCTGTTTTTTCACTTGTTTTTGTCACGCTATTCTGGCACCGTGTTCGACTTGGCCAATTTGCTGACAAAGTGGAACAATTAAAGTTAAAAATAACTCAATAAGGAGCCTGTAATGGATGGAACCCCGAATACGTTTAATTATCTTGTAGGCGGCTATGTTTTCTTCACTGTTATCATGGTCATCTATATTTCCAGCCTTTACTCACGCTGGAAAGGTCTGCGGCGTGAAGAGCAGATGTTAGCTGAATTGGATCAACCAAAAACAGGAAAGTAACAGTAGAAATTGAACCAATAATCCGCTATACTAACGTAGTGGAATATTTATTGTTAACCTGGAATAAAAAAGTGCGATTGGGAAAGTGGTTGCTGCGAAGTTTGGCCATTTTCATGGCTATTGGACTGAGCTTGGGCATCGCGATTTTGGCACGCCCAAGCTCAGTAGTTTCTGCTGCATCCAAACCCTTAACGCTCCCTCCAGGACCGGACCGGTATACATCCATGAATGTTGATATCACATTGTATGAGTGGTGGATGGCTGCCTGGCAGGATAATAAAATTTACTGCTCATTTTTTGTAGATTACGCGGGACTCCCAACTACAACTGATGTCTATTCAGCCTGTGGTAAAGATCTGTATAGCCAATGGCAGGCGGAAACCAAGGCTTGTACAGCGGTTGATTCACATGCCTGTCCCGGGTATTACTTTATTCAAGTCTCAAGCAAGCAAACCAAAAAAGATATCACCATAAAACTGCCGCCACCGAGTGTGCTTGTCTCGTTAGAAGGCTGTGAACCGGATAACAGTGGCTGGTGTACACAACCACCCACACTTGTGCTGACCGCCGAAGAACCATTGCCAAACGAAGCGATTACGGCAATTAGTGGTTTCGCGGGTACTGAACCATTTTCGTGTAGTGGCAATAAGTGTGTTTTTAAGATGTCGGATACAAATCCATCAGGTATTCGCCTGACTTTTTGGGCTTATTCAACTTATGGTGATACCAGTAATGTTTTTGATGCATTGATTCGTGTGCTTACCGATGAGGCAAATGGCGACCGGTTGACACCCCGCTGGAATGTAGATGTGATTTCGTCACAGTGGACGGGTGATCCAGTTGCCTCGTGTGCTGCCGGTTGGGAATCATTCCCTCCGACGGATGGTTTGCCACAGTGGCTGACTACGCCGGAATCAGCTGAAGAATTAAACACGAATATTCCCTATGATTACCTGGCTGCTAATTTAATTTCGCAGGGTGTGACCGATGCTTCAAGCTGCCCGGGACGTGGGCTTAACCCAGATGGTTCAGCCAATGCCTGTGGGTTAAAAGCCGCTGAAAATGATGTGATTGAGTGGCAAAACCGGTTTGATAATTTGATATACCAGGTTGCTGTTGAAGGTGACGTTCCAGCGCAACTTCTAAAAAACTTGTTTAGTCGGGAGAGCCAATTTTGGCCAGGGGTTTTCAGGAATGGCAAGGATGTTGGTCTTGGGCAAATGACCGAAGGCGGTGCGGATACTGCCCTACTTTGGAATCCATCTTTTTATGAGCAGTTTTGCCCGTTAGTGTTGGATGATCGTTTGTGCAAGTCGAAAGGTTTTGCTCAATTAAAAGCCTCTCACCAGACCTTGCTGCGCGCCGCGCTTGTTAACAGCGTGGATGCCCGTTGTGATGATTGCCCGCTTGGGTTGGACCTCTCCCGCGCGAATTTCAGCGTGGGCGTATTTGCTCATACTTTGCTCGCCAATTGTGAACAGGCTGGAAAAATTATTCAGAATGTGACCAACCAGATGCCGGGTAGAACGGTGGATTATGAAACGCTATGGCGTCTTACGCTTGTCAACTACAATGCTGGTGCGGGCTGCCTGGGAATTGCAGTTACCCAGGCCTTTGACCCTACGGCTGAAAAACCATTAAATTGGGATTCGATTGCTTCCATTCTTGAGGATACCTGCCCTGGCGCTGCGCAGTATGTGCGGGATGTAAGTTCCGATACGGATCAATCTCAGGGTGGTAATTCGCCACCACCTGCCAATCCTTAGGCAGGAGTAATCAGCTTATCTTTCTCAATACACCATCCCGGGTTCAGAGCATGGGATGGTGTATTTGTTGAATGAGGCCGCCAAAAAGACTGGGGGATGGAATTTTAAGCAGATGGTCATGCCGGTTAGTGATAAACGTAACTAATAAGTTTGTTCAGAATAGCTTATGCTATTACTTGAAGAAATTATATCTACTGATATTTATCGGTCAGAATGGGCGAAAGGTAGTCAAATGATCAATGTTCCCGAGTTAAAAGTTTTCGTCACAGCCGCTGAAGAACTGAATTTCAGCCGGGCTGCGCAGCGTCTGCATCTTTCCCAGTCTGCGGTCAGTCAAAATATACAGTCGATAGAACGGGCATACCGGGTGGAGTTATTTATTCGTCACGGGCGTTCTGTTCAACTCAGCGAAGCCGGGCAGACAATATTGCCCATGGCGCGCGATGTGCTCAATTCTGCCAGGTTACTGGAAGATGCCCTGGCGAATGTGAATGGGGAGGTTGCGGGCGAATTGAGTATTGGTTGCGCTGCCACATCGGGACGATATTTTATCCCCAACCTGTTGGCTTCATTTCAGCATGAATATCCTCATGTGCGTACGCGTGTCAACTTGATGCCCAGGCAGGATGTGGTCGATGGCTTGCTTGATCAGACATTGAACATAGGCATCATCGGTCGCTCCATTGAACATCGCGAATTGGAAACTCAACTCCTCCTGGAAGATCGCGTGATTCTGATTGTCCCTGCCAATCATCCCTGGTCCAACCTGGAACAGGTGAAACCGTCAGACATCTCCAATCAACCCTTTATCAGTCGTGAGACGAACTCGGGAACCTTTGAGGTGTTGTTTGATAATTTGCGCCGGCATGGGATCGACCCAGAGTCCCTGAATGTGGTGATGCAGCTTGGAGATGCGGAAGCGGTGCAGATGGCTGTAGAAAAAGGGATTGGAATTACATTTATTTCTGAGGTAATGGCTTCTCGCAGTCTGGCTTTAGGCCGGGTTAAAAAGGTGCACGTCGAGGGTTTTGATGTCAGGCAGGCGGTTTACCTGATTCGGCATGTATCACGTGTTTTTACTCATGCTGAATCACGATTGTGGGATTATGTTAAGCTTAACCATGAGCAATTAACTGCCGACTTGTTGTTTAACTTGTCCGATGTAACGTTGGCCTGAAACTTACCGGTATTCCTGAAATAGCATTGAGATAAAAGAATGAATGCGGCAAGCTTTCCCCTGGGGAGTTTGCCGCTTTATGCTATAGTATTTGTAGCGAAAATAAGGAGGCCACATGTTGACACTGGTTGAAAAAATTCTTTTTGCGATAGCAGTGGGTCTTTCATTATTCTTCACATGGAAGGGTGTCCAACGCATTATTCAGAATATCGGCAGCGGCAAAGGAAAGCCAGATTGGAAACAGGTCGCTGGCAGGGCTGGCAGCGCGTTGTGGAAATTCTTTACCTTCCAACCCGTCTTCCGATTCCGACTGATTCCAAGCATGCTGCATGGATTAATAGGCTGGGGATTTATCGCATTTTTGTTGATTAACCTGGCCGATTTGATCTATGCCTATACTGGCTGGCGATTGCTGAATAACACCCTTATTTTTGGCGATTTATACCGTTTGCTGGCTGATGTGGCGAATGTTGCCATTTTGATTGGTGTTATTGCCATGGCTGTCCGCCGGTTTGTCATAAAACCAGCCACCCTTACAACTCGAGAATCTACCCTGCTTGATGCTTCTGCTCGACATGGCATAAGCCGTGATTCTGCCATTGTGGCAGGTTTTATATTTTTGCATAATTCAGGCCGGTTATTGGGCGAATCATTTAGTGTCGCCCTGCATCACGCCGGCAATGATCCCTGGCAGCCATTGATTTCCTCGGTTGCCAGGTTATGGCTGGGAGCCAATCCCGCGGTACTAGAAATTGGCGAACATTTGATGTTCTGGTTGTCAATTGGGGCAGTGGTTGCGTTCCTGCCGTACTTCCCATATTCCAAGCATTTGCACTTGTTCTTTGCACCGATAAATTTTGCTCTCAAACCAGTACGGAAATCGATTGGGCAGTTGGGTTATATCAACCTGGATGATCAATCCATTGAGCAATTTGGCGCGGCCAAAGTCAGTGATCTTGGTTATGAACAAATAATTGATTCGTATGCCTGCATCATGTGTTTTCGCTGCCAGGAAGTATGCCCAGCTTATAACACTGGGAAGGCGCTCTCTCCGGCTGCTTTGGAGATCAACAAGCGTTATAACTTTAATAAGGGCGGAGGAACAGACCGTCCGCTTGTGGAGTTGATTAGTGAAGAAGCAGTCTGGGCCTGTACATCCTGTGGCGCTTGCGTGGATATTTGTCCAGTCGGAAATGAACCCATGCGTGATATTCTCGAGATCCGGAGAAACCTGGCCATGATGGAAAGTAGTTTCCCCCGGCAGTTGGAAACCGCTTTTAAGGGCATGGAGCGCAATCAGAATCCATGGAACGTTCCGCAGTCGGACCGGTTGAAATGGGCGCAAGGACTGAACATTCCAACCATTGAACAAAATCCTGAGCCGGATGTATTGTGGTGGGTGGGTTGTGCTCCTGCCACCGACGTGCGTGCGCAAAAAACGGCACGTGCTTTTGCGACCATTCTACAAAAAGCTGGCGTGAATTTTGCCATCCTGGGGAAAAATGAATCGTGTACCGGCGATTCTGCCCGCCGTGCCGGACGAGAGGATATCTTTTTTGGCCTGGCACAGGCAAATGTTGAGCTTCTCAATGAGGTAAATCCCAAGCGTATTGTCACAACTTGCCCACATTGCCTGCATACGATCAAGAATGAATATCCGGCGTTTGGTGGCACCTACGAGATTATCCATCACACACAATTAATCAATGAACTGGTGGGAGCGGGAAAAATTCAACTGGTTGAATCCGCTGAACATACTATTGTAACTTTTCACGATCCTTGTTATCTGGGTCGACACAACGGTATGGTCAACGAGCCTCGGGCTGCACTGCAAAGCGCCGGGCTCTCGCTGGTGGAAATGCCTCGTCATTCCGAAAAATCATTCTGTTGTGGTGCCGGCGGCGCTCAAATGTGGAAAGAAGAAGAGCAGGGCAATATGCGTATTAACAGTGCCCGTTATGCCGAGGCGAAAGGCGCTGGTGCGGGTACGCTTGCAGTCGGTTGCCCATTCTGCCTTTCCATGTTGTCTGATGCTGCCAAGGCAGATACAGAATCGATGCAAGTAAAGGACGTGGCGGAATTGGTGGTCGAAAGAATGAAATCTTGATCCTGATTTTGGTGGATCACCCCCGATTTTGTCATTGTGTGGTGTAAAATTGATTATCAACACATTGTCCCCGTCGCAAAGCGGCGGTACCTATACCCTTTTGGAGGATTGATCTATGTACCAAAACCTGATTATTGTAGGAAACGTTGGCCGTGACCCGGAGATGCGTTACACCCCGTCTGGTCAGCCTGTAACCACCTTCTCGATTGCTACAAATCGCCAGTACACGGCGAATAACGGCGAGAAAGTAAAAGAAACCACCTGGTTCCGAGTTACCACTTGGGGAAAACAGGCTGAAATTTGTAATCAATATGTCAAAAAAGGTAGCAAGGTGCTTATTGAAGGCCGCCTGACTGCGGACCCAGCCACCGGCGGGCCCCGGATCTGGACCACGCCTGAAGGTTCCTCACGCTCTTCCTTCGAGGTGACCGCAAATACCGTTCAGTTCCTATCCTCGCGTGGTGAAAACGAGGGCGGTGGTGGCATGAACGATGGCATGGGCGGCGGTTCCTTTGTTGGTGCGCCGGAAGACGATATACCGTTCTAAACACAAGCACCCCGGGAGAACATAAATTGGACTTTTGACAAGTTGAAATGACCTTGCGATTTTTGGAGCACAAGGAAGCACCTTGATAAGCATATAAATGTACCGAAAAGGTCAGGTTTTGGCCTTTTTGACGACCACAAGGCGCCTTCTTGGCACAAGCACCGTGC
>CAIVSQ010000183.1 GCA_903908605.1 uncultured Anaerolineae bacterium
AGTGAGGCCGTGCAAAGTCGCCATACCAACAGGCAATCCACGATTCACTTGCAGTGCCCCGACAAACGCTTCTGCAAAAAATAATACAACAACTGTGGTAGTCAATGGCAAGAGAAAGTGATGATCCCTTTGTGTCCGCCAGGCTTCAAATAATAAGGCCATGACACTGACAGACCCAATGGCAACGGATATTCTATGGAATAATTGCGCCCAGCCAACGGTCGATTGCGGAATACAAACAGGCCAGGTAGAACAATCCAGATAACCAGCGTTGACTGTCAACATGCGACCGCCAATAGACAAAAAAGAGATGGCTATAAAAACCAGAAAAGCTAATTTTGCAAAAGATGTCGAGAGGGTAAACTTCATGCCAGTTTCTCCACGTCCATTTTAGAATCCAACGTTCGTAATTGTTTATATAAAAAATATGGGTAACCGAATAACAATAATGACGAAAAAGTGAACCACTGAAGAGCATAACCTAAATGGGGACCTTCTGATATCTCAACGATTGCTTGTGTTGGTAAAGGTGGGGTCAAATTGGTCGGATCCGCAGATGGCTGAATAAATGCCGGTGCAATTTTATACGGTAATTGTTTTGCCATCATTTCCAAATTAACCTGGTTCCAGTAATTCAGCCGAGTTTGCCCATCACTCAAATTGGAGTCTGCTACTCCACCAAACTCAGATTCTGATTGACCTAAACGCAGGACACCCTTTATAGTTTGAAACCCATTGACATCATACTTATGCCAATCTTCAGGTTTTTCATTGCCCTCTGCTGGGATCCATCCTCTTTCAACCAAAATTGCTTCGCCATCCGTCAGGATGAGCGGTGTTATCAATGAAAATCCAGGTTGTCCATCGTGGTATTGATTTCGTCGTACCATATTTTGTCCAAAATCAAATTTACCAGATGCACTAACGGTTCTATACTCCATCGATGACAAATTGTCGGGCAGCAATTTTTCCAGCATTAATTCTGGTTGTTCAACAATTTGCAAATAATGATCGTTAAATATACGTCGTTGCGCCAATCTGTCCAGTTGCCATAATCCCATACGGAAGCAAAAATAAATTCCGCCTATCACCAGTAGGGTGCTCAACAACCATTTTGGTGAAAAGAAACCAGACCGGTTAATCATTTTCCGTTGCCTTCTCGATTTTAGTGATTGGCCAAACGATCAAACTGTACATAGCCAGCATAACCCCAAGTGGAATACCGGCGATCATAACCCCATAAACCCTGGTTGCCGAAGTTACTGGTTCCTGAACATCGATACCAAATACTTTTGATGGTTGAAAAGAACATTGGTATGCAAATTTCTGAGCGTCATCCAATGCCAGGCTCGCTGACGAACCAGCTGGAATGAGTAATGAACCCAACTTGTGGTCTACATAATCCTGATTATGAATAGTAAGGATATCTCCCGCAACAAAAACCATATCAGAAGGGATTGATTGGACTTTGGAGCCATTCGCCACCTGATCAGCAGTTCCCGC
>CAIVSQ010000184.1 GCA_903908605.1 uncultured Anaerolineae bacterium
ATTTTGTTCGGCCGCTTACAGCACGCTTGGGAGCCTGGTTCCCTATTTGCCGGAATGGCTGGTAATGAATGTGCTGCGCGGCAGCTTTACCAGCAGCATTTACCCGGCGTCCGGTAATGATGAGATGACCCTGGCCTTCCTGAACGAGATCAGCTACGGGCGCATGACCAGGGCGCAGGTAGCCGGCCGGTATAAGTGCGTGGTGGAGAAGTTCGAGCCGCCGGCAGACGCCACGATCCCCATGCTGATCATCCAGGCCAGCAACGATCCGCTGGTGGAGGTTGCGCTGCGCGATCAACTCCGCGCAACATACCCAGGTGCAAAAGTTATCACAGTGGATAATGGGCACTTCCCCTATGTTGCCAGACCTGATTTTTACACCCAGCAGTTGAAGGCCTTCTTCGGCGGTGGATAAGTCATCGCGTTATCCATAAGTTCTTCAGTTTACACTCACAAAAGATGTCTCGCCAAGCTGGCGAGACATCTTTTACATCGCAATGGATTATTTATCCATCAGGCTTGTGATATGGGCCAGCCATTCCGCCACAAACTCGAAAAGCGCATGCCAATCATGGCGATGGCTGAGTTGCCGTTTGAAAAGTCATGTGAAGAATCAATCAATTCCAGCACTGGCGTCCAACCCTTTCAGTAAGTTCAATAACTTTGTTGTTAATACTCAGCCATGTAGGTATCAAGGAAGGCTGGCGAATAAGGCTTACCAATCAAAGCGGAATAGAGTGCATCCAGGATAGGTCGCTTATTTTTGCGAGATGTCGAAAGGTAACTGCGCATAGAACAGAAGACCTTCGGGCCATCGTCGCTACGGAAGCCGCCAGACACCTTTTGCTGTAATTTGGGGGATGGTTCACGATTGGGTAACACTTTTTTAGTGTCCGGAAAAATCTCTGGCGATTTTTGCGCTCAAAGAGCTTCAAAAGCCATCCCCTTGGCCGGATTTTCGCCGATTTGGAACAAGTTTTTGGAATTTTACGCTCATATAGGCATTTGTCGATTTTAAAAGTGTTCCCCTATTTCTCTGGGAAAATGAACCATCCCGACATTGGCAAGTTATGTCTTTGGTACACATATGCAATAGCAAATCACAAATAAACCACCGGTCTGTCTCCGCACACCTTATTCCACGTGTTTTCTACTGTATCGTATGTATTTACCAACTCTTGATCTATAATCTTTTGTATATAGTCAATCTGTTCCAGATGATAGTCAACGAGGACAAATTTTATTGTTCGAATGGTATATTTTGCAGTATCAGCCCAAGAAACATAATTAATAGCAAATGGATTATTAGTTATCATCAATTTACCGACATTTTCCGCACAAAGTATCGAATTTGCAGTAAATAGAAGTATGTCTGATTTATGCTTTGTACTCGTATATCCTTCTGAAAACATTTCCCGCAAAACTGTGTAAAGCCGAATCACAATATGAATCAAAAGTACTGGAATACTCATTCCTATAAAATGGTTGAAATTGAAACCATCATAATACATTTTTTTGCTCAAATCCCCAATTGTGAATGACCTGCCATTATATGAAACGTTTCCACCTTGTATCATCTGAAGCAAAGGCATCAGAGGGGCCGGAATGGATAGCTTCATTCCAGTTGGGCTTGTAGCGTTCACATCTGAAAGAAGATGTCCAAATTCGGTGATGACAGCTTCAATGAAACTCTTTCCTTGCCCTCCACTGACGTTTTGAATTATAAATCTGCCATTTCCATCAATGGCAGTCAGTTCACCATGTATTAAGTCTTTTACACCGAAAATGAAACCTAAAATCGGATCGTGTCCAAGTGACTGGAATCTATGTGTTTTGGGATTTAGCCCCAATACCTCTTGCGAAATCTTGCTTGTGTTGGTAGATATATCAAACGGCACTTTAAATTTTGACTCGAGCAATGCTACTTTATCCTGTGGCAGTATTTTGTCCCATAAATTCTGAACACCTGACTTCAGAAAACCAGGTTGCACAGTTCCGCTGGCAATATTTACTTTTGTTACCAGAAAGAAATCCAATAAGGCAGCCAGGGTTCCAATTATGCCTGCCGCTGCATAATCCCATTTATCGAGATTATTTAAATCCCTGAATTGATTTTTTGGACTTTTGACAAGTTGAAATGACCTTGCGATTTTTGGAGCACAAGGAAGCACCTTGATAAGCATATAAATGTACCGAAAAGGTCAGGTTTTGGCCTTTTTGACGACCACAAGGCGCCTTCTTGGCACAAGCACCGTG
>CAIVSQ010000185.1 GCA_903908605.1 uncultured Anaerolineae bacterium
CCTTGGGTCTGGTGGAGGAGGAACACCATGGGATAAAGGCGGTAGAGAAAATCCGCAGCTGGTTAACGACCGGGTCATATCAGCCATGCAAAAGCAGGATCCCCAAAATATTTGGCAGGAAATGTCACCCGATCTGCAAACATTATTTCCAATTGAAGCTTTTCAACAGGCCCAACAACAGGCGATAACCGAACTAGGCAATGTTACTAAAGTGGAAATAATCAAAGCTCCTGCAGTCTTACCTGGAACTGAATGGGAAGGGAAATGGGCTGATGGACTTATCCGAATTACACGGGACAAGGGCGTAAAAACATACATCGTTCGCTATTACCTGGAAAATGGTGAATGGTTTCTATTTGGGACGATTGAACAATAAGAGGGATTATGAAAAAGAATACATTAAGGCGATTCGGCATATTGGTTTCATTGTTGGCTTTCTTTGTATTTTCGCTTAGCCCGTCGGGATCTATTGTTCACGCCCAAGCCAATCAAGGAAAAATCCACCCTGTCATCCTGATCCATGGAATCAACACAAAGTACGAAATGTGGCGAGAAGTTCAAAGTGTTTATTACACATTATTAGCCAACAATTACAATCCTGATTACATCCAGTTTTTCGCCTATACGGACGAAACGGGAGGAGCTAATGCTCTTCCCTTCACAGATAATAATTGTTCGACAACTGGCAATGAGAATATCGATGCAGATGTAACCGACAGTGCTAAAAAGTTAAATAACTGCATCGACTGGCTCATTAATAAAAGTTTGCAAAATGGAGGGCCCGGTTATGTGGATATCGTTGCACATAGTTTGGGCGGACTTGTCACGCGTGAATACATTGGAACTCACCCAAACCACCGAATTCGCAAATTTATTGACATTGCCACCCCGCATCAAGGTGTTCCCATCCTCGGGCTTTATAACGATTTCATAAACACCCAGACAGACAAAATTGCCAACAATATCCAAACTGGCATAGATGTTTTTATCAAGAATAACAATTTTTCAAAAATTATTGCAGACCTGCTTAAACCAGCTTTGCGCGAAGGTATCCATGCTGTTGTGGAATATGCCTGGAAGGATTTCAAGATTGGTTTACCCAATCCATCCAGCGCAGCAGGGCGCCAATTAGATCCGCAGAGTAGTTTTTTTCAACAGCTAAATGGTCGCGAACCGCTCGCAAGCCGGCCAGATTATTCATTTATATATGGGGATATTCAACTTGGCTTTGTGATGGATATCTTTGGTTTGAAGGTAAGTTCTACAAACAAATTAAGCATGGGTGATATGGTTGTAGATCGGGATAATGCCAGTACGATCCCGCGGGTAGGAAATCGGTTAACCAACCAAAGCAATTATCATTCGTATGATTTCCCAGCTAATGTTTATGTTGGAATTAGCCTGCAGAATTCCGGGCCGAATTTTAGGGTAGAACCAACAATCATTAATATTGATTCGGCCTCCAAAGTTTGGCACAATGGGCTGTTGGAAAATAATTTAGTAAGCGATCGAATATTGAAAATTCTTGAAGACATTTCAGTTCCACCAGGGATAGTCACGCAGCCACCTTCTATAACCCCCGGCTCTCCACCGCCGCCACCCAATAATTACACAAATTCATCCACAGTCATGCTCTTTGACACATCTGGCAGTATGAATGACCAGGATTCGACCAACGTCACAAAATTATTCGCGGCCCAAAACGCCGGCGGGCGAATACTGGATATTATTCAAGCCGAAAATGACGCCCTGCAAGGAGCAGAAGTTGCCATCTTAAGTTTTTCGGAATCCGGCCAGGTAAATTCTAGTTTATCGACAGATACCAACTCGGCCAGGCAGGCCTTAAATGGTCTTTATGCCAATGGTGGTACCGGGATGCCCAATGGATTGGATCTGGCGATCAATCAATATTCTAGCAACAGTCAAAATAAACCAATTATCATTTTGCTCAGTGATGGAATGCCCAACATTCCACTCGATGGCACAACAGTGGCGGATGATTCTGATATCCGGCAGCAGGTATTGGATCTTGCATCCAAGGCGGGTAGTAATCATGTTTGCATCTATACGGTTGGTTTTGGCATCCCGAATACCATCGGGAACAACACAGGCGAGCAGTCGATAGACGAAGATTTTCTCCGGAATGTGGCCGCCAACTCAGGATGCGGTGCTTACTACAATGCTCAGAATGCGACAGAGCTTGCCAACATTTATGTCGGGTTGCGGCATGAATCCCTGGGAAACATCTTGCTAAGAAAAACTGGCAATATCTCTCAGGGTCAATTGGTTGAATTAGGCTCCGCCGCTGTACCTCAAAGTCAAAGTGAGATGCTCTTTACTCTTAATTGGCCTGGCAGCCGGCTTGATCCACGATTAATTGACCCCAAGGGAGTTGTGGTTGATCCCAATTATCCTGGAGCTAACTTCTTCAACTCAAAGTCCCTCGCGAGTGTTATTATAAAAAACCCCATCCAGGGACAGTGGATTCTAAAAGCCGAGGGGGTGGACGTACCCGAGGGAACCACCATCTACAACGCCATCCTCTCCACGCGCTCTACTGGAATTATCCCAACGCCTACGCCTGCTCCTCTCGAAACGGGTAGCAGCTTCCCGATTGCGGTGGCGATCGTAGCCATGGGCGTGGTTGGGTTGCTCGTTTATATCGTTACCGTTACCACCAAACGGGGGCGGAAACTGGAAGGCGTTGCTGGCAGTGCATTCCTGATCGGACTGAGCGGGGAATGCCAAGGTCGTACCTTTACCATCAATGGTATCTCTTTGATCGGCCGTGGCAGGGAATGCCAGGTAATCCTGACAGAACGTGCTATTTCACGTCAACATACCAAAATCCGTTTCGCAAGTGGTCAGTGGTATCTGCAGGATTTAAACAGCAGTGGAGGTACCTTCTTAAACGGGAACCGCATCAACGCAGCACGCATCAATTCTGGCGACAAATTTAGGGTTGGGTCATCAGAATTTGAATTCAAAAGCTAGGTGAAGATATGGCAAATTTAATCGGGCAAGTGTTAATGGGGCAATTCCGCGTGGAAGCTTTTGTTGCATCTGGTGGAATGGGTGCAGTCTACCGCGTCTGGGATATCCGCAGGAATGTTCCACTTGCCATGAAGGTCCTTCAACATGATATGGTGGACGACCCGACAGTATTTAAGTATTTTCAACGTGAGGCGCGCGCCCTTAAAAATCTTGCTCACCCCAATATTGTGCCGTTTTACGGGTTGTTTCAGACAGAAGAATTTACTTTTTTGCTGGAAGAGTATATTGATGGCCCCACTCTGAGGGATATTCTGCGGAAAAAGCCCAATGGCATGGACATCTTTGAGGTCATGAAATACATCAAGGCCTTATGCTCAGCTCTGGGGTATGCTCATTCCAGGGGGGTTGTGCACTGCGATATCAAGCCAGGTAATGTCATGATAAGCAGTGGCGGACAAGTTTACCTGGCTGATTTTGGGATTGCCCGGCACGCCCAAAGTACTACAACCACCATCGCCAGTGCAGGTACCCCGGCGTATATGGCGCCGGAACAAATCCGTGGCGAAGAGGTGACCCCGGCCACCGACGTGTACGAACTTGGCATTTTGTTTTACGAGCTTCTGACTGGCAGGCGTCCCTTCCGAGGCGACGAAGCGGAAAGTATGAAATCCGGCGTGACTGTCGGAGAGCGTATCCGCTATTCCCACCTGAAAGTAATCCCTCAAAATCCATCCGCCCTATCCAGCTCCATCCCAATAGCCTTATCGCAGGTCATCTTAAAAGCGCTGGCGAAAAGGGCTCAGGACCGCTACCAGGACATGCAAAGTTTTTACCAGGCAGCCTGCGACAGTATGGGGTATTCGCCGGAATCAGTCACTTCACGCGTTATTCTTCCTGCGCAGGCTGAAAATCCAACAGCAAATAGCTACGGCGAAGTTGTCATTGAACCTACCAGGCAACGGGGCTACTTCGATAACGAAAAAACCTCCTTATCAGAACCACCTGTACCGGTCTCAACCCGCTCAAATAATCTCAACAGCAAATACGCCATGCTGGCAGGGGGAGGGTTTCTGTTTTTTGTGGTAATATTTTTTATGTTTCAAGTGAATAATACCAATTCAGGGCAAACATCCCCTGCGGTGCCGTTTCCAACTATCGCAGTCACGCCGCCTGGCCGCGGAGCAACTGCCCAACCCTATTTCACAGAAACAGCTCGCCCGGCAGCAACACGAGCCAGCACCAATACACCGGTCATTATTCCAAGTGACACCGACACTCCCTGGACCGATACTCCCGTAGTCTTACTCGATACAGACACACCCAGCCCATTCCCCCAGGCAGTCTCAGGCTACAATCTGGCATTTATTTCGGACAGAGGCAGCGGTGAAAGTAATATGAGCGTTTTCATCGCCGATCCAACCAATATGGACGACTATAAAAAGATCAATACTAAAAGCGAGTATACCCATGTGTTGTGGCCAACTTTCTGTGGCGATAGCATCGCTGTAGAAGCTCACAAAGGAGAAGGATACCAAAAAATAGTTTTTATCGATTTGAATACAGAGCAATGGGTGGATGCTGGAATTGCGTATCCGGATCTGGCAGGTGTACCTCGTTGTTCCCCAAATGGCCGGTACCTGGCCTATAGTGCCAACAGAAATGCTTATGATCTGGTCTTTGAGGATATCAATAATTTGGGTTTCACCACACACGAATATAATTTCGGAAAAACATCCGGCTATGTATCCTGGGCGGATGATAATATGAATTTTCTGTATTTCGTGACCACAAAGCCCAACGAGATTCGCAAAAGTGACGCGAGGTTTTCCTCTGACGAAACTTTGTTTCCAGGTTCGCACCCTGCTTTATCTCCAGATGGGAGATCTGTAGCCTATTTACAAAATTCGTCATTATGGGTACATTCATTTGATACGAATGAAACAATCGAGATTTGGACCGGTGTGTTATATGCTCAAAAACTCCAACCGAACATCAGTTGGCTCACAGGGAGTACGCCTTTTTGGGCGCCAGATGGATGGATTTATTTCTCCAGCCTGGATGGTGGTGATTGGGATATATTCCGAATTCGCCCGAACGGTAGATCTGTAGAAAATATCACTCAAAATTGGTCGAACTCCAACGAATTAATGCCGACCTTTAGACAATGAAAAATTCACAAATGGATGAACGCAAAAGAAAAAAAATGACTGAACGCCTGCAGGCCATGGTGGCGGTAACCGTACTGGTGATTGTCTTCCTGGTAGTCGCCATGCTGTGGGTGTCTCGTAATTACGGCCCCACCCTGGAACAAAAAGTTTCCGCTACGGTTGTCGCGGCGGACCGGTCGAAAATTACAGCGCAGGCAGAAACCGCCGAGGTCTTGCCTGTTGCCACCATCACTGATGTACCTGGTCAACCAACCATCGCGGCATCTGAAGTGGCAGAAACTGCCACCAGTCCATTAGAAATCCCCACCAACCTTCCTACCAGCACACCCGTCTTAAATATTACAACACCACCACCGGCGCCATCCCAACAAGCAGATGCGATACTCGCCAGACTAACCACCAAGGAAAAAATTGGGCAAATGATCCTGATCGGCCTGGGGGGTAAAGAGCTCACCCAAACTGAATGCCAGATTATCCAGGACATCACCCCAGGCGGAATAGTATTTCACGGGGGTAATGTTTCCGACCCTTCGCAACTATCCAACCTGATCGACAGTATCAAAAATTGTGCGGGACAAAGCTCAACAATCCCTTTGTTTTTTGCCATTGACCACGAGGGGCAATATATAAACCGGTTTAAAACCGGTGGTGCCACGGTGTTCCCCTCTCCACAGGCAGTCGGGGCTACGGGTGACCCGGCCTATGCTTTCAAAGTAGCATTTGCAAGCGGGCAGGAAATTGCCAGCTTTGGCATTAACATGGTATTAGGACCGGTTGCGGATGTGCTAATTGATCTTGACAATACGGTGATTGGTGAACGATCTTTTGGCGGAGACGCCAATAAGGTTGCCGCATTTACCGATCAGGCTGTACAGGGCTATCGGCAGGCAGGGCTTATTCCAGTATTAAAACATTTCCCCGGGCACGGAGCATCCAGTATCGATTCGCATCTTGGGTTGCCGGTGGATCAATCTACAAGTCAATCTCTATTCATTGATCACTTGCCTCCTTTTATCCAGGGTCTCGCTGCCGGCGCGCCAGTGGTGATGACCGGCCATACCGCCCTTCCTAGAATTGATTCGAGAAATTTCCCGGCATCCCTCTCTGGCCCGGTGATCGGTATATTAAGAAACGACCTCGGTTTTAATGGGGTCGTCATTACCGACTCATTGGACATGGGCGCACTGCAAAGCACGGGGCTCGATTCGGCCGGTGTTGCGTTGGCGGCTGCGCTAGCTGGAAATGACATGCTGCTAATACTATCCTCCTCGGATGCAAAAAAGGCGAGTGTTCGCTTGCTATCTTCCTTGGATACTGGCGAAATCTCGATTGATCAAGTCAATGCCTCTGTACGCCGGATCTTATCGTTGAAAGAGGCCAATGATCTACTCAATGGATACCCGGCAGTAGGCTACCCAGATTTCGCAGCTAATCAAACTATTGCAAACGAGGTTGGACAACACTCAGTGGCAATCATCAAAAACGATGATGCGATCATCCCGGTTTCCGCCGCGATCGGCAATATTCTTTTAGTCGTCCCACCAGATGCATGGCAATTAAATGTCAGCCTTGCGAACGCCCTCCGGGACAAAGGCCACACAGTCACAGTAGCAGAATACACTGCCCCCTGGATCGAGGCTGTCGGCACTGAAGCAGAAATCCAATCGATTCATGCCCAGGCTAACAATTCTGATATGGTAATTGTGCTTACATGGCAAGCGCACACCAACAAAATATTATATAATGATGATTGGCAAGGACGCATGGTCAGAGACCTTCAACAGGGCAATGCTAAAATCATTGTAGCTGCGTTAAAATCCCCGACCGACTTGTTGGAATTTCCCAGTCAAGGCAACTTTGTCTGCACCTTTGGAACCACACCCGCCCAATTAGATAGTCTTGTAAATATCATTACCGGTGACCTGCCGGCTTACGGAGTCAACCCGTTACCAGGTTTACCATAAGACAGAAGCATGGATAGATTTATCTCATGACCAATCTCATAGGTAAGACTCTGCTCAACCAATTCCGCGTGGAAGCCTATATTGCATCCGGTGGGATGGGTTCGGTTTACCAGGTCATGGATACCCGGCGCAATGTAACACTCGCCATGAAGGTCTTGCACGCTGAGTTAGCCGATGACCCTCACATGTTGAAGCGCTTCCAACGTGAAGCTCGCGCATTAAAGAAATTAACCCATCCAAACATAGTACCATTTTATGGGCTTTACGAAGCAGAAGATATCATGTTTCTGCTTGAGTATTTTGTAAATGGTCCAACGCTGAAGGATGTATTGCGTAACCACAAGGGTTTCCTTTCGCTGACTGACACTCTGGCGTATTTGCAGCCTATTTGCGCCGCACTCGGGTATGCACATGCCAACGGAATTGTTCACTGCGATGTGAAACCAGGCAATGTAATGCTAGACGCAAGCGGGCAGGTATTTTTAACCGATTTTGGAATCGTCAGGCATGCGGAAAGTTCAAATACAACCTTTGCCTCAGCGGGTACTCCGGGTTATATGGCGCCCGAACAAATCCGCGGCGAACCACTCAGCCCCGCCACAGATGTGTACGCACTGGGCGTCCTATTATATGAAATGCTAACCGGGAGACGGCCATTCCGCGGTGACGAAGCTGCTACAACAACCGCCGGAGCAACCAACGCAGAAAGAATTCGCTACGGTCACCTTAGCGTTCGACCAACCAGCCCGCGTGAGTTTAATGAAACCATTCCCGCTGATGTTGAAACTGTGCTATTAAAAGCATTAGAAAAACAACCATCAGGCCGCTATAACAATGCCGCCGATTTTTATTCAGCCTTATTAAGCGCGACCGGATTGTCTGCAGAAAAAATCCCATCCTTACCCTACCATCAGACAGTCACAGTAAGCGAAGCTAAAGAATTTAATCACGGGCAAGAGCTTCTGCCTGCGAATTCACCAGGTA
>CAIVSQ010000186.1 GCA_903908605.1 uncultured Anaerolineae bacterium
GTTGTCTGTGCTTCCGGTGCCGCTCACCAGCGAATAGGTGAACATGTTGCCTGTGTCAGGGTCGCTGGTGGTGAGAGCGCCGATGGTAGTGTTGACAGGTTCGTTTTCCGCAATCATGTTGTTGGAGAGCGAAATATTGGTTGGCGCGCGGTTGGCCAGCCCCAGCCTGAGGATGAAATTTTTATTTGTGGCAGACCACGGTTGGAGCGGACTGCCCCAGCTTGCGTCACTTGTACCGAAAACATAGAATGTATCAGCATCGTAGACGCTTGCGGTACTCGTGTAATCGGCTTGGGCGCTTCCAAAAAAGCCGTGCCACTGCAGCTCGCCGCTGTTGTTTAGAACTATGATCTGACCATCCACGCTGCCAGTGTAAGGCATATTGGCTTCCAATGTGCCGGGTGTGGTATCCCAGCTGCTGCTGGCTTCCCCAAATAGATTAATATCGCCAGACGGGTCAAGTTGAATGTTATCGTAAGTATAATTTTGCCATTTATTTTGCAGAAAGGTATTCCACGCCAGAGAGCCGTTGCTGTTGACGCGCGCTACGTAAGACTTGGTCGAGGCAGACCAGGCGAGGATCGGGCTGCCCCAGGTAGAGGGGGTGCTGCCAGTGACATAGGAATTGCCGCTGCTATCGACGGATAGACCATGAAAGTATTCATCACCTGCACCGCCAAGGTAGGTGTACCATTGCAGTACACCGCTGGAATTCCACTTTGCGACATAGTCATCCGTAAGGCCACCACCAAAAGCACGGATGGGACTGCCCAGGCCGGTGAAAGTTGCCGCTCCGGAATACCCTGCCGTATACAAGTTTCCCGAGCTGTCTACGCTCATTCCTCTTACCCATAACCAGTCATACGTGGTAAATGAGGGATGTTTCCCGCCCAAAAAAGTATGCCAGGTATAGACTCCATTCTTGGTCAAACGGGCTATAAAGGCGTTATTTGATGTATTCGGTACATACGGATTGATCGGCGTGCCCCAGGAAACAAGATAGGTGGCCCCGCCAACGAAAATGGCATTGCTCGATAAAAGGATACTACCACCGGAAGACTCACTGTTCACACCGCCTAAAAAGGTATGCCAAACCAACGCGCCGTCACTGGTCAACCGGGCAACGACCGCGCTACGCTTGGGGCCAGGATAAGGTGTGATGGGAGTCGGATCCCAGGAGCCTGATCCCCAGTCTCCATATGATTGCCCGGTGATGTAAAGGTCGCCGTTCGAGTCGATATCGATTGATCTACCGTCATCATTAGCTAATCCGCCCAGATAGGTATACCAGATCATGTTCATTCCGGTATCGAACTTGGCTAAAAAGATATCGTAACTCCCCGAATATGCGTTCAACGGTGTTCCCCCCGATATTTCAGCTGTTGCATAACCGAGCGCATAAATATACTGACCGGTTGGATCGATCTTTGAACTATACAAGGTTCCAGAAATTCCGAAAAACGAATTCCAAACCAGGGTCGGGTCGATGGTCAGCGGCAGGGCTGGGTCGTATGCTCCCAGTTCGAAGCCGATCGAAGGCTGCTCCCCGGTCAGACCGGGAATAAGCCGGAAGGCCACCTGAACCGGTACTTCTCTGCCCTGAACCGTCTGCCAGGCGAGCGGAGCGCTTTCGCGCAGGGCAGCGCCACCAATGGCAACCAACAATTGCCCGTCTGATCCGATGCTGACCGGTTGGTTGTAAGCCAGTCGGATTTGAGCCGGGTCGGCGTGGGGCTGAAGATAGTAGGTACTACGCAGCCCAGACTGATTGGGTGCATCGTACGCCAGCGAAATGCCCGGCCATAGGTCCGGATAGGTAACGCTGCCGATGAGTTTCTTGCCATCAGCGTCACCAGCGGCAAGGGGTCTGACCGGCTGGCTTCCCACAAAACTCACCTGCAGCGGCTCCTCCATCGAGACCGCGATGCTTTGAGAATTGAAGCTTACAACGGATGACCCCAAGGTGTAAACAAGAGAGGCGGGCTGTGTTGCGCTTTTCGGGGATGGCCGTGCGTCGGTGGCAGTGGCATCGGTTGCCGTTCCATCGCCAACTGTCGCAATTGTGTCGGGTAGGGCACTTATATTCAATAAAGCCGGATTCTGTTTTGCTGTCGCTTGCGCGGGTGGGAGAAAACCGAACAGCAATGCTGCCAAGACCCAGGCTGCCAGCCATCTGTGAAGTTCATGTTTCATATTTTCACCCTCGCTGCTGCGTAAATTGAAATCGATTTGGGCCTTTTGGATTAACCATTTCACCTTTGGCGAAATGGTTAATCCAAACAGCTTACAAAACAGTCGATACAATTTTACTGTGCGTAATGGTGCAGTATAAGTGACGATTATCCCCCGCTACATAGACGCTTTGTTTGAATTTTCATGCCTTCAATAGACGCCCTGTCTATTGTTGGACTGGTTATGGGTTATTAATTGCGTACACCACCGCCTGGGTGCGGTTCTGCAAGCCCAGTTTGGTTATGATGTGCTGCAGATGGGTTCGCAGGGTGCTTTCGCTAATATGCAGGGCTGCGGCGATATCGTTGTTACTTGCCCCGCTTGCCAGGAATTGCAATATTTCCTGTTCGCGCGCGCTCAGTGCGGGCTTGCTGGGCTTCTTTGGTTCTATGGCGGGCTGCCTCATTTGTTTCAATAAGATAACGGTCGCCCCTGGTGATAGAAAATTCCCACCCGAAAGCACATTACGGACTGCTCTGAGCAGCTGTTCAGGGCTGGAATCCTTCATTACATAGCTATCGGCACCGGCTTGCAGGGCAGCCAGCAGGTCGGTCTCGGCTTTGCTGCTGGTTACCACCAAAATGCGCATGCCGGGCAGGTGCTCGTTGCGATAATGGATCATTTCCAGGCCGTTGCCATCTGGCAAGTACAGGTCCAGCATCAACAGGTCCGGCTGCAGTTCTTCGGCCAGCTGGCGTGCCTCCCGCAAGCTGCCGGCCTGGCCCACCACATTAAGATCAACGCCTTCTTCCACTGTGATCTGCAGGGCTGTGCGCATCAGCGGGTGATCATCGACGATCAAGACCTTGCGAGTGTCCATAGGGTTGCTCTCATTCATGGTTTGCCAGCGGCAGATTCACGCAGACCTGCGTTCCCTTGCCCGGCTGGCTTTCAATTGACAAAGCCGCGCCAATCGCACTTGCTCGCTCGCGCATATTGCGTAAACCCATGCCGCCCTGGCGCGGCTGCTGTTCGAACCCACAGCCATTATCACTGACGGTTGCGGTAAAGATATCATCGGCTTCCACTAACGTCACGGTGGCCTGCTCAGCACCGGAATGCTGCAGGGTGTTGTTGATGGCTTCGAGCAAGATATAGAATACCTCGCGCTGGGCGATTGCTGAAATTGTCAGTGCTGGCGGCGACTGCATGTCGATCAATAGCTGCCGTTGCTCCGCCATCCAATTGATCCGTTCGCGCAGTTCGACCAACAGGTCAAAGTCACCCAGCCCGGGCGTCTCTAGTTGCATTTCCACGATCAAATCATCCAGGTCATCGACTGCCCGCCGGGAGCCATTGAAAATATGACCCAGGACAATGTCGAGCTGATCGTAGCGCTGCTGGACAAGCCGTTGATGCGCAGAGCCAGCCAGCAGTGAAAGCCCACGCAGGTTCTGCACAACTGAATCATGCAGGGTGCGGGCCAGCCGGTGGCGCTCTTGCCAGGCTGAAATTCGCCCGACCTCTTTTTCTCTCAATCTTTCTGCTTCCAACCTGTCGCTGATATCTTGCAGCAAAACCAGGTAGCCGCCCACCGCGCCGCCCTGGATTAACAGGGTGTTGATGCGGGCCTGCACCGTCACATTGGCGAAGCGCAAAACCGTGTCGCTGCCATCCAGCCCGGGCAGCTCCTGCGCCAGCTCCGCAATTTCGGGAGAGAGTTTCGCGATCGACAGGCCAAAGCCCTTGCCGCGCTGCAGCCCCAGCCAGCCTTCCGCCGTGGGGTTAATATCGAGCACAACACCGGTCTTGTCCAGTACCAGCATGCCGTCGCGCATCTGCTCAAACAGCAGGGTTCTGGCCAGCGGCCTGACATCCGCCAGGTGGTAGAACTTGCTGCCCCACAGGATCAGCAGGGCTGCAGGCAGGTAGCTGAACATATTCATGTTAATCAGGCCAAATAGTTCCATCCCGCCCAAATGCATCAGGTGTGTCACCACGATCAATGAGATGGCTGTAATGGTCAGGGCCGATTGCCCGCGTGATAAGCTATCTCCCTGCGCCATGGCACGCAGCAAGCGGTACATCTGCAAGATCAGGGTGCCGATTACATATAATTGCAAGACCCAGTACAGAGGTCCAGACGTTTTGGCCAGCATCGGGATCATGCCGGTCTGGTCCAGCCAGACCTCATTGTAGATCAGCCGGGAGGTTGGATAGGCTACCAACGCGAAGATGAACACAAAGGGGGTGGTGCTGAAGAGCAGGTTCTGCCAGGATAATAACCGAAACGGGGAAAAGGTGATGAACGAGACGAACCAGGCGACCACGATCACAAAGGCTGTAAACGAAAAATAACGCACAATCACCCAGTCGAGCTTTTGCCACAGCGCAGGGCTGATCAGCTCCATCGAATAAGCGAAGGTGCCCAGCCCGGCAAAAGCAAGCATTAAGCCCAGGTAACGGCCCTGTGGGGTGTGATACCTGTTAACCAGCAGGGCTGCAATGGTCAAACCCGCTAACGTGAAGAGGAACAAAACAGCTGAAATTCCCCATACGATCAACTGCGCACTGGTTATCATACCGCAATTGTAAACCCAATTGGGGTCATTACGAAGCCCGTTTTTCTGCCAGCCCCAGGTTTGTTGGACTGAATGCCATGCTTAATAACAGGCAGGGACTGGGGTTTTGACGGCCAGTCCCTGCCTGTATTTGTTTGCGAGCCATGCCGCTATTTGACGCGGGTGAGGATGATGACGGGGATGACGCGGCTAGTCTTTTTTTGATACTCGCCGAAGCCAGGCATTTTTTCAACCATTTTGTTGTAAAGCTGGGTTCGATCCGGTTCGGCGGCTATTTCTGCCTGGACCTGGAATACCTCCGTGCCCACTTCCACGGTGACCAGTGGATTTGCCACGATGTTGTGATACCAATCGGGGTGGGTGGGCGCGCCGGCCTTGGAGGCAAAAATCATCAGCTGTTCGCCATCTCCAAAATAGGCGACCGGGTTGATGCGTTCCTGCCCGCTTTTTGCGCCAACGGTATGCAAAAGCAAAAGCGTACTACCCGTAAACGGACCGCCAACGACACCAGCGTTGGCTCGAAATTCATCAATAATTGCTTTGTTCCAGTTATGTGGAATGCTCATTGTAAATTTTCCTTTGATTATGCTGCTTCAATGGTTAAGTCGTTTAATTGTACCTTGCATTTCAGCAGAAACCCACTAAATCACCACAAGCCCTGCCCGTCCCCCTTCCTCCGTCCGCCCTTCCCCGTCCCCCGTCCGCCTTCCTCCGTCCGCCCTTCCCCGTCCTCTGTCCCCCGTCCGCCTTCCTCCGTCCGCCCTTCCCCGTCTCCCGTCCCCTGTCTCCCGTCTGCTCTTCCCCGTCCTCCGTCCCCCGTCCGCTTTAAGATACAATACCCCCATTGGAGTACCCACAATGAATGCTTTTATTGAACCACCCAAAAAAACAAATATTCTGCTGCGCCTGGGGATCTGGTTCTCAGAGAAGGTGACAGGCCGGGTAATGCTGCCAGCCAGGCTGCTGGCCTGGTACCCAAAGGCCGCCCTTGGCTCCGGCCTGCTGGAGGCCCTGGTAGCCCACCAGGACGGCAAGCTGGACGCGCGCATGCTGAAACTGGTGCGCATGGCGGCTTCCTTTGCGGCCGCCTGCCCATTTTGCATCGATATGAATTCGTATGAGCACGAGGATTTGAATATCAATGCGCAAGAGGTGGCTGCGCTAAGAGGACAGTCCGAACTGGCCAGCGTCAATTCGCTCACCGCCCGCGAACGGCTGGCGATTGAATACGCCCGGCTGGTCTCGCAGACCCCGCTCAAATTTCATCCCGACTTTATCGCACAGCTCAAGGATCAATTTTCTGAGCGTGAAATCGTCATCCTGGCCTCCACCGCCGCCCAGGTCAATTACTGGGCCCGGCTCATCCAGGCCCTCGGCATTCCGCCGGCAGGGTTTTCGGGCTGAGAGAGACGTTCTCGGCTGTGCTTCAGCGATGAATATTCACGTGTAGTGTTGAAATAAGTGGATGATTTGAGCTTTAGTACCGTATCAAAAAGCCTGATGGCCCATCAGGCTGACTTAAACCAGCGAGGAGTCAAATCGCTGGCTGTTTTTGGTTCCTTTGCACGTGGTGCTGCAACCGACAACAGTGACATTGACATGTTGGTTGAATTTGATCAGCCAGCAGGTTTGTTCGAGTTTATTCGCCTCAAATACTACCTGGAAGAGCTGACCAAACGCCGCATCGATCTGGTAACTCCAGATGCATTAAGACCATCCATGCGCGAAGCTATTTTGAGCGAGGCTGTGCATGTCGCCTGAAAGAGGTTGGGAAATTCGCGTGGAAGATATTATGACTTGCATTGAGAAGATCAATGCTACACGGTTGGAATGACCTTTGAGAAGTTTTGCGAGGATGACAAAACTGAAGATGCAGTGATCCGTAATTTTGAAATCATTGGCGAAGCTGCCGGGCATATTCCGCTAGAAATCCAGGAAATTTCCAGAGTTGGACCAGGGCAAAGCCTCCCAGGCTGCTTTGACCTTTTCTCGGGTGCGAGGAGGAAATTCTTTTAGAATATCATCAATGGTGGACGTAGTGATTTTTTCTCCTGTTCTCGAAATTTTAGATCAATACGTGCCGGACTGCAACGCCTATCTTTGGTCGCCATTCACAACTCTCCCTTAAACGCCCGATCCAACACGGACGGCAGCAACGTCCGCAAGCGCAACTCCCGCTCCGTCGCGGACTGCGCCGCACGCGGGGCCACTTTAGTCCTTGAACGGGATAAACCAGATCGGCTGGGGAGCATTATCCGCTTTGACCGGCTTTTCCAGCCGGGCAGGCCGTGCCAGATACCATTCGTAGCCCTTCGCTGTACTCTTGCAGCTGATGATTTCCACCGTGCCGACAATGACGCGCATGGGGAAATCGCCCGGTTCGGCGTTCATTTTTTGAAACAGGCTGAAGTGGCCGGGGGTCGAACTGGCGTAGAGGTAAATGCGCCCGCGGATATCGGTGGGGGCGCTGCGATACTCAATGGTTTTCGTGCCGCGCATGATTTGCTCGGCATAGGGCTGACGCACGCTCAGGGCCAGATTTTGGGTTTCAGTTGCGGGGCTTTGTGGCGTTTGGATTGGCTGAGAGGCAAACTGGCTGTTTTTTTGCAACGACGCCATCAGGCGTTTGGCAAAGTTCTTAAAGTAGGCTGATTTCTGACGCATGGTTTTCCTTATTAACCTTTTCTTCTTCCGGTTGGTTACTTTTAAGCCGTGTAATTTTCTTTTCCATTTCGCCGGGCTGATGCCCTGCATCATGGCGTGGAAGCCCTTTAGACTGAGCCACCAGTGCTCTGCTTCATCGAGGACAGATCCTTCTCCTTCTCAGCACATGCCACGGGTGTTTCTGTTGGGTGCGCCGCTCATGGTGCAAACCGTTGTTCTTGCCACATCATGCCAGCACAGGTGGATGGTTCCCTGCAATCGCCCCCACAACTCATCCGCCGTCGGGAAATTCGTGATGTCGCCTTCAGGGCCGCCAGGATAATCGTGTTCGACGATCGTATGACCATGGCTGGAATAAGCAAACTTAATATTCAGCATTTCTGCCTAACGCATGGCCCGGGCCAGTCCGTCCGCTGCATGTTTATGGCTCGCCTTGGCATCCAACACCGCAATGGGAATATTGCGCCGAATAAACCGGACAACATCCGGGCGCAGGCCTTGCTTGCGGCTATGCTGCCCGCCGGGCGCTACAATCCGCCCTGGGGTCAGGACGATCTCTTCATGATGGCATCATCATCCCATTCGGCAGCCTTGAATTTTGGTAAAATATTGGTTCGGCAGGTATCGGCTTTGTTAAGTTTCATGGCTTATCATTACCACCCGCAGAACGTAAAACCCGGTGGTACGGGGTGTATGGAAAGTATACAACATAAATTTATGTGACGCCTTTTTCTCCGCTTATCCATGGAAAATCAGGATGTTTGACCGGTTTTTGGGTGACATATAATCGTGACGCCAGTCAGATTTTTCGCAACTTTCCGACATGATTCGTGTCCAATCCTGTACCCGGCCGGGGAGCACTTCTCTTTTTGTCAAGCGATCAGCCTGAAACTCAGCGCTGGTGATCTCCAGTTTATTCTACGTTCCACCCGAAATTTCGCCGTTCAGGCTAAAAAGTGTCCTGCCGGTGACACCATCCGGTAAATTTGAACCAATGCTGAGGATGTTCAATCCTTTTTTAAGAAACTTGCGAGCCATTATTTCAGGATCGCGCCGGATCGCATCGTTGAGGAAATATTGCTTGAAGGTTTCGGTTCTATAGAGGTGAACCAGCTGCTGATCTTTGATCGAAAGTGTCAGGCATAGATCCACATCGCCAACATCATCACTGTCTTCATTGGAAAATGATCCGAATAGAATGACCGAATCAACCTGGCATAGTGATTCAGGCACATTGATGTCCGTTGGCAGCGTATTCAGATCACGGCAGCGTCTGAGAAACTCATCCAGCTGTTTTTGGGCGCTCTTGCGCGAGAAGCGCCTGCGGCTGGCCATTGCAAAAGCCGAACCGGCCAGCGTTTGTTTGTAGTAGCTGTCGCCAGGGAGTTCCGGACGGAGCTCGATATAGCCATGTTCTAACAGGGTTTTCAGGTAGAGCTTGCACTTTTCTTCAGCTCTTTCTTCCAGGGCCGGAAAAAGTTCCACGCGCGGTTTGTATTTGCGTATTTGCCTGAGGCGTTCACGCTGAATAATATACCCCAGCCCGGTATAGGCAAAATCATCAGCCGTAATTTCGCTCTTCAAAAAATCACGTAATTCCAGCATATCAATTCCGTTGGGCCTGGCTGTCCAGTCAATTTTCATGGAATTTCACCTGTGGATGGGTAGGAAATGGTAGAGGGCGATTTAATTGTACATGGTTAATGGAAAAGTGAGCATAATTATTTTATCCGCTGAGATTGTTGCGCTGGATACAGTCAAGGCGGTTTTTGATCGGTTTTATGAAAATGCTCAAGGAAACTTTAACAGCAAAGGTAAGCAAAAATAGATCCAGATTCGTGCAGATCAATTTTGTTCATTGTCAGTCCTTGTGCGTCGTATCGTTGAAAATTGGGGAGATCAGGCAGTAAGAATTATCCGAAAGGGAAAAGCGTTAATCAATCGATTCCATCTTTCTGCTGACAGCTACCTTGCCCCTCATTTTCTTTTGATATTTTCTAGTTCGTGAAATTGATTTCATATTATAATCTTTCAAGGTTCTAATTGTTTTTCATTCCACTGAGAAGAACTAAAGTAGGGGTTTACCTTGACCAAAGAAGCCCACGCCCGCATCAAAATCAACCAACTCCTGACCGAAGCCGGCTGGAGATTCTTTGACGATGCCAATGGCAAGGCCAATATCGTTCTGGAAAACAACGTCAAAATAACCAGCAGCCAGGTGGATGCTTTTGGCGAGAATTTTGAGACGGTCAAAAACGGCTTTATTGATTTCCTGCTGCTGGACAAGAAAGGCTTTCCTTTTATCGTCCTGGAGGCAAAGTCAGAAGACAGACCGGCCCTGGTTGGCAAAGAGCAGGCCCGCCGGTATGCCCTGGCCCAGCACTGTCGTTATATCATCCTTTCCAACGGCAATTCGCATTACTTGTGGGATACCCAGCGCGGCAATCCGCAGGCGATTACTACTTTTCCTTCCCCCGATTCTTTCGAGAGTTTTTCAAAATTTATCCCCAACCCCAAGAGCCTGGTGGGTGAGGTGGTTGAACAGGATTATATTGTACTGACCCAGCGCCCGGATTACAAAAAAGACCCATCCTGGCTGAATGAGATCACTCGCGAACCATTCATTCGTGCCAATGGACTGCGTATGCTGCGCGAATACCAGCTCAAGGCCGTGCATGCCATCCAGCAAGCCGTCAAACAAGGTAAGGACAGGTTTCTGTTTGAGATGGCCACCGGCACCGGTAAGACCCTGGTTTCTGCAGCAGTCATCAAGCTCTTTCTGCGAAGTGGCAACGCCCGGCGTGTGCTCTTTCTGGTCGACCGGTTGGAATTGGAAAACCAGGCAAAAAAGGCTTTTGCCTCGTACCTAAAAAACGATTACCAGACTGTGGTGTACAAGGAAAACAAAGACGATTGGCGCAAGGCTGAAATTGTGGTTTCCACAGTACAAACCTTCATGGCTGGCAACCGCTACAAACGCTTGTTTGCCCCGGATGATTTCGACCTGGTGATTTCGGACGAAGCCCATCGCAGCATCGGTGGCAACAGCCGTGCTGTATTTGAATATTTCATCGGTTACAAGCTCGGCCTGACAGCTACCCCAAGGGACTACCTGAAGAATACCGGGCCGAAGAATCAGAATGACCCAAGGGACTGGGAACGGCGCGTACTGCTGGATACCTATAAAACTTTTGGGTGCGAAAACGGAATCCCCACCTACCGGTATTCCTTGTTGGATGGTGTCAGGCAGGGTTTCCTCATCAACCCGTTGGTGGTGGATGCGCGCACTGATATTACTGCCCAAATCCTTTCCGATGAGGGCTATGCAGTCGTAGTAACTGACGAGGAAAAACCTGATTCGGAAGAGGTTGAAGAAACCTTTATCAAAAAGGACTTTGAGAAAACCTTCTTCTCGGATAATACCAATCAGGTCTTTTGCGAGACCTTCCTGCTGTATGCCATGCGCGACCCCATTAGCGACGAAATTGGCAAGAGCATTGTCTTTTGTGTCAGTCAGAGCCACGCCACAAAAATAACCCAGATGCTCAACGTGATTGCTGATCGAATGTTCCCGGGCAAATACCAGTCCAACTTTGCCATGCAGGTCACCTCCTGGATCCCGGAGGCTCAGCAGTACACCAGCAACTTTGCAAATAATAATCTTTCAGGTTCGTCCAATTTTATCGAAAGTTACCGCACTTCTCGTACCCGCGTGTGCGTCACGGTTGGCATGATGACCACCGGTTATGACTGCCCGGATATCCTCAACCTGGCCCTGATGCGGCCAATCTTTTCGCCGACCGACTTCATCCAGATTAAAGGGCGCGGTACTCGCAAGCACGACTATACCGGGGAAATCACCGATCCGGCCTGGAAAAAGCGTGTTGGCAGCAAGCAAAAAGAGCAGTTCAAGCTCTTTGATTTTTTCGCCAACTGTGAATACTTTGAGGAAGATTTTAATTACGATGAGGTTCTCAAGCTGCCAGCCCCCAGGCCGAAAGGCAAAGGGGAAGAAACCACTGCCGGACCCGGGGAAGATGGCGGCGCATATATTGATTCCTTTGAAAGCCAGCGGCACGACTTCCTAAAAATCAATGAAGAGAAGGCCATCGGCCAGGAAGGTATGAAGGTCGACCGGATGTATTTCCAACGCTTTGAGGATGTAATCTGGGGTGACACAGTTTCCCGTGAGAAAATTCAGGCTGGCGAATTAGAATCGTTGGTGCGACACATTGAGACCAATATCTTCGACAAGCCGAAAGAATTTTTCAACCTGGAAAAACTGCGCCAGGCCATTAATATCGACCGGCGCGTATCCCTGCGCGAGATGGTGGAAGTTATTTTTGGACTGCGGCCGGTTTTCAAAACAAAAGACGAGATGCTGGATGAGGAATTTGATAAATTCGATAGCCGCTACCTGCCGGATGAACGGCAATTCAACTCCGCCCGCAATTTCTTCAAAACCTATATCCTTGACCCTGAATTTCGTCTGAATGTGGATGACGGTAACTTTGCCTATATCATGGGCAGCCATGCCGGGGGTGAGTTCCTGCGCAGCCTGACTGTTGATTTGCGGAACAAAATCATTGAATACATTAAAGATTATGTGCCCTTCAATCAGTTTACATAATTTCCTCACGCCATCTGAAAATAAAATGATCAAACCAGGTAATCAATGAATACTACTTATCTTTTTGTTGAAATTATCATTTCTGGAATTCAATGCATGGTTTGGATCTTATTATTTATCCTGACATTGACAGGTGCAGATTGGCTGAATAATTTATCCAAAATTGA
>CAIVSQ010000187.1 GCA_903908605.1 uncultured Anaerolineae bacterium
ACCGTTGTGCGTTCCATGGCATCGTCAGTAGCCATGCGCAGGCCGATCGCCAGCGCCGCTTTGATCCGAGCCGCAGTCTGCGAACCAACACCTTGGACGGTTTCGATTTCACCGGTGTGGGCATTGAACAGACGCCGCAAAGTACCAAATTTTGCCAGCAGTGCCGAGGCAGTTTCAATCTGCTGCGGACCACCGATGATGGCAGCCAGTAGTTCAAGGCTGGTGCATGCTGATGGAACAGAAGATGCGCGGTAAGCAGGTCTCTCGCGTAGAGGCAGTAATTTGACCTGTGAGGTTGGATAAGAATTGGGGGGATTGGTTGTAAAGAGTTGTGTTTGCATGTCGGTCTCCAGAGTGAAAAGGGGACAGACATGCATCCCCCAGGCGGGGACGACAAGCTGTCCCCAATGAGGGAAGAATTTTTATGAATCAGGTCGAAGAAACAACGTCTGCGCGCAGCACGCCTTCATATAAAACTGTATCGCTGGGCAGAATGCCATCCCAAGCTTTGATCTGTTTGCCAGCGCGAATTACCACCGGAGGAAAAAGCCAGGGGTTAGCTTTCAGCGCTTCCTGGATCAGTTGGCTGCGGTAGCGCCAGTAGTGTTTCTCACCTGTTTTGGAACAACCCCAGCCCGCTCCCAGGTGGGAGCGATTGAGCCTGGGCTCGTGATAAGCGGGGGCATTGCATATCGGACATTTCTCGGGCGCAACAGGAAAGTAGCCTGGTGGGGGATCAGGCGCGCGTTCACCGCCTTTCCGCAGAAATTCAGTAACGGCGGCAATGGCAGGACAGTCCTTGCCATGTATGCAGTTGCAGCGTTTCTCTTTGGAGATGGTGTGAAGGCGCGGTTTCACATCCGGGCCGAGATCTACGACATAGTGGTACCCGGAGACATGTACGATCGCGTCTAGCAAAATGCGGTTCAAATCTACTTTGGTTACCTCCGAAGGGATAGGAATGAACTGGTGTCCTCCGGGTGAATGACCATGTGCGTTTTCTTGCATTTGTCCTCCTCGTTGTGGCAGTAAATCATGAAGCCTGGCCCGGTGTGTACACGGGAACCGAAGCTGGAAGCTGGGGTGTCAGATATCCATGCCTGCCAACATCTGGGTCAGCAGTTTGCGTCGTACGAATTCGCTTGAATCCATCCCATGCTGTTGGGCGGCTTGATGTGCCTGCACGGCTTCAACCAGGATGGCATCCAGCCAGCGACCTGGCAGGAAGAGTAGATCGTCCTCGATTTCCTTGGTTGTGTGGTCATCTACATGCCAGACCCAGTGAGCAACCGGGTAAGAATTGAAGATGATGTCATCGATTTTGTTGGGATGATGATTCTGGTGTGTGGGATTTGCAAGCCAGACGGTGTAGCTGCGTTGGTAAAGGTAGCTATCAATGTCAGGCTCAAACTGAAGGGGATGTTCATTGGCGATGATCGCCACGTTTTCGGACTGCCAGACCTTACATTCCCGGCCGCCGGTAAGCTTCGTGGTAGTTCCCAACCAGTAGACAACATCCCAGACCATCGTGTGGTAGCCCAAATCGCGAGCTGCCTGGATCCAGGACTGCTTGATCCGGTTGAGTTCTGCCAACGGGGTGTCCTCAAGAATGAAAGCCGGGGAAGCAGGTCTGCTTTCGACAGGTGCGAACATGAGCGTGGTCATACGCTCTCCTCGGCAGCCTGAGCCGCGCGAGCCGCACTGGCTTGATCCTCCGGCGTGGACATTGGCATCAACAGATATTGGTACTGATCGGTTGGCCCTTTGAACAACACCGGTGTGTTGGGCCCATTGAACTGCATCTGAACGACATCCGCGCCAACCGCTTCCAGGCCCTGGCGAACAAATAGGGTGTTGAAGCTGATCTGGCATTCAATTGGAATGCCCAGAACGGTCTCGCTCTTGCCGGAGCCATCCGATTTTCCTGTCACGATCATGCCATTCTCACCGGGCACAAAAGAAACCGTGTGATTGCTATCGCGTGCAAAGATTTCCGCACGCTGCACAGCTTCAGTAGTTTGTCGGGCAGGAAGGTAAAGTTCGTGTTTGAACGAACCCGGAATGATCGCCTGCCAGTCTGGAAATTTGAGATCACTCAGCTGCGCCCAAAATTTCAACCCAGACCAGGAAAAGCATAGGGCTGACGCATTTGGAGTGATCGCGATGGATACAGGCTCATCACTTTCTGGCAGGATCGCTGCGAGTTTCACTGCCGAGCCGCGAGGGATCAGCAAGCTTGTTTTGTCGTTAGGGAAAATGATCTCGTTCTCCAGTTGACAAGCCGCCAGACGGAAGCCATCCGCTGCTGCCAGGTAAGTTCTGTCCTTCAAACGGGCGAATTGCACCGCGCATAAAGCCGGGCGGCTTTGATCATTTGAAGTAGCGATCAGAACCTTCTTGAGTGCGGTACGCAGTTGGCTGGCTGAGATGCAGCCCATCTCATTGCTGGCTATGGGCGGTAGTGGAAACTCATCACCTGGCAAACAGTTCAAGGTGGACTTTGCACCACCGGCGACCAGCGAGAGTTTCTCGCCGGGCATCGGCTTGAATTGGATCGTGGCTGAGTCGCTGGTTTGAACCAGGTTGGCAAGCACGCTGGCAGGTGCGCAAGTTGAGAAGGGTTTGTCTGTGTTCGATGCCACCGTCACGTGAATGGCGGTTTCAAGATCCGTGGCTGTCAGCGCCAGAGAAAGTTCGCTGGCTTGCAGCCGGATGGTGGTCAATACAGGCAGAGTTTTGTTGGTGGCGGCTTTCGTAGCGATGGAAAGCGCGGTTTTGAGGGTATCGTGCGGAATGGTGGTGGTCATAAACTGGCTCCTTGTGGAAATGGAAGAGCCCGGCTTCCTTGCGGAAGAAACCGGGCTCGTTGTTTGTTGGTTGTGGCGATCAGGGGGTTAGAACGGAATTTCGTCATCTCCACCAGCAGTAGAGTCTGCGTGCGTGCTGACCTCGCCCTTGGTAGAAGAGAGAAACCGGACCGTCTGTGCGATCAGGCCAAAACCGGTGTGGGTTTCGCCATCCTGGCCTTCCCAGATACGCGGGCCGCCGGTCTTGGAATCATATTCCAGACGCCCTTCGACCAGCACTTTGGCACCTTTACGCAGGTATTCGTTGCAGATCTCAGCCTGGCGGTTCCAGGTGGATACCTTGAACCAGACAACATCCTTTACGGGTTGTCCGTCTGCACCATTGTATTGACGGTTAACAGCCACGGAGAAATCGGTGACTGGTTTGCCGGAAGGTGTGAAGCGCATTTCCGGGTCGCGGCCGAGATTGCCGACGATGATCTGGTTGGACATAAACGATGACATGAGATTCTCCTTGTGAGTTTAATTGCGGGATGGGTTGAGGTTGACCAGTTGGCGGTTGGCCGAGAACCAGGTCTTGAGTGCATCTTTGCTGGCAGGCTTGCTGCCATTGTTATGCTTGATGAAAGCATCGTATGTAACCTGTTCGTTGGAATCGCCATTGACGTGCGAACCATCCAGGTACAGGCGACCAGCGGCAGGTTTCGGAGCCTCTGCCGCAGCAGTGTTGTCACCAGCAGCAGGGGCGAGATCCGCCCAGCGCACCAACAAGCGCTTCTGGTGTTTCTTGTCCTCTTCGCCTTCCCATTTAGGGTTGGTCTTCCAGACCACACGCACCGGGCGGGAAAGTGAAACGACAAACTTCTCCAGGCGCGGATTGGATCCACGCTCAATTGTGCCGTTGCCTTCATAGAGAGGCAAATCGGGGATGTGCACCCCACAGGCATTCTCAAAGGCCTGGATACTCTGGGGATCGTTGAGGTACACACCCAGCAGGCGAAAGTTACCGCGTTCGGGATACAGATCCACGATGGGTGTGTCGGAGTTGTCGTCGTTGGACTTGACACGGCGAACGACATGACGGACTTCGTCGACGTGTTCACCTTCTTCCAATCCCGGAGCATTCACCAACCAGCCAGCTTCAATCAGTGTACTGACGGAAGTTAGCGTGCCTTTGGCGACATCTGCCGTGATGGGTTTGTCCAGAGAAATGGGTAGTGTGACCTGCACTCCAGAAGGGTGATACAGGCGGGTCCACGCGCTGATCGGTTCATTGGGGTTGTGTTCCATAAGGTCTCCTTGCGATCTTGATAATGTAGGGAAAAGAATGTGGATGGCGCAAACGTGTTTGCAGCGTAAGCCGAGTTTGGAAATGTTTTCAAAGTCTTTGCACTCGCAGGTTTCATGGGTGACGCGGTAGGGTTGATGATCGCCATTGACCACGCTCCAGACACCTGGTTCGAGCAAAGTTACTGTGTATTCGCCTGCGGCCAGAGCTGTAATTGCGCGTTGCAAGCGTTCTTCTTGAAGCAGTGTTTCGGTTTTTTGCATGTAGCCTCCTGGTAGGGTGTTAATCCAACGTAGAGAAATGGGTGCCGACGTTAAGTACAAACTACCCTTCACAGAAGTTCAGGGCAGCAAATTGATCCCGGGCAGATCCCTGTGCCCAGGACGGATTTGCATCCTGATATTTTTAGTAGTGTTGAAATATGAGCCCGAAAAAGGCTGTTTATTAAGGTACTGGTAAGGCATAAACAAAACGAGACACGCAAAAGACTCTAGGTCAACGACCGGTCTCCTTGTATGTCTCGTTGTTCTTTCTTTTGCAGGCACGGGTGTGCTTGATTTGAGAAATTACTTGTTCTGTGCTGAATTTTTATTGCGGGTATTATCGTCCAGGACAATCACGCGAGTGGCGACTACTTCAACAATGTTGCGGTCGATCTGGATTTTGTCCTGGGTTTCAATGACGGGTATCTCGCCACCGCTTCTGCGCGCTTTCTCCAGAAAGTCGGCCATGGATTCTTTGAAATCCCGGCTCTGCAGATAGCCGTGCACGCGCAAACGCATCCCTTTGCGGGGGGCAAAGAGCGAAGTTGCGCCGCCCTGGTAACGGATATTGACGTAATCCGGTTCGTCTCGACCGGGAATGACATCCGGTTTGGCAGGCATGTCTGCGTCGCGATAGGATGCGATCCGGAAAAACAGATCCTTGTCATAGGTCCAGGAATCGCGTGCGACCAGTCCTTCGATTTGTACTTCGTTCAGCATGGCGAATCTCCTTGTGAACTGCGAATATAAACAAAAAAGCCAGAACATTTTCCGACTTGGGAAGTAGTTCTGGCCGACGTTGAAATAGAAAAAGGGTTATTCAGTTGTAATAGAAATTTTAATCAGGGGACCCAAAATTGGCAAGCAAAAGCAGGAAGTTCGAAGATAGAACCTTGTTATCTCGATTGAGGGATGGTTCATAAATTTGCAGAAATAGGGTAACACATTTTGACCTCAGGAAAAAACTGAGATGGTGCCAAAGTCGGTTTTTCTGAATTAGCTAACCAATCAAACAAACTCGATAAAGATGGGACATTTTCAATACCTGCCCAAGCCATAGGGCTTTGGCCTTTCCTTTTGCCTCGATTAAATACATGGTGATTCCAAACCAATTGTAGAAACGGGAACAACCAATCAGGCATTCCTCTGTGAACTTGTAAATACGGCCGGATCCAGCTATGCAAAGATTCAGCCAGGCTCGATGAACGATGAAAAAGCGAGAGTGCATTCCAGAATGCCATGACCAAATCTTGTTGTTCATGAGGCAAGACTTCTTCATAGGAAACACCCAACTCTTTTTGGTTTTGCCAAGCCCAAAGGATTAGCGATTCTTCTTTGCCAGATAAGCATTCGCGCCATGGAGACAAAGCCTGTTCCGGCCATTCTAGATGTGCAAGCAATTCATCACTTTTTTCTGCAAACTGCTTTATGAAAGTTTGAATATGTGAATTGTCGATCGTAGCCAGCAATTCGAGAGCGGTTGTTATGGTTTTTCGCACATTAAGACAATTGGCAAGATAGTGTTGTTTATTGATGGGTTCTAAGGCCTGGCGGATTTGACGTAACAACCACTCCCACTCATCAAGCTATTCAATTGCTTATTTTTCTAGATTCTGGGCTTCTAGGAGTTCCATTACGACTTTCATAGATGCACCTTGTCGCCTTTTCGGCAGATCTTTCTCTTGTTGAGCTTTGCGGGCACGCTCAACCACTAACATTAATTTATATGCCTGCCTTTCCATCCGCTGTCTAACGCGATGCGCTGATCGGATCAGGTGGAACAGGTCTGGGCGCAAGGGAATTTGTGTACTAACTTCCTTTACTCCACTAAGAATCCCTTACGCACCATCACTTGCCACATTCACCAACTGTACGCCTTGCTTTTGGACATCCAAAAACACACAACCCCAGGTGGTTGCATCCCGATGAGCTTGTGCTGACAAGCTGAGCACGAGAAATGAACGCCTATCTACGAGTGTAAAACACGGGTTTTGCCCTTGATATATCTCATCTGTTTCGGCCAGTGCCTGTATCGGTATTTTCAATCCTTGATTGTAGGTGCGGGCTTCAGTTTCAACCGCTCGGGCAGTCTGACAAATGTAACCTACTGATCGCCGGATACCAAATATGAGTTCAATCAAACTTTGTACTGTCGTACAGTTCCAGGCACGATACTTAAACAGATCATTATTGCTCGCCTCACAAACTGTTCGTCAATATCGATGTGACTGTTATTGGCTTTTCGGCCTGATCTTTGTGGTTCCAAAGCATCCAGGATTGACCTACTTGCTTTTTCTCGCAGCTGATATAGAAACTTCCGCGAAACCTGATAGTCTCTGGACATTGCACTTACACAACCCCAGCGACGATTGATGTAAAGCATTTGCGATGCTATTTCATATCGGGTTGACAGAGACAGGTGTGTTAATTGATAATTGGCCATAGGGATCTTCTTTTTGAGATAATAATTTGTTGGCGCAATTATCATCATCGAAATTAAGATCCCTGTAAAGCTTTTTTAGTTTGTTACCCAATTGTGAACCATCCATCGATTGAGGATTAAAACTTGGAACTAGTGAGTTGCATGATTTTTGTTCATAAAATGCATTTGACCCCTAATTTGTCTTTGGCCCAAAATACGGCCGACAAATTCTTCGCACACGGTTAGTTAGCCAAATGTAGTAATTTGACTTGATGTTTTTGTTTCGTGAAAGTTTTTATTGGTGGCGAGTTCGAATCCCGTCGGGCCGCCGATGGTAAAAAATAGGCGGTTTATCTTAGCAGAGATGCTGAGGCATGAAAAAACACTCTGACCAAAGAGTTATCATAAGCATACTATAGTAAAAAAGTAAAGTATCCTGCGTACAAGGAAAGACAATATCCAAGATACCTTGATCAAAGCAAGGCGTAACAAAAGGTACAGCGATCAGTCAAGGTACCCAATTGGATGCTCAAAACCAAAAATACCCGAAACGCCCAGCCGGAAATCTTGGGATCGACCTAGTGAATCCGGGGTCAAAGCCTCAACATACTTAATTCGATCTGTCCAAGTGGCCGGGGCATCCAAGCTTAAAAACGAGGTCGCAAGGCGCCTCAAGGTGCAAGACGGAGTCCCCGGGTACTCAGTAAGTGAAAGCATCAAAAAGGATATATCAACAAGCGCCGCAAGGATTTACACGGACTGGGCAAAAGCTGGGTTGTAGTAAGAATGTTTTGTGATGAGTGCCCACCAGATATGCAGCAGTTTATTCATAAGCACACCCAGAGCCTGCATTTTGGTGAGTGGGTTTTTGGTTCTCTTTGCAACTGAGAATATAACTCTGCGAAGTGGGTATCGAACCTTACCATGTGCAGGCAGGCAAAATAAAGCAGGGTACGAAGCTGAGCGCGCCCCTGGTGAGACATGGGTGTCCGGCTGCGCTGTTTCTTGCCGGACGTGTTTGGTGCTGGTTGGATCCCAGCTAATTTGACCCATTGGGAAGCTGATCCATATCTTTGCGGATCGCCTACTTCGCCCAGAAAAAGGGCTGCAGTTAATGGCTGTAGGGCCGTACAAGAAAGCAAGTAGGGAGCTTCTGGCAAGGTCAGTAAACAGTTCGTCATGGCAGCAGTAACTCGTTCCAATTGGGTTTCCAGGCTTTCTAAATTAGCAAAATGGACCTGGATTGCGAGTTGGATGGCATTGACACCTTCCAGAATACCGATCGAATTTTCTGCCAGGTGGTAAACTCGCTTCAATCTTGCCAGGCCAAATCTCCGACCTTGATACGCAGCTCTGACTTCCTCGACAAATTGTTCAAGTGCCATCTGGCGAATAGTGACTGCCGGTGCGCAGGCGATCAATAATGACCGGCAGGTGGATCCTGCCAGATTGTCAAATTCCTTCAGTAACTCTGGGAAGACCTGGCCAGTCAAACCCCAGATGATTGTTTTCTCACGGTGCATGGCTTGCTTGTACTGGTGGTACAGGGTGGCATACTGCCGCAAATCTTGGTAGGCGCCTTTTTGCAACCGGGTTTGGGTAGTTTTCCCTGTGCGACAAAGCTCTGCAATCTGGTTCGCGTCGCGCTGATCATCTTTTGACCGATCGAGCTGATCCCCCTCACGGTATTTCTTGACAGTATAGGCATTCACCAGCCTATATTGGATTTTCTGCTTTTCCAGTTCAAATGCCAGGAGTTTCCAGAAGTAATTGGATGGTTCCATCCCCACAATCACTTCTGGAGCCTGGTATTTTTCCCGAAGCCCTTGAAGACGCTGAAGAAAATAGTCGTATCCTTGACGATCTTGTGAAAAGCTGAAGCGGTCTGCCCTGTCACCTCGATCGGTGAGAATGACTCCGACATTCCTTTCCAGCCCAAGATCGACACCAACGTAAAGATTACTTGGCTCTACTTGCACATTTTGATTGGTTATGTTAGATTTTGACATGAGGTATTCTCCTAAGTACGGTCTGACCCATAATTGGTTCATGTACACAGAGGATACCTCTTTCTTTTTTCTCTATACTAGGTGCAAGACTTGCAATGAGATCGCTCCTGTGACAGCAGGGGCGATTTCGTTTAATTTACTATGATTTGGCGCTTGGGTCAACCAAATGACGCGCTAAATCGCTAAAACACATGGCAGAGTCTAGGCGATGGCTTGTTGAGATTGAAACTCGGCCCATTCCACTTGCCCAATGCGTTGTCTGCAGATCACAAAATCCACTAACTTTTCGTGTTCTCACAACAAAGCATCCAGGCAGTCCTGGAAACCTGCTTGGGCACAGGCAAATCTCCCATCCCCTCAGTTTGCCGCCTGGAGCTTTGCGCATGCGCCAAGGGATGATGTGATCTGGGCAAGAAACCTGTGGGTTATGTTCGCCAGCGATCCCTGCTCTACAGCAGGGGCAATCCTTACTGTTTTTGGTTTCTGGATGCGTGGTTTGGGGAAGCAGATGATCTGGTTTTGCTGGTTTGCGGTTTGAGCCAGATATTGAGTTGTTGTAGGAAGATGGGGAACAGAACAAATAGTATGAAAAGCAGCCAGAATAACACAGGTTTGTCTCACCAAGAAGGAAGCGCCTTTGCTAAATCGGATGTGGCGCTATGGTATCACGCTGTCGAGTTATCACCCACGGATTACGGTTGCATCGGTTTTCGGCTTGCCA
>CAIVSQ010000188.1 GCA_903908605.1 uncultured Anaerolineae bacterium
CTCAATAGCCTGAGCGCAGGCTCGTGCACCTTCCCCGAGAACATTGACTCAAAAGAAATGATGGTCAAAGAGTTCAACGATGGCATCTATTCGCTGTTCGGGATCAACTCTTGGGAAGATTTGAAAAATGGCGCACAAAAAGCCAGGCTGACTTCTTCCGCTTCATGGTCTGATAACAAGTTCGGCACACCTTCGGGCAAGTACGAATTCAAATCTGAGATGGCCGAAAAGTTTGGTAACACTGCCATGGTGCAGTTCAAACCAGGCCGCGAAGCGTATGATAAGTACCGTTTGCTGACACCCCATTCCAAGTATGGTCTGCACTCCCAATTCCAAAACCTGGACTGGATGGAGGATTACAATCCGGAACCGCTGGCCTACATTCATCCCCGTCTGGCACAGCAAAAAGGCATCAACGATGCCGATATGGTACGGGTTTATAACAAGACCGGTGAAGTCAAGCTCAAAGTTCGCCTTACGGATGCTGTCCCCGCTGACACGATCTTGATGTACGAAGCATGGTATGGGGCGAAAAATGCTTTCAACGTTAACATTCTCGTGGATGATACTTCCTCCGACATGGGGAAGTACAAGACCGGCGCTCCCGGCGTCGCCATCCACGATCAGTTCGCCGAAATTGAGAAGGCATAGGAGGTGGCGAATGACTAGATACGCTTTTTCCGTCAACGCTGAGTTGTGCATTGGCTGTTCATCTTGTGGAATGGCATGCAAAAATCAGTACAGCCTTGAACCTGGCATGGTATGGCGCAAGCTGTACCCGCTGAGTGAAGATATTTACCCACATCGCGACCGCGCTTTCTTTTCGCTGGCCTGCAACCATTGCGACAAACCGGCCTGCCTTGAGGGTTGCCCGGTTGGCGCTTACACCAAGCGCCCGGATGGTATCGTTGTCCATAATGAAAACAGCTGCATCGGTTGCCGCAACTGCCTGCGAAACTGCCCATTTGGCGCGCCAAAGTACAACGCAGCCGAAGGTCACGTCGAAAAATGCAGCATGTGCTGGCAGCGTATCGACGAGGGTCTGTTACCTGCCTGTGTTCAGGCTTGCCCAACCGGCGCTCTGACCCTCGTAGACCTGGATAGCTTCGATGAAACCGGCACCGTGCAATACCCACCCGGCTTTCCGCATCGTCCTGATGTGGCTCCTTCAACCCGCTTCAAATTACCCAGCACGCCTTTGATTATTCGGAGGGATGTGTAATGGAAAACCTGGAACTCCCGCTCGTAATATTTACCATTTTGACCCAAATGGCAGTGGGCATGGCGATTTTTACCGCCGTGCGCCAGTGGAAAACCGTCGAAGGTTACTCACTCAAAACTCGCAATGAGTGGATCGCCATTTTAGGTCTGGTCGTTGTCGCCGTCTTGGCAGCCTTTTTTCACCTCGGAAAACCGCTCGGATTCTTCCGGATGCTGATCAATTTACAAACAGCCTGGCTTAGCCGAGAAATCCTGGCTTTTGGTCTGTTTGGCGCGCTGACTGCTGTGTGCTTCTACACTGTTTTCAGCAAGGCAGCCAACGGTTGGTTATTCAAACTTACCGCCCTGGTTGGACTGCTGGCCGTATTTTCCACCGGAATGGCGTATGCCTCCGCTGGGTTAGATGCCATCCACAACATTCTGCCGCTCACCTTCTTCTTCCTGACAGCCCTGACCCTCGGCTCGGCAGCTGCCAGCTTCTTTGTGGACGAATCGGCCCACGGCATGCTTCGCTCCGTCCTCGAACCGAGCTTACTGGTCAGCCTGGTTGTACGAATGATAATTCCATTTGCCTGGATCTCTGGCAGCACAGTGATGGCTCAAACCGGGTACAACTTCCTGGCTTCCCCGTTTCACTGGTTGCACATGCTTATCCTGCTGGGCGGGTTCGTGGTCTTGCGACGCGTCAAAGGCATTCCCAGCTGGCTGCCGTTCCTGCTCATTGTGGGTGAATTGCTAGGTCGCCTGGCCTTCTTTGCCCTGATGGTCTCCTCGGGTGCAAACCTGGGCGGTCTGTACTAAACAAACTAACATTCTCCGAAGCCTGCCAGCCTAAACGCTAACGCGCATGGCTGGCAGGCCGGTCACCCAACAGTGATCCTGGTCGACGACGGAAACACCCCGGCCCCCCCGCGCTTATGCGCCTTTGGAAAGGAGACTTGCAACGTTTTTTGCCCTGTAGCGGCGATAACGAAGCTGTCTCTCTACCATGAGACAGCTTCGTTATTTTTTGGACTAAACCATGAACCTGCAAACCTACCTTGATAAATCCGCCAGCAATCACTCACACTTATGCCCTCGCCAAATTCTGGGGGTACGCTTGGGCTTGCTTGGGTTGAAATCACTCGGTTTTTCTGAACCACCTGCAAAAAAGCGCTTATTAATCATCCTCGAAACCGATGGATGCTTTGCCGATGGTGTCAGCGCGGCCACCGATTGCAGTGTGGGACACCGCACTCTGAGAGTGGAGGATTACGGAAAGACAGCCGCCGTATTCATTGACACAGTTACAAAACAGGCTGTCCGTATAGCCCCGACCTTAAATATTCGCGAAAAGGCCTGCCAGTGCGCGGTAAATGAGCCCCGTCATTATTTTGCCCAGATGCAGGCTTACCAGAATATGCCGGATCGTGAAATGTTCACCATCACCCCGGTTGCTCTCAATACTCCAGTAGAAGATATTGTTTCGCGCCCAGGCACACGGGTAAATTGCGATGTCTGCGGGGAAGAAATTTTGAACGAGCGAGAAGTCAAACAAATAAACTTAACTTTATGCCGCAGTTGCGCTGGCCTTGGGTACTACCAGGTCGCCGGGCACCATGAATTCGGCTTTATCCAGAAGGCCAGCTATGTTTGCGCTGGCGAATAAATTGAACCACAATACAGTTTTTAGCTATCACCATCAGCCCCACTCTGCAGAGCTGCCATGTTGATTGACCCATTTGGACGTCCCATCACTTATCTGAGAATATCGATTACGGACCGCTGCAACCTGCGCTGTGTTTACTGCATGCCAGACGGTGCAGCCGGATGGATTCCCAGCCAAAAGGTACTTTCTGACGATGAAATCGTACGTGTGGCAAGTGCTGCCGCCGGTCTGGGGCTGACCTCTATTCGTTTGACTGGTGGCGAGCCGCTTGTGCGTCCTGGTGTAGTGGCACTTGTCGGCCGTCTGGCGGCCATTGCCGGGATTAAGGACATCAGCCTGACCACAAACGCCATTCAGTTGGCCAGGCTGGCGCATCCCCTGGCACAGGCCGGTCTCAGGCGGGTCAATATCAGCCTGGATACCCTCGATCGGGATAAATTCAGACAGATAACCCGGCTCGGAAATTTTGACGAGGTCTGGCAGGGGATCCTGGCGGCTGAACAGGCAGGGTTAAGGCCACTTAAGCTCAACACTGTTGTAGTAGGCGGATTTAATGACGATGAGCTACCCAGCCTGGCTCGCCTGACAATCGAACACGCCTGGCACGTACGCTTCATTGAATTAATGCCGGTCGGAAGCAGCGATACCTGGCCAGATGGCAATCTCGCCCCCACCCCCCATCGCTATTACCCTATTCAGCAGATTCACCAGAAGTTGTGTGATTTGGACTTGGAACCCACCGTCGTTCCATCTGGCAACGGCCCGGCCCGAAGTTATCGCATCCCTGGCGCGCTCGGAACCGTTGGCTTTATATCCCCGCTGGGAGAACATTTTTGTGAAAAATGCAACCGCCTGCGCCTGACGGCAGACGGACGGTTGCGATCTTGCCTACTCAAAGCAGGCGAAGTTGATTTGAAACCCGCCTTGCAATCTGACGCTGAGCTCGAACCGTTATTCCAAGCGGCCATTCAACTCAAGCCAATCGGTCACATGCTTTCCGGGGAAGCCAAGCAATCCTCTCCAAATTCCGCCATGAGTCAAATCGGCGGGTAAATTGCGCTGGAACAACAGGAAATTATATGAAGCAGCTCGTGCGTTTGATCCTTTTCCTTTTTTTATCGTTACTTTTGGTGAATTGCACAGCCAACCAGGCGAACCAGCCGACCACAGCAACTAATCCGCCAGTTACATCCACGCCTGGGCCAATCCCTTTTAAAATTGCCACTGCCAACTCAGCGGGAAGCTGGTATTCAATCGGCCGCACGATCGCCAACCAGATCGCGGAGAACAATCCCAAACTCAAAGTCTCCGCCATCCCCAGCAAGAATGTCATGGAAAATCTCAAGCTATTGGCCTCGGACAAAGCGTCCCTGGTCTTCGGGTATGACTATCACGTCAGGCTGGCAAACCAGGGCCGGCTGATGAGTGCTTTCCCTGACGCCAAACCCGAAAAAATCAATATTAAGTGTGGTGTGGAAATCACCCGCATGCCATTTCCAGATTATTCTCAACCAATGCGCATCGTTTTACCATTGTACGAGCTGCCCATCCAAATCGTCACGACTGCGGGGTCAGGGATTTCTAGCCTGGCCGATATGAAAGGCAAACGCATCTCCACTGGCGAACCGGGCAGCATTAGCGCAGAACTTGCCGGCTATATCTTCAATTCATTCGGCTTGAGCATGGAAAGGGACATTACCCGCACCCAAACTGGTTTACGCGATTCGATTGGTGCGTTAAACGAAGGAAGCATTGATGCTTTCATGTGGAGTGGCGAAGCCCCTACGCCAGAAATCGCGGAACTGGCCACGAAGGACGGGGTGCAAATTGTGCTGGTACCGATCGCAGGTGAAGACGCCATCCGGATCATGGCTGCCAACCCTGGCATTTTCCACCCTGCCAACCTACCATCTGGCAGCTACACGGGGGTCGCAACAGATATTGGATCACTGGCAATCAGTGTTGTTTTAATTAGTATGGAAGACACCAAGGCAGAAATAATTAACTCAGTGGTCAAATCATTTTTTGAAAATCGCGCTGAGTTTACAGCTACCTGGCCAGGCGCAGCCAATTTGAGCCCCGAGTATTCACTAGCCCTGCTAGATGCAGAAGGGCTAGCTTTGTTACATACCGGTTCAAAACAATTTTATGAAGATAACGGCTTGTTGAAATAGCAACTGAGTAACAAGTGAAACGCTTCTAGAATGGTGGGCGCGACTAACTTGTTACTCGTACAATCTCCGAAATTGTCACCTCAGTACAACGAGCAGTCGTTCACACCCCAATAAAGGCCCAGATAATTAAGGAAAGGATGGTTAGCCCGGCCGCAACCAAAACCGGGAGAAAAGCCAGGTGCAGCACTGGCTTAACCGGAAACACTTGGGTTTTTTCAAGAGCAGCCCACTTATGGATATCAATCCCGAGGCCGGCGATCTCAACGGCCATTTTCAACATATCACGACGGCTGCGGTAGCGTACCATCGCGACCTGGTCCCAATCGTCGGCTTGCCCAGGATGAATAAAGCGTCCCTCGACTTGGCTGAGGAATACCGGGTAACCGCCGTGTTTGAATAACAAAGGTATGATCGCGCGGTTGTAGCGATCGTTGGCTGCCATGGGATCATCCCCATAAATGCTGCCTGCCGGGTAGAGTGCTTTCTTGCGAAATTTGAGCAAGTTGACCATGTAATATTCGTGACCATCGTCACTTTTTACCAATTCCCTGAAATCATTGAGGATGTGCGCTTCTGAAGGATGCTGGTCTTGCCGGCCAGCCCGCCGCTGCATTTCTAGCAGCAGCACCTCAACTTCCAGCGAGTTCACTGGTTTTCCCCCGCCGCCGTGCCAGGCGATAAAGACAATAAACAGGACAATTTCAATCGCTAGAAAAATTATCATTCCCTGGTTCATGGAAATTTCCTTTATTCAGCGGTTTTTACAGAAAAGTGATCGACCAATAAATCATTAACCCGCTCAGGTTTTTCCTGGTGCACCCAGTGCGTGGCATCTTCGATAAATTCCAGACGACCATTTTCACACAGGGCGATACTACCGGGGGCCATTTGCCACATCAGGTGCGGATCCAGTTTGCCCCAGATCATCAATGTAGGCACCTGTATCTTCTCGACCGGTGCATTTTTTGCGGGCTGTTGAAACAGGCCGCGATACCAGTTAATCATGGCCGTCATGGCACCCGGCTGCGACCAGGCCGAACGGTAGCGGTGGAGTTCCAATTCACTGAATGAATGGCGCATCGTGTTGGCCAGCATATACCAATTAAATGCACCCAAAGTAAGTTCGGGCAATACAGGGAGCTGAAAGAAAAAGGCATACCAGCTTCTCAACCTTTGCTGCCAGTTGGTTTTGAGAAATTCATTCATAACAGCCGGGTGCGGAACATTCAAAATCACCAGGCGCTTTACCCGTTGCGGATAATGTGTCACTAGGTTCCAACAAACCAGGGCACCCCAATCATGGCCTGTCAAATGAAAGCACGGTAGATTGAGTGCATCTGCCAGGGCTAAAATATCCGCCACCAACAGTTTCACCTGGTAGTTTTTTACACCTTTGGGTTTTTCGCTCAGGTTGTATCCGCGCTGATCGGGTGCAACCACATAAAAGCCCGCGCGGGCAAGCGCCATCATCTGCTTTTCCCATCCGAAACTGGCATCTGGAAAACCATGCAACAAAATAACCGGCTCGGAATTTCCGACTCCAGCTTCAGCAATATGCAAGGTCAGTTGACCTGCCTTGATCATTCGGTGGGATATTTCTTCCATCTCATCACTCCTCGTCAATTATATAATTCATAATGGTTCAACTGTCAGGCAACAACTCTCAGATTAATCAGACACGGCTTCCATCGGCATACCGGGTTGAGGTTGTATTAAGGATCTTGTTTTTTGGATACCCCATTTTACCAACATCACCACACCAACTGATACGATCGAAATGCCCAGGTAAGGTAACGGAAATAATAAGGCCATCAAGACCAATGCGATCAGTGGTTTGGGCAGGACCACTGCAATCAGAGCCGCCATGCTGGCAATTGCAGCCACTGGGGCAGGGATGATGGGAAACAGCACACTGAGCGAGAGCCCCAGGGTGGCGGCAGCAAACAGGATTGGCAGAAATTGGCCACCCTTCCAACCGGTGGCAAGCAATAGACTGGTAAGCAACAGGCGGGCTATGCCAGTCAGCAAAAGCGTCCATGAACCCAACTGGGCGGCCTGATCATAGATTGATTGTAGCTGGTGCTGCCCCGAAAAGAGGGTCAGTGGCAGGAAGCTGGATATCAATCCAAGCGCCAAACCACCGAGAAATCCTCGCAGGACAGGTCTGTATTTCAGAGGCATCACCCACTGCCGTGTCCAACGTTGAAAGACGAGATAGATCCCGCCCGCAAACGCGCCAGCCAGGCCTATCGGCAAGCTCCAGAATAAATCTTGCCATTCGAATGGGCCATTTACACGCAGTAAACCTCCGCTGTACAGTCCATTCAACAACCTGGAAAAAGCAAAAGCACCCAGTAATAGGGCAACCAGGTTCGGCCAGGCATGCAGTAGGTTATTTAAACGGTTAATGCTACGCTCCGGGCGCGGCAGATCGAAACGCTGTCGCAAACTGTGGATGGTGTCACCCACCCAGGAACTTAATCCACCAATCAAATCCATGATGGCGGCTTCGGGGCCGAGACTGGCGCCAAATATCAACGAAATCGAAGCAGTTGTCAAACCGTGTGGCAGGTGAAAGTAATCCAGGCGGCCTGTTTTCTGAATGACAGCAATGGTTTCAGTGATCCCTTTGGGATGATCGCCCAGGTATTTCTGGCACAAACCCACCAGCAAACCACCAAGGGCACAAACCAAAAAAGATTGCATGGGCAAACCAGTTGTCAGAACTTTCCATAGCAGTTCCTGGCCCCATTCGATAAAATGGAGAAACCCGGCCGAAAGTGCGCCAACCAGGCCACCGAGCAGGGCAGCAATTAAACCTAATAAAATTGTGCGTTGAATTTTTTTCATTTATTTCCAATTATGGCAGCACGGAGACGGAGGTATCCGGGTTCAGGTCATGGTTGGGATCCACCAAATAACCGGCGGGGAAGGATACCAGGCGCGGGCTACCGGGAGTATCCAGGCAGAGGAAGTGGTTGTTATCGCCATCACCCAAATCGGCCAGGGCAAAAGGGGAAACAACCATATGAGTTCCATCGCTTTGGTCTAGTTGCACTTTATAGAGCAACCGCTCGGCATCACCGGGTTCATCTCCATTCGCCATTACGACCCCACCTGCCCAAACCGCACGCACAATTTGGATGGTGCCGGTCGGGCAGCCGCTACCGCTTCCGCGCCCGGAACCGGCAGTTTTACCAAGCTGCCACTGGGCTGCCGGCACATTTTCGGCCAGGACCATAGTCGGACCAGAGACGAGGGGTGTAATGTGAGTGAACGCAGATTTATAGTTGATGGTCTGGTCGAGGGAGAGCAGGTTGCCAACGATTTCAACCGTAACAGGTGGATCGTCATTTGCCGAACCAAATTCGCCAACCAGCAAGGCGGTACGCAATTCACCGCTGTCAATTGCAGGGAAAAGTGTGACACAAGTTACCTTGCCAATCTTTCCCGATTGCGTCAGTACGCGAAAGTCACCAGCTTGCATGGATTTGATATCCACTTCGTGATCAAAAATAACTGGCATACCATCAGCCTTTCCACCTCCCAGGCAAATACCCAGGTTGGAGCTGATCGGCAGGCCGTTATCCAGACCAAAAAACGCGCTCAATAATTTTCCCTGGCGTCGAACCACATCGTCCACAGCGGTCGTGTCATTTTGGGTTTCGTCAGCGGGGAATTGATTGGTAGCGCGAGAGGGCAGGTCGCAGCCAGCCAAGCATAATAACAAAACTAAAATGGCCCATTTTTTCATTTTTCCTCGCTAGTTTGCCGGTAGGCACTCCATAACGATACAGCAACCATCAACACGGCCAAGGGCAATATGAGTTGATTGCCAATCGCACCGGGCGGGGTGTGGGCAAAGGTGACAGGCTTCATCTTGCCAACCAGCTCGCGCAACAGAACTTCCAGGGCCAACATCAGCCACATAAAGGGAACCATTGAGCGATACCGAATAACCACCAGTAGTTGTATGATCGCCAGTAGCAACTGTGAGCTGCCCCATAGCGCAAAGGCAAAGATGATCCCATCCGCCCCAACCACCGAAAGATCCATCCCGGCAATGCTGCCCGCGCCACCATCCGGGGCAAGTAAGTGAATGCAGCTGCGTACTGTGCTGACGATCGCATATAGGGCATAAATGTAGAACGGGATTTTTGTCCCGCGGATGACATTGTCTATTTTGGCGGGCAGTAAAATTTCGAAGAAAGTTTTCATTTTTTCTCATCCTTTCTGGAAAGCGGCTCGAAGCGCAGCATAAAGAATCCCATAACTACAAAGAAAAGCCCGGTCAGGGTGGCGTTGGCTAACCCGAGGGCTAACTCGAGGAGGGGCAGATCAATGACCATGCCGAAAGGCAGGAGCGCCAGGACGATAATCCACCAGCCCAGCCATTTGGGATGCGGTTTTTGAAAGGCGATAAAAAGCCACGAGACAAACATGCCGTTGAAGAGAACGAGGATCACAAAGGC
>CAIVSQ010000189.1 GCA_903908605.1 uncultured Anaerolineae bacterium
CAAGCTCTGGCAGTCCGCTCGCGGCAAGGGCAACGACGAACGCAGGCAGATTGCAGAAAAAGTGCGGGGCTTCATTGAACGGCATGGCGATGCCCGTTTCTCCAATGCCGATTACGCAGGCGACAGTCAATCCGTGCGGGATCGGGCCGGCTGGTGGCGCAGCAACGGCGATGTCCGGGAATACCTATTTACCGCAGACGGTATGCGCGAAGCCTTGAAGGGTTTCGACTTCAAACGAGCTCTTGATGTGTTACAGGAACTAGGCGCATTGCCTGCACCGGGGGCAGATGGCAAACGGGCGCGGTTCTATCGGGTGGGCGGCACGGGCGCAAAGCTGTACCCAGTCAACCCTCAGAAACTGGAAGGCGGCGACTATGGCGCTTGATGCAATGTGGGCAGTGTTAACTCGTGAGGTATCAAAGGTATCTGAGGTGCAAGCCTCTATTCTTGGGGGCCTGGGTGATACCCCCGATACCCTGCCGGGGAAAGTGAGGTATCAGGAGAAACCCCCGTGGGCATTGGTTTGCACCCTTGATATCCCAGACACCCCTGAAAAAAACAATGCCGACGATCTAACCACCGAAGCGGCAGTTACTCCTACTCAAACCGCGGCAAAGCGACTATTTAGACAGCGCGGGCCGTGCTGACCGATGCTGAGCAGTCAGCGGCGCATGCCTACCACGCGCACCACTTCATTTGCCACGCTTGCATGTCTGCAGGGCGGGGCATCTCGTTCGGCACGCGTTGCACTGTAGGACTGGCGCTCTGGAGTGGCTACATCAATGCGCACGCTTTACAAACCAGGAACCAGGCATTCATGGGTCCCGTATTTCTTTTAGACCAATCAGGTAACACATCGGAACGCCTACGCGGAGATATTTTATGAACACAGTCTGTATCAAACGAAATGACTTTATGCTTCGAAGTCATTTGAGTGGAAAAATTCAAAAGGTCATCGAATTCTGTGTTTGGGAGCCCGAACGAGGACTGACACACGGAATTTTTTGCAGCGTGGATTTTCCCTCTGTTGAAGCGGCAGAGGCCGCGGCTGGGGCCTGCCTAGCCAAGTTCGAGAAGGACGGATGGGCATCACCATTCGTATTGCACCGGAGACTCGTGCTGTCAGATCACGGCGGCGCAATGGTAATCGCTCGCCTCGTTGCGAGTCTCTACAATGGGTGTCGGTTCCCCTGGGACGCAAGTTCAATTTCAAAGTTGGACCAAGAATACTTGAATGTTGCTTTGCAGTTGATGACTTCCTATCACCGACACGGCGAAAGCGACCCGGATTTCATGTCCATCGGCAACGAACTCGCGAAGCGCTATTGACCTGAAGTGTTATGCCGCTTTAATGCATCAAGTAGCTTGGCAGAACCCAAGGGCTGACTTTTTCGTCAATCTGCCAGCTTGCTTGATTGGCATGGAAGCCTACTGTGGAGCGCACTACTGGCGAATAAGTTGCAATTCCTTAGTCACATCGTGAAATTGGTGACGCTCCATTTTATTGTCTAGTTTTAAGCCAATACCAACCGGATTGATGCGGCTGACGCCTAGGCGAAGTACGCACTTTTGAATCACTATTCGTTCATTGGTATTGCCGATTAGAAAACGATTGAGTGTCTGTGATTATAGCTATAATCTATTAATATCATATAAATGATATGAAATTTAATAAATGATTAGAGGAGGATCGCTTCAATGCAGAAGAAGTCGTCGAAGAAGCATCGCATTCCCGGGTCGTTCGACACTGCGCGTCACACGCCAACAAAGGGTGACCTGACCCGACCCGGAAGCGCAATCAAGCTAGTCGAGTGGGTATTCTGGGAGACCGTCGCGCTCGATACTGTCGAAGATCGAAGGACAAATGATTCTATAAATTGTGAATGGGTATCGAAAGAAATTTTCGACAGTATTTTGTCACAGTGACTTGATTGGCGTTCATGATGAAGTGCATCCCCGATGGTGCGGGCGACGGGTCAACGTATACTTGACTTTGGATGCGAATCTGTAGACAAGGCCAAAGATCCTGCTGGAGGCTCAACAGCCACAAGAGAAGCCCTCAGCGCAAAGGAATCAGTGGAGGGATATTGTGGGGAATGTAGGTTGAACCAGAATTAAATTTATCTAATAAATAGGGAATGGGTAATTTTGCCTGGTCTTGATTTCAAATCCCAGACCAAGAGACTCTTGCATGGGAAAAATAAAATAATCAGCAGGCAACCCTGATGGGGAATACTTTTCGTCGGATACAAATCTAATATCGGTATCTGGAACCGAATCATTGCTTGAGACATTGATCAAACAGGTAGATCCACTATTTTGCTTTTGCAATTTATAGACATTCCCATCAACTCTCTCCACATCCCGATCAATTGCCCATAGGTTTGGTAATTTCTTTGAAAATATAGAAAATGGCCCAACAGATGGCTTGATCCGGTCAACAACGCATGCGCCAACCCAGGCCTTAGTAATTTCCTCGTTGGTGGCAGTCTCAAAAGAAAGAGATTTCGGATCCAGCTCGCATCCATTCATTGCTGCAATGTCTTGAAGCAACAAGGGGGAATGCCTCAGAAAACTCTCATACACCGACAACGTTGTTTTGCATGGAATTGCAACACTGTCTCCCTCATATAGTTTTCTTATCAGGAAGTAGTCAATCAGGGTTTCCACACCCGAATAGAAAGTTGTGAGAGCTGATCGCCGATTGGTTCTCTGTTCTTCAGACAAATGACTGGCATTGACAGGATCGTCGCACCAAAACTGAGATAGCGAAGTAAGCGGCCCAGTTCTTTCAATCAAATGACTTAAACGTTCACTGATGTATTCCCCGTCAGGGAGTCCTGTAGGATTATCGTACATTAACCTGATATCTTAATTTAGTCTTGAAGATTCAATTTGCCGAAGATTCACTTTCTCGCTGTATTGTCCATCATTTGGCTTTAAATCACTATTCTTTACACGTTGAAGATAAATTTCAGGCAAATGGATGTATTCATTTTTAAACAATTTACTAACCAATGAATTTTTTTAATCTGAATTCGGTTAACAACGTCCAAGCCAGCTCCATACTGCTTTTATTTCTCTCCAATATATCAATACATTTACCAGCGATTATCTCAGTTGATTCCTTATCTTCAGAAGAAACCCTAATGCCCAATACGCCGCCCATGCCATTTTCTGGACATTGAATATAAGAAGGTTTGCGACCGCCTTCCGAAATCAAATCAAAAATTTCAATTCGCGCCTTTTCTTGTCCCACAAGGATAGAAGCCATAACCAGGTTGTTACCCGCAGGAGCTTCGATCTGATAATCCTTATCCAGTTTGCCTAAAAATTTAAGCATGAAGTTCCTTGCGTTTGCCCATACGACTAAATTTCGCTCAACAAAGGACGGGATGTACTCGAGCGAATTCACATCGTCATCCAGCAAAAGTGCCCACATACAAGGCAATTTCATATCGAATGACAACATCGGGTCATTGATTTTTATGCTATCTATATTGGGAAGCAATTGCGTATCACCAAGTCGTATATCTACAGCACAAGAACCGCGACCCAATATATCAAGCGGGATAACCATATTACTCATGGATAAATAACTGGAGTTATTGATGAGCGCAATCACACCATTTTTTCTTTCCCGCCGTTTTAGCTACGCCATTGGCAACTACTGCGCTTCCAACCCTCTATCCAGTTGCACTAAGGGCGACAGCGGACCATCCATTAGAAATTATCGTTAACCAAAAAATGACGACTCCCTATTGAAGTGAACATTAATGATCAATTGTCGCAATTAAACAATGGCCAATCAGACATGTCAGGCCTTCCTCCGTCATATTCGTCCTCAGTCCAGAATGTATCAACTAGAGTTCCAAAGACGTCATCTTCTGGATTTCCAAGATCCAAAAGATCGACTATATTTGGCGCGAATGTTCCAGGCACTGCGGCGGGTTGTCTGTTCCATCTACATATCTCAAGCTGATGGTCAGATTTATTATATTTAAATACATTATCTCTTTTAAGTAGTCGGCCCTGCAAAATTCACGCACCAAATCCCA
>CAIVSQ010000190.1 GCA_903908605.1 uncultured Anaerolineae bacterium
GGTCGGGTACGAATCGGTCATGAAGGGAGGTCTGTGATGCCTGTCCAGGATTCTGCCACTGCCTATCCGCTTTACAACAAGCAGCAGGAAGCCGTCATACAGATGGCACAGATGCAAGGTGACCCAGATAAGTACAAACCAATCCCAACCTCAATCCCAGGATTCTTCCTGCCCAATCCCAATATCCCCACCCTGAACTTTATCGGTGGTGAGTTCAAGTCGTTCAAATCCACTATGCTGGCCGAGATGATGACAGTTTACGCCTATGCCGGTTTCAGAACGCTCTGGGCTGTGAAGGAAGAGAATATGATCGGTGTGGCCAAACGCACCCTGGCTCGCGGCACACGCATTGGTCCCGCCAATACGCAAAATATGGTGTCACGCTCTGACATGCGCAACATCAACCTTTCAAAAGACGACTTCGCCCGTTTCGATGCGACCCTGGCCGAGACGCTCAATATCCCACTCTTCATCACGGATGAGACCGAAAAGATCGACATCCTTTCGATCATGGCCGAGGCCAACGACATCCAGGTGATCGGGGTCGATTACTTCACGTTGTTCGAGATCAGCGGTACCAGGGCCAGAACGCCCAGGGAAATGTTCGTGGAGATGTCGCGCCACATGGTGTCCAAAAAGCGCAGCAACATCACCTGGATTGTGGCCTACCAGGTGAACGATCAGGGCAAAGCCAAAGAAACCCGCGTTGTGTACGATGACGCGGACAACGCCTGGCAGCTCTCACGGTGCAAGGATCCGATCACTGACGAGATCGACCCGCACAAGCTGGTCATGACTGCCGTTGCCGCCCGCGATGGCGCGCCGGGCAAATGGGATCTCTATGTGGATGGCAAGTACAACCTGATTATGGGCCAGCCTCAGAAGGCGGCCCAGGGAGCGTTCAGTTTATGAAGATGACTGCGAATTTATCCAATGTCGTGGTGCTGCTGGATGGCATCAAGAACAACCATGAGATCGAGCTGTCAGTTGATGACAGCAAGCGTACCAAAGACCTGATGCGCTTAGCCCCCGAGCACGTTTTCCCTTTAAAAAGAAATATCCGTTTTCTTGGTGGCTGTTACTTTTACGATGACGAAGCGCTCGAGAAATTATGGGTGGCGGTTGTCGCTTATGGCGATTTTGCTTCCGGTGTGAACAGTGAAACGATCAGCAAAGTGGAAGTGGGCGTGGTGACCATTCACAAGCACCACATCCATGTCGAGATCGTGAAACGCAAAATCCGGGAATATTTCCAATCCTTGAACCCCAAGCAAGAGTGCGTGGTTCTTGTTCTGTTCAATCAGGATGAATTGTTCAAGAAGGCGAAGTCGGTTGAAGAATCAAGCTTTATGGAGAAAGTATGCGGCAGGATTATGAAATGGGTCATTCAGTCGGACAGTTATCGGATATCCAGAAACTCGTCTTGAGATTGTATGCCGGTAACGCAAGCATTTCCCTTCGGGACATTGTGAATGTGATCATCCACCCGAATAAGACCATGCTCGGGCAGTGGGTGCAGCAGTTCGAAAAAGACGGGTTACTGACCCGCACCGGCAAGGGACACCGCATGAAGGTGTTCCTTACTGATGCAGGGAGAAAGGCGCTGTTATGACAATCTTGATCAACCAGGCAGTGGAGAGCCTGAGGCTCGCTTGCCTGACCACCAATTACTCATCCTGTACACCCAAGATGGCGGGCTTCTTGCATGGTTTGTTGAAGGAAATGGCCGGTGTGCCGAAGAAGTACCACTATGCGGTATTGGAAGTGGTGTTCGGCTGTGAGATCTACACCTTTAATCAACTCACATTCCAAACCTGCAAGGCGCTGATCGATGCGTTCCAGTCCAACGCAGATGTGCCGGCCTTGTTCTACGCCATCTATCATGAGATCGAAGTACGAAATCCTCCGGATGCCGTGTTCTTACCCGGCGATTTCAAGGATTTCCTGAGCGTATGTGGCAACGAGATGGTCTATGCTTTCTAGGAATGAACTGCGCGGTGAACTGACCCGGAAGAGAAGGGTTTACATTCCGGGTCACGGAACCTTTCCGGTTTGCTGCATTTGCGGCATGCCAATAAAAGGTGGCGGCGAAATCCATGAAAGCATCATCACCCGGGGAATGATCCGCAACGCCGACAAGGTTCACCTGATCCTTGTGCCGGAGAACAGCAATCTGGTTCATTCCGATTGTCACCCTGAGAGCGGAAGGGGTAGCGAGCAGGACTTCAAAAAATGCTGTGTTGATCTCTATCTACATGAAGGTGGCAAGGTATTGGATTGGCTGGATGGCATTGAAGAAGTGTTTCCAACGGTAGTCGCGCAAGCCAGGCGCGACTACCTAAGAAAAATCGACATATCAAAATTTCCCCCGAAAGAAAACGAGCGCTCAATAAAATTTGAGGTAATAAATCAATGACGAACGATTGGGTAAACCCCTTTACTTGGAAAAGATTATTTCAATTGCTTTTCGAGCCTCCTGCAAAACTCGCTCTGATACCCACAATGACGAATTGGCCAGAGCATCCAGCATCCCGTAAGCATCAGTTCGGTTCGCAACATGGTTTGCAGCAACTCCCCAAAGCAGCAAGCCAATTGAACCATGAACCTCAAGGCCGAGTGACTCCGCAAATTGGCGGGCTTTTGTATCATCGCTTAATAACCATGTGGCTTGGGATTGAAGCGTCAATGCAATTGCTGCAGACTCTCCATCATCGATTCTCTTGGCAAATTCTACAGCCTTTATTTGATGGAGGTCATCAAGTTCTTGAACCTTTATCCAATTTGGTAGTGGGATTTCAGCAGAGTTTTTCGAGAACTCATGTGCCACCATCGGAGGAATTAAAACTTCACCTGTCATTCGGAGCAAATGGATTGCATCCGCTTCTATCAGGTGCAAGAGAGGCCCTGTATCACAAACAACGATACGGTTCAATCTTTATTGTCTTTCTGTTTCAAAGCCCAGTTAACATCCTCAAGCTGGTATTTTTCGGCCAGGGCGCGATCCACTGCCAGTTTGGGTACTAGACGGATAGTTCCATCAATGTCTACGACAACTTCAAGTAAATCACCTTCCTTGATTTTCGCTTTTCGGCGTGTAGGAGCTGGTAGGGTGATCTGCCCATTGCTACGAACCTGTAAATATTCGGACATCGTCTTCTCTCTTTCTGATATTTTGAGTTCCTGAATTCTCAATAATCATACAATATTCTGACTGCCAAGTCAAGAAAGGAGTCTTCAAAATAATTACTAATAAAGAATTGGAAAACGGTTTCGTTTTTTGGAAACTTTCACAAGATTTGTGTAGAAAAATTTCAGCCTAAAAATATGCTTTTCTTGAAAGGAGAAATCAAATGGCAAGAAAACGTGGTCAGAATGAAGGTAGTATTTTCAAACGGAAGGATGGGCTTTGGGCTGCGCAAGTGACAATTCAAGGCAGGCATGTCAGTAAGTATTTTAAAACTCAACGTGAGGCCAGAGATTGGGTCACTGAGACCCGCTTACAAATTGATGGCGGTTTGACCTTGACCGGTGCGCAGGTGGGACTTGACACTTACCTGCGTGAATGGCTTGAAGCGCATAAACTGCGGGTTCGCCCCAAAACTGCTTTTCAGTATAACCAGATTCTTGAACAGCATATTATTCCTACCCTCGGGAGGCTAAAGCTCAAGGATTTGCGGCCTGAGCATATTCAAAATCTATATTCCTTGAAAATTAAGGCAGGCATCAGTGAACGAACTGTCCTGATGATCCATGCGGTGATTCATCGTGCGCTCGAACAGGCTATGAAATTAGGTTTGGTTGGAAGGAATGCGGCAGACGCAGTTACCAGGCCAAGGTTCAAGCGTAAGGAAATGAAAACCCTAAATGATAGTCAAGTCAGGTCATTCCTATCCTTACTTACTGGAACACGTAATGATGCTTTTTTTTGGGTGGCCATTTCTACAGGTTTACGTCAGGGTGAGTTGCTTGGGTTGAAGTGGGCTGACCTTGATTGGAGAAATAGGAGCATACACGTTCAGCGCCAAGTTCAAAGGTTGGCGCAAGGCGGACTTGGTTTTAGCGAGCCGAAGTCAGATGCAGGAAATCGTTCAGTTGTGCTTGGAAAAGCAGTAATGGAAAAACTGCGTGCGCATATCGCCATTCAAGACATGGAGAAAAGTTTTGCTGGAAAAAGCTGGCAGGAATTCGATTTGATTTTTCCTTCTACGAAAGGAACTCCTCTGGACCATCGTAATATTTTCCGAACGTTTAAGGATCTACTCAAACAGGCAGGTTTGCCTGATATTCGTTTTCACGACTTACGCCATACGGCAGCGACCTTGATGTTCAAGCAGGGAGTTCACCCGAAGGTTGTTCAGGAACGATTGGGGCATTCAGATATTGCGCTAACGCTCAATACATACTCTCATGTCATGCCATCCATGCAGGATGATGCCGCTGATTTAATCGATGAGATCCTTGTTCCAATAAAAGTTGATGATGAACTGAAGGCATCATCAGAAAATGAAAGCAAAAAACCAACCCCTAAAAATGAGGAGTGAAAATTCTTTAGAAAAAAGGGGGTGAACACCGCGGTTTGGTATTCACCGGCAGACTTTTGGCGCTGAGCTTGTGTCAGCATAGTATACAAAAATGTATATTATGCTGACATTGGTTTCAAGGGTCTTGGATTGAAGGAGAAGTGCTGCTTGATAGTTTGCTCCTTGCTCTTGTGTAAATGGACGACAACCTTAACAAATCGGAATGCCCCTGAGTCTCTGACGAGTCACCGGATGAGTTACATGACCGAATCGGGTAGCTGTAAGGTAGCTGTAGAAATGATTGGGGTGTAAGGCTTGCTAGCTGGTACCCCCTATATTTAGGGGTTGAAAAAGAAAAAACCACCATATCTGGTGGTTTTTAGGTGATCGACCAGGGACTTGAACCCTGAACCCACTGATTAAGAGTCAGTTGCTCTGCCATTGAGCTAGTCGACCATTGCGACGGGAGATTATACCCCAAAGATGGTAGCTGTCAATGTGATTTTTGGGGCAATTTTTTTCTTTCAGGGGCACTGGATGACGCCCTGGGCCCACAGGCAGCCGCCGCAGGCCGGGGCTTCGTTGCCGAGGCAATCTTCCTTGTTTTCTTCCGAAAGTTCACAGCCGCCGCAGAAGGTGCAGGGGGCAAAGGCAAAGCGCTGCACTTTTTCGCGGTAATTGACGTAGTTCTCATCCAGCCAGAGCTCTTCCAGCGGGCGTTCGCGGACGCTGCCGATGACGTGTTTGTTGACCTTGCGTGGCTTGCCGTGCAGGAAGCTGGTGTGGGTGTGCATCAGCGGCCAGCACGGGCTGGCATCCCCGTTCCAGGCGATGCTCATGGTGCCGCTTTCGATGAAGTTGCAGACGTCGTTGGAGCCGCCCCAGTTGTTGCCGGCGAAGCTGACGTTGCAGCCACTGTTGAAGGCGGCGAAGAGGGCATCACGGGTGACTTCGTCGAAATCCATCTTGGGCAGGCTGAGGTAGGGGTTGGTGCTGGAGGGCAGGTAGGCGATATTGGTCATGGTGCGGGTGTACAGGCGCTCCGATTGCATTTCGCGGGTGGCGGGCTGGAGATTGCTGACCGAAAAGTGGCGGGCACCGATCGATTTGCCCAGTTTAATCACGGCGGGCAGTTGGTCGATGTTGCGCTTCATGCCCACAAAGGCCACCCCGATCTCGGGCCTGGGGTAGTGCCCGCCTTTGCGCATGCCGGCGAAGCGGCGCACGTTTTCCACCACCTTGGGCAGCTCGGCGCCCAGGCGCACATCGGCATAGCTTTCGGGGGTGGCGCCATCCAGCGAGATCCATAAAATATCCAGGCCGGTTTCCAGCAGCTGGCGGGCTTTCTTCTCCACCAGGGTGGTGCCGTTGGTGATCAGTTCCACATGGGTGCCGAGCGATTTAATTTTGGCGATCCATTCCAGGGTGCGCGGGTGAAAGAGCGGCTCGCCGATGCCGCCAAAATAGACGTGTGGAATGGGGTCCATGGCCTGCAGCCCCCTGTAAATATGCTCGAAGGTCTCTTCGCTCATCTTGCCGAGCGGCTGATCCCAGGCGTTGCGAAAACAGGTGATGCAATCCAGGTTGCAATCGACGGTCGGTTCGATATAGATCTTGGTCAATTGGGTCACCGGCCGGTGCATTTTGAAGCCGTGGCCATTGGGCTCCACGCGCATGCGGGCGCCCGGTTTTAACCCAAACTGGCTGGCGATCTCGGCGGGCATCACCAGCCGGCCGTGCTCGTCCACATCCACCCATAAAGTTGTTGTTGATTCCATTTTTTCACTCCTCTGGCGCAATTCTGGCAGGTTGAATGGTACCACCATTGGGCCGGGCGGGTCTGTGACCAAAGTCCCACAAATGGGAAGATGAAAATGAAGGCGCGCGGGGGGGGATTATGCCGGGTCTATGGGGATGGTGAAATAAAAAGTGCTACCTTCGCCCTCGCGGCTTTCGGCCCAGATTCGGCCGCCGTGGGCTTCCACCAGGTGGCGGGCGATGGAGAGACCCAGCCCGGTGCCGCCGCCGGTGCGGGAGCGGTCGACCCGGTAGAAACGTTCAAAGATGCGCGGCAGGTCATCCATGGGGATGCCGACACCGCTGTCCTTGACCTCAAAACGGATAAAAACACCCTCCGGGTGGGTGCTGAGCTGGATGCTGCCGCCAGGTTCGGTGAATTTGACCGCGTTGTGGATCAGGTTGACCAGCACCTGCTGCATGCGGGGCGAGTCGACCCGGATGGCGGGTAGGTCCGGGGTGGGCAGTACCTGCAGATCGAGACCGGCGCGCTCGGCCTGGGTTTTCATGCGGTCGGCGGCGGCGTTGAGCAGGCTGGCCGGGGTGATTGGCCTGCGTTCCAACGGCACCTGGCCCGATTCGATGCGGGAAAGCTCGAGCAGCTCGGTCGCCATCTGGGTCAGGGCGTCCACTTCGGTTTGGATGCGGGCCAGGAAGCGGTGGGCGGCGGTGGGGTCTTCGAGCGCGCCTTCCTGCAGGGTTTCGGTCAGGGCTTTTAATGAAGCCAGCGGGGTGCGCAGCTCGTGCGAGACATTCGAGATAAAGTCGCGCCGCACGGTTTCCAGGCGGCGCAGGTGGGTCAGATCCTGCACCAGCAGGATGGCGCCACTGGCGTGCTGGTCGGGGATGGCGATCAACTGCAGCATGCGGCGGGTGGCTGGCAGCTCGACGGCCTCGCTTTGCATCAGACCGGTCTTCTGGCATTTGCGCCAGGTTTCGATCAACTGGTGGTGACGGAGCGTCACGCTGACGGTCTTGCCTTCCAGCGGCTCGCCTTCGGAGAATAGCTTTTCAGCGGCCGGGTTGGTCATCTGGATGCGTCCGAGCGAATCGACGATCAGGACGCCATCGGTGATCTGGGTGAGGGTCGCTTTGAGCCGGGCTCTTTCGGCATCGAGGGTGGTTATTTGATTTTCAAAGGTGGAGGAGAACTCGTGAACGGCATTCGAGATGCGCTCGAGATGGGGCAGATCGGTTGGCAGGCTCTCGGGCGGGCGGTCACCGGCGGCGGTGCTTTCAATAATTTGAGCGAATTTTTCCAGGCCATTGCGCAGCCGGGTATAGTGCCAGGCCAGCCAGCCGGTCAGCAGTGCCAGAACAATCACGAGGGCGGTCAGGAGAGTATTCATCCCTCAAAACGATAACCGCCGCCACGCACTGTGACGATGCGTTCGGGGTTGGCCGGGTCATTTTCGATTTTCTGGCGTAACCAGCGCACGTGCACATCCACGGTGCGGCTGTCGCCGACGTAATCCCAGCCCCAAACACGTTCGAGGATGAATTCGCGCGAGAGCATCTGCCCGCGGTGTTCGCCAAAGAAGAGCAGCAGGTCGTATTCCTGCGGCTTTAGCACCAGGGTCTGCCCGGCCAGGGTCACTTCGCGCCGGGTGCGGTTGATCACCAGGCCGCCAAAGGCGAGGGTGTCCTGCTCGGAGACAGCGCTCTTGATTTTTTCCAGTTCTTCACGGATTGAATCGGTGCGGCGCAGGTGGGCCTTGACGCGTGCCATCAGCTCGCGCATCGAGAAGGGTTTGGTGACGTAGTCGTCCGCGCCGATTTCCAGCCCAACCACCCGGTCAATTTCATCATCGCGGGCGGTCAGCATGATGATGGCAGAGGGGTAGCCCTCGCGCCGAAGTGTCTTGCAGACCTCCACCCCGCTTAGACCAGGCAGCATGATATCCAGCAGAATGACATCCGGTTTTTGCTGGCGGGCAATTTCCAGGGCGGTGCGGCCGTTGCCGGCACTTTCCACCTTGTAGCCCTGTTTTTGCAGGTTGTAGACCAGCGTTTCTTGCAAGGCGGGTTCATCTTCAACAACGAGTACGGTTTCTGACATGGTTTATTCCTATGAAAGTACTATACCATAATCCGAAAAATGACAGTTAACATTAGGTTAAATAAACCCGACCATACCGTCGCGAAATCAGGCATGGTCGGGTGGGGGGTAGGGAGGATGGCGAGGAAGGTGTGCTAACCGCTGGCCCTAGGCGCTGGGCGTGCTTTCCTGCGGGCTGGTGCGGGGCATTGGGCGCGCGGCGGGTTTGCTTAATTTTGCAACCAGGGTGACAGTGATGCGGTGGATCAGCAGGAAGATCAGGCTGGCGCCGGAAACCCAGTAGTAGACCTGGGCCCAGGTGGTGCTGCTATCGGTGCCGCTGGTAATGCCGTGATAGAGGGCGCCGCAGTAGCTGAGGAAGCTGATGTAGTGCAGGGCGCGCCAGACTTTTGGCCCGATTTGGGGGCGAACATAAAAGCTGAGGGCTACCAGCAGCCAGGCGTAGAAGCCGGCCTGGCCAATGCCCACCAGCAGCGGCTTGTAGCCGACGGTGGTGAATGGGACCAGGATTTGGGCGAGGGTGAACTTGATGTAATGGTCGCCCATCAGCACGAGGGCGTGGAAGATGGCGAAAGCCAGGCCGAGCAGGCTGACGTATTCATGGATGGCGAAGGCGGCCGGGGCACCAGGCCAGATGCGGGCCATTTTGTTGGTGATGGTCAGGCCGAGGGCCATGGATAACCAGAGCAGGGACATGGCTGCAAAGGAGGAGCCGCGCGAAAGGTACCAGAAGGCCTTGGGGTCCGAACCCATCAGCGAGGCTGCCAGGTTGGGCATCCAGTTGGGCAGGACGACCACCGCCGCCAGCGTGCCCATTGAGATGGCCAGCAGGACCAATATGAAGGTTTGAATACCAATGGTCGATTCATACTCATTTTGTTCAGGTGCGCTAACGCTCATCACGGCCTCCAGAAGTAATTTTCCATGTTATTGCCACAATAGATGTCACCGGTCTGGGTGACGAGCAGGGCATGCAAGTGCGGTCGTGCGTCAATCCAGGCCATGCCCTGCAGGCTGCCCAGGATCAGGATTGTTTTGGCGGCCATTTCGGCCTCGGTGGTGGTTGGTGCAATCACGCTGACGGCTGTCAGATCGGTGGCGGCCGGTTGGCCGGTGCGTGGATCGAGGATATGGTGGTTCCACTTGCCATCCTGTTTCCAGCGGCGGTAATCGGTGCCTGAGGTGGCGATGCCGCCCTGTGGGATCATGACGGTGGTGATGATTTCACCTGGTCTGAACGGGTCCGAGATGGTCACGGGCCAGGGTTGGTCGCCAGCTAATTTTTCGGTGATAAACATATCGCCACCTGCGCTGACCAGTGCGGGCCCATGCTTGCCGAGGCGTTTGGCCGCTTTCATGGCGGCCCAGCCCTTGGCCACCCCGCCAAAATCCAGGCGCATGTCGGCTGGCAGGCAAATGCTGCGGGTGGAGCGCTCGCTCTCGACTTCCTGGATGGACGGGGCCTGGGTCCAGCTGTTGCGTGGGTTGGCGGGGCGTTCATCGGCCAGCTGGTCGAAACTGTGGTCGTAACCGGCCAGTTCCAGGGCTTTCAGCATGGTCACGCGTACCAGCCCATCGCTCAGTTTTTCTGCTTTTTCGGCTTCGCGGTAGACATCCCAGAGGGTTGTGCTGACTTTGAGCGGCCAGCCGGCGGCGCGATTTAAGCTGTTGAGCTCACTATCGCTGCGAAAGCGGCTGAGGGTCTGTTCCCATCCCTCAAACCAGCCGGGTACCTGTGAGAGCAGGTCCTCTGTGTGGGGCGATGAGCTTTCAAGCATGGCGATCATGCCGCAGCCCATCGCCCTGAAATCGATACGGTAGAGCATTACTTTGAAGAGCCGGACGGGGGTGGATTGGAGGGTTTTGGCGCCGGCGCCGGGTTTTTGTTGGTGTTATTTTTCTTTTTGCTGGTCGGGTTGGAGGCGGACACCTGAACGATTTGCTGCTGGGGTGCCGTACCGCCAAAGATGATTTTTACTGGTCTGAGTGCGAAGGAGGCGGTTGCGGTAGGTACCGCAGTGGCTTCTTCAGGGGTGGGCGGTTCGGTTGGGACCGGTGTGGCCTGTGCCTGGGCAACGGCCTGGTTCTTATCCGGGCTGGCAAACATATTCCAGAGTACCAGGGTGGTGGTGATTGCCACGGCCGTGATGGCCATTTGAACTTCTGCCCAGCTTTTTGCTTTTGGTTTGTTATTCATGGCAGGCACCTGTTAGTCGTCCTTCTTGTCGTCATCCTGCTTGTCGTCGCCAGGAGGATTGGCGGGGGGTGGGTTGGTGTTGTTGTTATCATTGTTCTTCTTGTGCTTCTTTGGCGCGGGGGTCGGGTCGATCGTCACCACGCTGGCTTGCAGTTTGGTCTGGACCAGGACTTGTTTATCCAGTCCGATGTAGACAATTTCGCCCGTGCTGAAAACGACCTTGTAGCAATTGACGCCCTGGTAGGTGGTGCTTTCCACGCTGTAGACAGCCTGATTGTTGATGGCGGTTGCGGCAAGCACGGCGGCTGCTTCGGGACCAAGCGGAGGTTCAACGGTGGGGACGGCTGTTTCAGTCGGCTGATCGGTGGCGGTGGGCAGATCCTGGACCACGCTGACTTGCTGAACTTCGGCCTGGGCGGGAGCCACGGCGGCCTGGGTAGTGTTGCTGATCTTTGTTACGACGCCGAATAAAATCGCCAGGACAAAGGCGGTCAGGGTTGCTGATATGAATAATGCACTTTTAGGGTTCATTGTTATCTCCAATTGTTAGGTGAAAGTCTTAGTTGCCGGTTCTTGTTTATTTGTCGTTGTATGTGCAAAAAAGTTATGTCGACTTTTGATCTCTTATCTATTCCTAATCTTTTGTACACAATTTGTCCATAATAGTGCACAACCGGACCCAATGAGGATCCGGTTGTGTGATGAAAACGATTTATTTGGTGGGGGTTATTTTTTTGTACGGCGTTTGAACAGCCAGTACACGCCCCAAGCCAGCAGCAGGGGTGGCCCAAGCAGTGGGATGACGACCATGATCAGCCAGATGGCCAGTTCTGCCAGGCCTTGATATATGCTGACGATGGTATTGCCGGCCTGATGCATGGTCCTGCCAGGCTGCCAGGGTTCGGGGGTTGGGCTGGGCATCAGGGTGGGGGTCGGCGCGGGTGTAAGGGGGGGGATATCCGGTTCCAGCTGGATGGTGATGGTCGAGAAGGCTGAGCGGTTGGCGAGGTAATTCATGCGGCCTTTGACCTGTTCGATCTGGCCTTCGATATTGGTCAGTTCCTGGTTGATCCGCAGGGATTCCTCGACAGTTTTGGCATCCACCAGGAAGGCGCGGATGCGGTCACGCGTGGCCTGCAGGTTGCCGAGCTGCGATTCAAGGTCGACGTACTCACTGGTGACATCCTCGCCCGAGGCGTTTTCATCGAGGACGCGGACGGCGAGGGTACGCAGGCGGCGGATGGCGGCTTCAAACTGGTCGACCGGCACGCCGATGCTGATGGTGGCGTATTTATAGTTTTGATCATTGACGGGCTGGTACCAGCTGCGCGAGGAGACGACGTAGCCACCCAGGTCTCCAACCACCTGTAAAACCCGGTCAATGGCGTTATCGGTATTTTCCACCAACAGGCGGGTTTCCCCGTTCTTGATGATCTTGTGGTTGGGCTGGGCGTTAATCAACGCATCCGGGCCGGTCTGAACCGTGACAAAACCAGGCTGCGGGTTGGTGGTGGTCTGCCCGGCATCGGTTTTGGGCAAGGCCTCTGCCGCTGTATCCAGGGCGGGTACAGCAGCGTACAGGTCAGCCTGCTTGGCGGCGCTGGGTGCTTGTGCGGCAGGCGCCTGGGTTAGGGCTGGGCCACAGGCTGTCAGCACCAGCATGGCCAGCATCAGGACAAAAAAAGTGCTGCGGACGATATTCTTCATGCGATCCTCCTTTGTTGCGTCGGCCCACCATGGACAAAGGTGTCGCTGGTGGATCTATCTGCCCGGCTCGGCGTGCCGGGCAGATAGGATGGGGTGAACTTGCATCCATCAGACGTATAGCAGGAGCGCTTTGTTCCGGGGCGAGTCACCCGGCCGGGGTCAGGGCAGGTCCATGCGGGTGCGTACCAGGCCGGCACGATCGTGGCGGGCGGTCAGTTCAATGCTGCCGCCCTGGGGGGCATGGATGACCCAATCGACCTTGACCTGTTCAAGGTTGGATTCATCCGATTCATCGACCATGGCAGGTTTGTAAGCCCGGCCTTCGAGCTGGCTAAGTTCTTCGCGGGGCTTGCCCGATTGTAGTGTGGCCCCTGCGGGCAGGCTGATCTCAGCGATCACACCGCGTACGACTTTTTTGTCGAGTGCTTTTTTTGTGATGTAAGAGGGCAGCCAGCCCGTGTTTTCAACCACCAGCCGGACACGGTAGGTATCTTTTCCGATGGGGGTCAGGCTGCTCTCGCGAATGGCCAATTGGGGCAGGATTAATGCGCTCCAGATCAGCCAGCCCGGGAAGCGTTGCAGCTCTTTTTCGAGAAATGCCGCCGGTGGGTTGGTCCAGGTGTGCAGCGAGTCCCAGCCACCCAGTTCCACTTTGCCAAGCTGTGGATGCTGGTATTCGTACCAGTTTACAAAGCCTGACTCGCCCAGCTTCTCATCACTCCATTTGAGCAGCTTGAAATCATCCTCGAGCGGGTGCTCGCGGTACCAGTCGATTAACTTGTATTTTTCGATGCCGGCCTGGGTTTGCGGGCTCCAAATCTCAACCGTCCAGGCAAACATGCCAAAATGATCGTACAGCCAGGTATCGAAGCCGCCGGTGATGACTGTTTTGGGGTGGTATTTGAAATCATGGAAGATGGAAACATTCGGGTAGCCGGTCATCTCGGTGCCCTGCGCGCCGATTTTCTGGTAGGTCCACAGGTCTTCGGCCGGGAAGTCATCGTCCGGGCGGTCGTCATAAGGCCGCAGCAGCACCCCGCTCATGGTGTGAAAGGTGATTGCGCTGCTGATATTGGGATGCTTGATGATGAATTCTGCCAGGTTGCGTGTTTCAGGCTCGCTGATGGGGTAAGGTCCCGCACCTTGCTGGTCCACTTCCTGGCGCCAGTTGAAAGGAAAGTTGCGGTTTAAATCCAGGCCTTCTTTGGGCCCTTGCACCCGGATGGTGGTGCCATCGTAGTTTCGCAGCATTCCCTCGGGCAGGATGCGGTAATACTGCCCGTCTTGTTCAACCGGGTCGCGTCTCATCATCAGGCGTGGATCATCCGGGTGACATTTCCAGGTGCCGTTGCGGTCTGGAATGCGCATGGAGAGGATGCGGCCGTCGCCATCCAGGTCTTCATTGGCGATCAACCCATCGACCGGTTCCTCATCATAGGGGTACGGGCGGGTGCTGGAGCGGATGACCTTGGGCCGGTCGGCCAGGGCCCACTCGGCCCCATCCGGGTTGACGCGCGGGCAGATGTAGAAGGCACGCGTATCCAGGACGCGGGTTACGTTGGGGTCCTTTCCGTAGCCGCTGATCAGCGCGTTGAGGAAATACAGGTTGGCAGCCGAGGCGGCCAGTTCTGAGGCATGGATGTTGCCATCCACCCACAGGGCGGGTTTTTCTAGGTCGGGGCCGCTTTGAAAGTTGGTGACCGTCAACAGCCAGACATCTCGACCCTCGTGGCTCTTGCCGATTGATTCGATTTTTGCCAGGCCGGGGTTTTCCTGGGCGAAGGCTTGCAGCAAGCTGGTTAATTCGTCGTAACGGTAATAGCGGTCAAATTTGATTGCGGGCATGGCGAGTCTCCTGTGGAAACGTGAAAAAAGGGGAAATAATGGTCAAGAGTATAAAAAATAGCTGTTAACTGGGGGAAAATGGGGCAGCACGCTGATCCTCATGTGCGCGCCTGGTGGGCTTTTTGGGAGGCACGGGCCAACCCGAGGGCGATGGCCAAAGCCAGCAGGCTGGTTGCGTCAAAGATGATAAAGCGGGTGATGGAGGCCCGCAGGCTGGCGTGCTCGACGGGGATGGAGAGCAGCAGGGCGCTCTCGCCGATCAGCCCGATGGTCTGCATGACCAGGGCTTCGACCAGCGATACGATATGTCGGCGCGGGTGCCAGCAGGCCACCAGGTAGGGAATATTCCACATGATAAATAACAGGGCTGTTCCCTGCACGGCTGCCGTTCCGGGGATGCCGCTTAATTCAAAACCGGGAGCGTAAGCCCCCGGTGACAGAATGAATGCCAGCGCGGCCTGTAGATTCCAGGCGATGACCATGCCGATCAGCACGCGCGCGGTTGCCAGTTGCAAGCTTATTCCTTGCGACTCTTGGTCAGCTTGATGGTCACTTCGGTGGGCAGGGCCAGGCCGGCTTCCACTTCCACGGCCTTGATGATCCCAACCGGAACCGGGCAGGCGGCGTGCGTGCAGTGTTTGATGCCCATTTCGTGGATCTTTGGCATGGCGCGTTTGAAAGATATTTCTTTGAACGGATCCACCTCGGTTAATTCTTCGCCCATACGCTGCATGGCGGCGCATTCACTGCTGATCTGCACCTTGCAGACCCGGCCCTCCATGTGGGTTTCAACCCGGGTGATAAAACCGCAATTGCCCGCAAAAATTTCAGCCTGTGCCATCGAACTCTCCTGGAATTATATTTTGGCCTGGATGGCCGCTTGAAGCCTGTCCATAAAATGGGGATATTAATCTTTGAAGCGCTGGTTGACCAGCGGGATGATATTGATGAACGGTTCTTCGTAAGGATGCAAGGTGCGGATGGCGGCAAGCGCCTGGCGTACCAACCCGACCGGGCAATTGATCTCTACTTTGCATTCTGCGCCGGTTTCCAGCTGGCCGACTTCGCCCTGGTAGGGGCTTGAGCCGGGCAAGGGGCGCCAGTAGCCACGCACTTCCGAGACGGCACAGCAGCTGTCATAATTCCCCACCCGGCCAGCTCCCAGGTCGGCCAGTGTCTGGCGCAGGGCGGTCAGATGGGATGGCGGGATGAAAATTTCCAGCTTGACTTCGGTTAATTCATCGAAGATGGACATGCCAGTCATTTTGTTTACTTCGTCCCGGATGGGGCGGCGATAATATTTTCGAAAATTGCGCATAGCTTTTCCGCCATGCGTTCCCGGCTGAAGTGTTCTTCCAGGTATTGGCGGCCGTGCAGACCCAGGATGGCGGCGTGTTCACGGTCGGCTTCCAGGAATTGGATGGCGTTGGCCATGTCCTGTGCGTCGCCTGGGCGCGGGTAAACGCCGCAGTCGGCGTTCTCCACGACGTCGCGGATGACCCCATCAATGGCCAGCACCACTGGGCGACCAGCGGCCATGTAATCAAAGACCTTGTTGGGATAGGTGGTCTTGTATTCCTCGAGCGGTTTCAGGATGGCGATGCATGCCTGTGAACCGGCCAGCGCGGAAGCCATCTCGTTTTTTGGCATGGAAGGCAGGAACAAAACGTTGTCCAGTTCCATTTCAGCGGCGCGGGTCTGTAAAGCGGCTTTTTCCTTGCCATCGCCCAGGAACACGATGCGTATGGCCGGGTTGGAGGCAAGCAGCCTGGCGCAGTCGAGGACGACATCCAGGTCGTTGGACATGCCGTGGGCTCCCGCGTACAGCACCACAAAATGATCGCCGAGCTGGTGGGCCTGGCGGAAATCGTGGCCATCATCAAACGGGTGGAACATGCTCGGGTCCGCGCCGTTGGGCACCATCTCAACGGATTTGGCACCGCGGCTGAGTACATGGTCCACGTAGCCGGGGCTGTTGACGACCATCTGGTCGGCGTGGCGGTACAGGAAGCCTTCCAGCCACAGTGACATGCGGATCAGCAGCGGGTTTTTCAGCACGCCGACTGCGATGGCAAAATCAGGCCAAAGGTCGCGGACTTCAAAGAGAAAACGCGACCGTTTTAATCGGGCAAGCAACCAGGCGGTCATGCCCTGAAAGATGGGCGGCGAGGTGCCCCAGATCACATCCACATTCTTGACGCCCAGCCCGGTAATAAAGGAGGAGATCATGAAGGATAGGAAGGAAAAGATCCTGTGAACAAAGGATTTGTGCAGGGCGTTGTAAGTGTAGGCGCGCAGGATGGTGACACCATCGATGACTTCCTTGCGTTTGTGCGAGGAAGTGCCTGTCAGGTAGCTGACCGGGCTGGCGATGACGGTTACCGTGTGGCCTTTTTGAACCAAAAAGCGCGCCAGTTCGTGGTGCCGGGTTCCGCCTGCTTCGTCCAGGGCTGCGAATGCCTGGTGGATGATGAGTATATTCATTATTTTTTCAGGACCGTTTCTGTTGTTGCCGGGAAAATAAATTCGCTTGTCAACTGCAGGCTGCTGGTAGATTTTACTTCGACTGCCAGCGAAAGAGCAGGCTTTTTTATATTATAGGTTGGTGATTGCCAACCATATTCAGGTGCAAGCATACCGCTGCCGTGGATCAGCTCGCCGGCTCTGACCAAAGCAATTTGAAGGACCGGCTGGCTGCAGGTAATTTCCAGGCTGATCCAACCGGCCGGAGAGAGCAATTGCAAGATCGCACCGGTGGGCAGGCTTTCGAGCTTCCATTCCCAATCGGGCAGGAGCCAGTGCAGGCGGCCTGTATACTCCTTGGGCTTGCTTGCGACAGGTTTCAGGACGAGCAGTTCATCCAGCACCCGCCAGTGATCGCTCGTCAACACCGTACCTGTGCGCTTGTGCAGTATGCCCAGATCGCCATACGCGTCGCATACGGCTGATATGGATTGGTCCTGATCCTGTTCCTGACCATCGTGGGGGTTCTTAATATAACCGGCTTCAGCCCAATCCAGGTAGAGAAAGCGACCGGCACGGGTCATTTGTTCGCGCCCATTCAGGCTGATGGTGTTATGGACCAGGGTGGAAGTCAGGCGGTTATCCCAGGGTGGGTTGGCGTTGTAGCGATAGGTGCCGGCATCCAGGGCGATATTCCACCCGCGCCACCACATGTCGAAATGCAGCTGGTCGGCGTGTGATGGACGTGAGCTGTAGTGCACTGCCCGCAGCGAGCCCCAGGAATGGGACCCAGCCAGGGCGTGGCGACTGTGACCTGGGGCCATTTTTCCGGCTGTGCCGGTTGGTAATCCAAACCAGATGGAAGTCTCGTCCCAGTCGCCGGGTGGCAGATCAATTTCAGCGTTGCTGAAGGCGCGAGCGGCGGCCTGCGCACACGGGCGAAAATCCTGGAAGGGTGCATTGGCGAGTGGCAGGATCAGCGCGCCGTCATTGGCGCCCAGGTTGAGCGCCTGGCCTGAAACAGGGTCGAGCCGTGAGGCCAACCATCCGGCTGCCAGGCTCAGCTTTAGCCGGCTGGTCTCACCGCCTGGGAATTGCAGGCCGCGGGCAGTGGTGCAGGCATGCGTCCACAGGGCGGTCTGCAGCATCAGGCGCTGGTAATTGCTGGAATGCTGCACATATTCGCCATCGGCATCGATTTGGTTCTTGAAGCACCAGGCCAGCCAGCGGCGGCCTGTCTTTTGCCAGCCTGCGGCATGGGGGTGCCCGGGCAATGCCAGGCCAGCAGATAAAAGGGCGGCTGCTTCGGTGAGCAGGTGATTGTTATTTTGCGAACGCGCATACAGCAGGGTGGCCGGGATGCGTTCTGCGTGCGCAGCAGCGGCCTGGGTCAGCGCGCTCATCCTGGCCGGGGTGGAATGGACCGAACCGGAAAATAGTTGGGCTGACCACAACCAGGCCAGCAAGCGCAGGCCAACTTCCTGACCAGACATCCAGTTGGGTCCCAGGTAGGGTGGGTTGGCCTGTTGAAAAGTCTCAAAGTGCTGCCAAAATGCTTCCGGGTAGCTTTCATCGCCCAGCAAGAAGTAGGCGCGTCCGAGTGTGAACGCCCAGCCAAAACGGGCTGGTTCCCAAACGAACTTTATATCTTCAAAAAGGTCGGAGTGTTTTACCTGGCCGGTCTCGTACATCGTCCAGTTTACCAACGGCAGCCCGGGGTTCAGCACGATCGGGATCGGTTGTGCCCCAAACTGGAGATAACGACCGGCTACAATTTCGCTGGCTTCGATTATGAGCGCTTGCAGACCGCTTGTGCCCAACAGGTCCCGAATCTGCGCAGGATCTGGCAGGTCCAGTAAAGGCAGGATCCGGGCGTCCGGCAGGGCTGGCCGCGGCTGGACAGTGCGTTTGTAATGCCCACTGGCCAAGCCCAGACGGTAAAGGGCATTCAGACCAACCTGGGTGAAGCCCAGCTGTTGCAGTGCTTTTGAAAACGTCCAGATCCGCGAAAAAAACATGCTTAGCCGATCTTGTTCAGGTGCGCCAAGGCAAAGAACAGCGCGCTGACCTGCATGGATTGCAATAGTTCACCATTGGTGGCCATGCGGAGGACTTCTTCGAGTGGGACGAGGTGTACATCGATTTCCTCGGTCGGATCAAGATCCTGCGGGGCGATCATCTCGACATCCAGGGCCAGGAAGGTATGAATCACGTTGGTATGATTATCGGGGTTGGGGGAGACGACACCGGTTTTATACCAGCCGGGCGCATCTTCCTTTTCGGGTTCGGGAGCGACGCCGAAACCAGATTCTTCCAGCAGCTCGCGCTTGGCGGCCTGCAGCGGGCTTTCGCCGGCATCCACCACGCCACCCGGAAATTCCCAGATAATTTTTCCGACTCCATGACGGTACTGCTTGATCAGGACTACTTCCTGTTTTTTTGTCAGCGCCACGGTGGTTGCCCAGGTGCCAAACTCCAGGATCATGGTTTCAATCACCTTGCCGTTGGGCAGCTCGCAGCGGTCAACGCGCAAGTTTTTGCGTGGGCGGGTCGATTCGAGAACTTTCCAGGGATTAATGGGCATGGTTTTCAGGAATCTCCGCTTTCGATGATGGCCTGGGTGGCATGGTTAATCTCTGCCAGGCTGGCGCCGCGTGCTTTCTCCAACCGTTCGGAACGCTTGGAGAACTGGTCCATGGCGAAGTTGATGAAATCTTCCTCCACCAGGCCAAAGGGCACGATCTCATAAGCGGCAAAGGTATCGCCGATGACGCCAATTGCGGCGGGCAGCAGGGTATTCATGGCGGTTTGCAGTTCATCCCATAAGCCCGGCTCAACCGCTACCAGGCGCGAGAGCAGGTAGATGCCATAGGCGATGTGGCGTGATTCGTCCTGTTTGAGCAGCGAAATTCCCTTGCGTAAACCAGGCATCAGGTTATTGCGCTCGAGCATGCTAAAGAAGGCATGGTAACCGGTCTCGGCCAGCACGCCTTCAACCACCATGTTGTAGGTCACCGAGGCGCGGATTTGTGCGGAAGGCGAGGAATCCTGCCTGAGGTTTTGCAGGGCGGCTGGCAACGCATCATAAAAAATGAAGCGGTAATTATCGTCATGGTAACGGGATAAATCTGGTGGGGAGCCAGCGACTTCATCGAGGAAACGTTGGAAAAAGTCGGTGTGTTTGGCTTCTTCAAAGAGGAAGGTTGTCAGGTACATTTCCTCCTCGATGCGTCCTTCGGCTGCAATAACAGCGATCAGTGGCAGCAGGTCGAGGGTGACAGCTTCTTCGCCGGATACAAACATTCCGCACAGGCGCCAGATTAAATCCTGTTCGGGGGCGGACATGTTTTCCCAATCCGCACGGTCCTTGCTGAAGTCCAGCTCGGATGGATTCCATATCCCCAGCTTTTTGGCTTTTTCGTAAAGCCGCATGGGTGGTAAATCACGTTTTAAACCGCGGGTGGTTGTCGCAAAAGAATTGTGGGACATATCAGCTCCACTGGTGGTGCGGTGAATAATGAGAACTCCCTTTAGCGAAATCGTTCTGCGCTGAAGGGCTGAAGATCAAAGGCGGTTGGCGAGCCAGCGGCAAGTTCGGCCACCACCTGCCCGGTACCTGGGCCAAGTGAAAGGCCCAGCATGGCATGCCCACTCGCTATCAGCAGGTTGTTATGGCGGGGAGAATATCCAATAATTGGCATGCCGTCTGGGGTGGTGGGGCGCAGCCCGGCCCAGGTTTCCTGGATATCCAGGCTGGCATCCAGGTCGATATATTCACGCACGGCCTGTTCTATGCCCTTGATATGTTTTTCGTTGACGCGCGTATCGAGCGGGCTGAGTTCCAGCCTGCCGGTGAAGCGCAGCACGTTGCCCAACGGGGTAACAGCCACACGGCGTTCGCCCAGCAACAAGGCCTGGCGCGGCATCTTTTTTGTGGCCCGCATGGTCAGGCTGTAACCGCGCGCGGGTTGGATGGGGATGTTGATCCCCAATCCTTTTACCACGGTTGGAGACCAGGCACCGGCTGCCAGGACTACCAATGCGGGCGAAAAATCTCCATTGTTGGTCCTGACGCGTGTGATCCGGCCGTTTTCGCTTTGCAGCCCTGAGACAACCGTGTTCTCATGAACAATGGCACCCATGGCGCGTACCCGCCTGGCAAGCTGCTCCAGGAATCGCCCCGGGTGCAGCGCAGCATCCCCGGTGAAGTGCACGCCGCCGATCACGCCGGGCAGGGCGGCTGGTTCGCGCCGGTGGACTTCGGCAGCATCCAGTATCTCGGCGGGCAGGCCATTCTCGTGCAGGATGCCGGCTTCGTGTTTGCCACCGGCATAGGCTTCTTCCGTTTGGTAGAGAAACAACAGCCCGGTTTCATGGTAATGACAATCAAAACCCTCTGCGAGCACCAGCTCGCGGAAGTTTTTCGCACTCAACAGGCCAAGCGCTTTGAGCGGGGGAATGGCGCGTTGCACGTTGGCCGAGCTGCAGGCCATGGCAAACTGCAGCAACCAGGCGAGATAGGCCGGGTCCAGGCTGGCTTTCATACTGAAGGGACTGGTGGAAGGGTTCAGCATCCACTTGAGCGCAGTACCGATCATACCCGGGGCTGCCAGCGGGACGATGTGGCTGGGTACGATGTGACCTGCGTTGCCAGCTGAACTGCCCGCTGCGATGTTTTTTTGGTCCAGGATGGTCACCTTGCGACCTGATTTTAACAGGCTATAGGCGCAGTTTAAACCGATTGAGCCACCCCCAATGATAAGGACATCCGCGTCAGTCATGTTGTCTTCCTTTACTCCATCCGTGGCTCGGATGGAAAGCTTGATAAATATTCGTTGATCCGGCCCTGTTTCAGGCGGCGATGCCCTGACCAAATGGATCACGTTCATCGACCAGCAGCAGCCCTTCGGCCATTACCCAGGCTTCGCCGGTAATGGTAGGAATGATCTGGCCATCTTTTAGCTGGATGCGGCCTTCAAAAATGCTGCCCACAACGCTTTGTTGTTTCCACACCTGGCCTTCGGCCAATTTGCCATCGCCGTACAGGCAGGCAAGTTTTGCACTGGTGCCTGTACCGCAGGGTGAGCGGTCGTAGGCTTTGCCAGGGCATAGCACAAAACTCTGGCTATCGGCTTGCGGACTGTCACCAAACAGTTCGATGTGATCGATTTCCTGTTTACCCTGGCCGGTGACTCCCTGTTCCTGCAGCTTCTCGCGGATGCGCCAGGAAAAATTGGTCAGTTGGTCCAGGTTCTTGAGCGATACCTCCAGACCATGATCATGGACCAGGAAAAACCAGTTGCCACCCCAGGCCACATCGCCATGCACTGTGCGTCCATCGATTTCAATGCCGATGTGTTTCATGTGCCGGTATGCCGGAATGTTTTGGACTGAGACGCGATTGGCGTAAGGTTGGTTTGCATCAGCCGGGTGCAGGGTGGCTTCCACCACACCGACCGGGGTCTCGATGCGGTAGGTGCCGGGTGTGATGCGCCCCTGGTAGGCCAGGGAGGCCATCAGCCCAATGGTGCCATGTCCGCACATGCCCAGGTATCCGACGTTGTTGAAATAAATCACGCCTAACTGGCAGGATGGATCGGCCGGGGTGACCAGCAGCGCGCCAACCAGCACATCCGAGCCGCGCGGTTCATTGAGGACCTGGGAACGATAATGATCAAAATTGGTTCTCAGGATCACTAATTGGTCCGCTACCGAGCCATGCCCGAGGTCCGGGGCGCCGGTCTCCACCAGGCGGGTGGGCTCGCCACCGGTATGAGAATCCAGGAAAGGAATTCGAAGCATTGACAGCTCCTTTTGAAGATCAGGAATTTGCCTGGGCGAAGATGCGCTCAAATTCGCGCCGGTCTTCATCCAGCAGAGGCAGCAGCGGCCGGCGCGGTTTACCAACCGGGATGCCGCGCAATTCACAACCTACCTTGACCTTCTGGGTGTACCCTCCGCTTTCCATGTTGCGCAGGAGCGGCAGCAGCTTTTCCATCAGGTCGCGTGCGCGGGTAAAGTCACCAGCCTGGGCGGCTTCCAGCACATCGGCATGCTGGCGCGGCAGGCAGGAGGCTACTCCGCCAATCCAGCACTGCGTGCCCCATAGGAAGTAGTCGAGCGCCTGGTCATCTGACCCACAAATGATCTGGTAACGCTGTCCGTAGCGGATGCGCATCTCATAGACCCGCGCCATCTCGCCACTGGCTTCTTTGATGCCCACCACGTTGGAATACTGTTGCAATCCATCCAGTACTTCGTAGCCCACCTCGGTGCCTGCACGCCAGGGGAAGTTGTAAAGCACGATGGGCAGGTCGACGGCTTTGGCTACTTCGCTGTAATGGGCGAGCAGCTCACGCTGGTTGGGGCGTGAATAGGGCGGGACCGCCACCATCAGCGAGTCATAGCCCATTTTTGCGGCGATTTCTGAGTAGCGAATGACATCTCGTGTGGCGCCTGAATTGGTTCCTGCCATCAGCTTGGCTCGGTCGCCGGCATATTCTTTGTAGAACTTAAAAATATCCAACCTCTCGGCTTCGCTATAGGCATACACTTCGCCGGTGGTGCCGCCGGGCACCAGGCCCACAACGCCATTGGCAAGCACAAAGTCAATTAATTGTTCGAGGACCTTGTAATTGATGTTTTCATCCTGGTCAAAAGGGGTTACAACGGGGGCGTAGACGCCGGTTAACTTCATATAATCGCTCCTTAATTATTTTTGGATGGCTACTTTTTTGTAGGGGTTTCTAAGGGTGTGTGCCTGTATTGATCCAGGGCGGGTCGCATGGGCGGACTGATATCGGCCGGGATATCGGCTTGCGAAAACCAGTCGAAGCCGGTATGTTCCTGGTTGAGCTGCACCTGGGTATGCCCTGGTCTGAATTGAAAATCGCGGCAGAGGTAAACGATGGTGACGTTATAAACTTCATCGCCGTTCGGGTACCTGTAAAACAACTCTGGGCCGGAAAACACGCCGAATAGCTGCATCTCGCCAACGATCAGCCCGGTTTCTTCGGTTGTTTCGCGCCTGGCGGCTTCTTCCACCCGTTCGCCAGGTTCGGTCGCCCCACCGGGCGGGCCCCAATAACCGCTATCGGAGCGGCGCATTAATAACAAACGGTTTTTAGAGTCCAGCACCAATACCGCCGCACCGACCATTAACAAGGGCCGGTGACCGATGAGTTCACGAAGCTGGAGGATGTAATCCATAGTGTGTTTATTAAACCACAAGATGCCGGTGTTCAATATGGCAGTTTACAGGTACAGCCCCTGTCATAAATGAAAATGGCCAGGCTAAAGCGACCGACCTGCCCAGATGTCCGGTTGCTAAATTTACCGGTTAGTCTTATAGTATTTCCTATCGCGTGTTTCATAGGTAACTCACGGTTTAGATGCCTTGGCCCTTTGCAGTATTGGTTTGCTGGTCTTTGCAGGGTCAGGCAGTAGGCTAAATGAATTTATTAATGGGAGCAGGTATTTATGCATTCTGGTGGATGGTTTGCCTTTGTTCGGTCCGGTGATGAAAAGCCGGCAAAAGTAACGAAACAGCTCTTGCTGCGTGTATTAGCGTATGCCCGTCCTTACTGGCTGCACCTGGGCGGCATGCTGGTGTTGATCCTGGTCAGTACGGGGCTATCACTCGTCTCGCCCTTGATTTTTAGAAACCTGATTGATCATGTTCTGCCAGCGAAGGACATGCAAGGGTTGCTGCTGTTTGCCCTGGCCTTGTTGTTCATCCCGATTATTAACGGTGTCGTGGGTGTGATTCAGCGACAGTTGAATGCAACGGTTGGGGAAGGTGTGATCTATGATTTGCGGGTGTCCCTCTTTGGAAAATTGCAACGTATGAGCCTGCGTTTTTTCACCAACACGAAAATTGGTGAATTAATGAGTCGCTTGAATAACGACGTGGTCGGTGCTCAAAACGCCATCAGCAATACGATCGTCGGGATTATTACCAATATTATCGAGGCGGCTGCCATCCTGGGTGTGATGCTCAGCTTGCAGTGGCAGTTGACGATTGTCAGCGTGCTGATCCTGCCGCTATTTATCCTATCGGCGCGGCAGCTGGGTGAGCGTTTGCGTGAAATTGCCCGCCAGGCGATGGAAACCAATGCCCAAATGAACGCCCATATGAACGAAACCCTCAATATCGGTGGCGCCTTGCTGGTCAAACTATTTGGCCGTACGCCCGACGAGGAAAAGCGTTTCAAACATCGGGCTGCCGAAGTGCGGAACGTGGGCATTCGCAGGGCTGTGGTGGGTTCGGCTTTTTTTGCCATCATTGGCCTGGTCAGTGCAGTGGGTACCGCGCTTGTTTATGGCCTGGGTGGGTATTATGTCATCCAAGGCTTGTTTACGATTGGCACCATTGTGGCTTTTGGGTCCTATTTGGGTCAGCTTTACCGGGCATTGCAAGGCCTGGCAGGCGCGCCGGTTGATTTCAGCACCAGTATGGTCAGCTTTGAACGGGTTTTTGAGATCATTGACCTGCCCATGGATATTGTAGAAAAAAAAGATGCGCTCGTGCTGAGTGAAGTTCGCGGGGACCTGGAGTTCGATGATGTTTCATTTAACTACAATGTGGACGAATCTCGCCTGCTCAGCCAGGTAAAGCGTTATGGAAAAATAGAAGATGTGACCGCCGTCCTGAGTGGTCAACCCGGTTCAGCAAGACCTGTTGCGAAGAATAAAGCAGAACCTGCCTCACTGGAGGCCCGCGATGGGCTTGAACAAGCCCAGGCTGCAGCCGCTACTCAGGCGCGTGAAACGGCTTTGAGTGGTTTATCCTTCCGGGCTGCTCCTGGGCAGCTGATTGCCCTGGTGGGCCCGTCCGGTGCCGGTAAAACGACAACCACCTACTTGATTCCCCGTCTTTACGACCCGTTCAGTGGCTCCATCCGTATTGATGGACACGATTTGCGGGATGTAACCCTCGATTCACTTGCCAACCAAATTGGTATGGTGACCCAGGAAAATTACCTGTTTCACGATACCATCCGCACCAATCTGACTTATGCCCGTCCAAACGCCAGCCAGACAGATATCGAGGCGGCGGCCAGGGCGGCCAACATCCACAATTTTGTTATGGGGCTGCCCGATGGTTATGATACTGTGGTGGGCGAGCGCGGTTACCGTTTGAGCGGTGGTGAAAAACAACGCATCGCCCTGGCGCGCGTTATCCTGAAGGATCCACGCATCCTGGTCCTGGATGAAGCCACCAGCAGCCTGGACAGTGAGTCCGAATCTCTCATCCAGGAAGCGCTCAAGCGTGTGATGGCAGGCCGCACCTCCATCGTCATTGCTCACCGGTTGAGCACCATCCTTTCAGCCGACTTAATCCTGGTGATGGATCGGGGTCGTATTGTTGAACGCGGGACGCACGAGCAACTACTTGACCAGGCGGGTCTGTACAGCCAGCTGTATGAAACCCAGTTCAAACCACGTGCTTAATAAAAACATGGGTGGCAGGATCATGACGATCAGGCCACCCGTTGAATTTTTTCAACCCGAACTAATTCATCTTCCCTCGATTTGCTTGAATAACTGTTCTGCTCTGGTGACGCCGTGATTGACGTGGCGTATTTTGCCGTGCGTGTCAATCACAAAAGTGGTTGGAACGCTCATCACTCCCCAGCGGCTGGCAATTTCGGGTTGTTGACTGGCATCAATTTCAACCACCTTGAGATGATCGCCCATGCGTTTGCTGACCTGATGAATAGCGGGGCGCTGAATGGTTTTGCAGGGTGCGCAGGTGGGGGTAGAAAAGTAAACCAGGGTGAATGTACCAGGTGACATCTGCCCTAGATCTCCAAGTAGAGTGGAAACCCGGGTACGCAGCCAGTATTTGTGAATAAACATTAGCGCGAAGGCGCACGATATGATTAGCAGGGCGATTCCTGCACGTGCCAGGGTTTCCATGATTAACCTGCTTTTGGTTTCATACCAGGGAAGGTGCCCAGTGGTGGCTGCCGATTAAAGCCACTGATATTTAATCGACCCAGCCAGTAATATATCGCGCAGCCCACGCAAAACCCGCCAAAAGCATTGAGAGCCGCGAGACCAACCACCACCCACACCAAAGTCCATCCAATTGTGATGGCATTAAGGTATAAGGCAATTGAGCCAGCACCCATAAAGATAAAGCCAAGGAACTGCGCAAACCGGTGCGGTTCCGGATTGTCTTCGAGGATATCGGGTTTTAGTAGGCTAAGTGGCTTGAAAACGTGGCGATATAGCAAGATAAATCCGGGCAATTTGAGCAGGGAGCCAATGCCCATTGCCAGGGCAACGAAAGCGGCCAGAAGTGGCAGGTTTAATATAAAGGCCGCAATATTGAGGGTGATGATGGTAATTTGGTTCGCTTTTAAGGCGGAATGATCAACTTTTTGCAGGTTGGTAGTCATGTTATCTCCAGAAATTTCTATGGATAAAAACCAATAGGGTTATTGGTGTGTGCCTGATTTTAATAACGATAATATTGGTCGTTATTATGCGATATATATAGTTTGTTGTCAAGTCAAAAATTAAAAAAACGCAGGATATGCCTGAGCACATCCTGCGTTTGCATTTCATTCGATTGGTTTTCCTAGCAGGGGAAGGTTATATCCCAGCGCCGCCCATCAGCACATCATCAAAAATTTCCTGCTGTTGTACGGGCAACCCGGCGAAGGCCGTCGCCAGGGAGGTGTTGTCCATCATGCGGGCGGTATTATTGCGCACATCCAGGAATACACGCCTGAACCGGCAGGTCTGTTCCTGGCTGCATTTTTCATATTGATTGAGAGAAACACAACTGATTGGAGCCAGTAGATTATCAAAATAACGGATGACCTGCCCCATGCTTATTTCCTGGGGGCGTCGTGAAAGTACGTAACCACCGCTCTTGCCCGGCAGGCTGGTCACCCAGCCCTGCGATTTTAGATCGAGCATGATGTGCTCCAGGAATCGCTTGGGAACGGCGTTGCGCTGTGCAAGTTCGCGGATTGAAATAGGTTCCTGTCCAAAATTTTCGACCAGGGTCATTAATACACGTAAAGCGTAGTCTGATTTTTTTGATATTTTCATAAGGTTTTTCAGTATGTGCGACTTGTCTTATCGTGATTATCCGGTCATATCGCAAATCTGTCAAGTTTTTATCAGAAGAGAACCGCCCCGCTGGTTTTTATGTATATGAGTTGGTTGGTCCTCACAATGTCACAAAAGGCCTGCTCAATGACAGTAATTTCCATCAGATAAGCCCTTAATGCCTGGCGGGACATGCTATAATCCTCTATACGTTGGATTTTATTTTATGTTTAAGGCAGGTATGAATGGTTGGAAAGCCGATAAATCCGCGCCCTACTGGGCCAATATCCGCTTCAGCGAATGCAGCTTTTGTGCCTCCGCCGGTCATCCGCCTGGAAGATACCGGGCTTTCTTCGCTTTGGCTGCAAGACCTGGCGTTAAAAATTCTCTACTTCCAAGGTTTTCTGTCCGGTTTTAAGGTGGCGGAAGAGATCGCCCTGCCATTTGCCGGGGTGACAGATCAAATCCTGGAGTCACTTAAGCGAGAAAAGCTGGTGGAAGTAAAATCATCATCGGTGGGACTGGGGGAAGGTTCCTACCAGTATGCCATTACTGGTGCGGGGATTGACCGTGCCCGCGAAGCCCTTGAGCGTAACCAGTACGCCGGGCCTGCACCGGTGCCGATTGAAACGTACAATAACGCCATCCGCAAACAAGGCACCCACCGTGTCGTGGTGACACAGCGTCACATGCGCCAGTTACTTTCGCAGTTGGTCCTTTCCAATACCACTTTCGAACAGCTTGGGCCGGCGCTCAACTCAGGTACATCCATTTTCCTCTATGGACCGCCCGGAAACGGGAAGACCAGCGTGGCCCGTGCCTTTGGCAGCATGGTGTTGCAGCAGGATATGTATATTCCGTATGCGCTGTTCGTAGATGGACAGGTTATCAAGCTGTATGACTCTGTTAATCACCAGCGTGTCGCAGATGATGATACGTCGGCGGCCGGGACGGGGTCTTTGCGCTCCGGCCAACGCCGTGATCCGCGATGGATTCACATTCGTCGCCCGTTCATCGTTGTGGGTGGTGAGTTGACCCTGGCAGGTCTCGACCTGGTGTTTAATGACACTTCCAAGTTTTATGAAGCGCCTTTCCAGGTGAAAGCCAATGGCGGCATATTATTAATTGATGACTTCGGACGCCAGCAGGTTCGCCCACGCGACTTGTTAAATCGCTGGATCGTTCCGCTTGAAAACCGTGTGGATTTCCTTACGTTACATACAGGCCGGAAAATTGAAATCCCGTTTGATGTGTTGGTGGTATTTTCGACCAATCTGCCGCCCCGCGACCTGGTTGATGAGGCGTTTTTACGTCGCCTGCGCCATAAAATTGAAATTGGTGATCCGTCCTACGAGGAATTCAGGCAAATCTTCCAACGTGTGGCCGAATCTAAAAAGATTCAATATGATGACAAGGGCCTGGCTTATTTGCTGCAGGAGTGGTACATCAAGCGCAATCGCAAGCTGCGTGCGTCGCACCCGCGCGATTTATGTGATCAGATCATAGACATCGCCCGTTACCGTGGACTTGAACCAGCCATGACACGTGAATTGCTGGACCTGGCGGCGCAGTCGTATTTTGTCGAAATCTAATCCGAACAATAAAGGATTTGGAAAACCACACTATGCCAAGTGGTGTGGAATTCACTTGCCATGATCAACCACTTTCCAAACCCAATTATTTTTGCCCATCGTGGCTCATCTGCCAAGGCTCCTGAAAATACCCTGGCAGCTTTCGAATTAGCCGCGAAACAGGCTGCTCATGCGATAGAGTTTGATGTCAAACTGAGTTCTGATCGAAAAGCCATCATTATTCATGACAAAACCCTCGACCGTACCACCAATGGAACTGGGTCAGTCGCAAAGCAGCCCCTGGCAGCATTGCGGGAACTGGATGCCGGCTCATGGAAAGGTCAGCAGTTTCGTGGGGAGAAGATACCCCTGTTGGATGAGGTCTTTGAAGTGGTGGGTAACAAGGTGTTACTGAATATTGAGTTGACCAACTACGCCACCCCCTTTGATGGGTTGGTGGAAGTAGTTGCCGGGCAAGTAAAAAAACATGCTCTGCAAAAGAGGGTTATTTTTTCATCTTTTTCCCCGATGAACCTTGTGACGGCCAGGCGACTTCTGCCAGATGTTCCTTGCGCGCAGTTGATCCCGGTTGGCAATCTTGCATGGTTCTTGGGGTTGGTTGCCAACCTGACGCATTTTGATGCCGAACATCCCCATACCAGCGCTATAACGGAGGCGATGGTCACCCGTTTGCACGCAAGTGGTCGCCGTGTGCATGCCTGGACGGTGAATGACCCGGCAGATATGCGCCGTTTGCGTGCTTGCGGCGTGGATGGGATTATTACAGATGATCCTGTGCTGGCCCTGGAAAATTTTTAATTGAAAACTAGCTGATTAAATTTACGAGACGAACACTTTGTTGACCAACCTTCTTCATTTCCTTCGGCGTTTTGATGACACTGGCAGGCGTATCTTTTTACGTGCCGCCACTTTTGTGACACTCATTTCCATTGTCGGTGGATTTATTCCCCCGCTTCCGGTGGCAGCCCAAGGCAGTGGCCTGGCTGAGGAGATTTTGCGCCGAATGTCACCTGAAGAGAAGGTCGGTCAATTATTCCTGGTCGGCTTTACTGGCACGGACGTTAGCGATCAATCGCAAATTTATGATTTGATTGTGAACCAGCATGTTGGTGGTGTGGCGCTGACAGCGGCCAATGATAATTTCGTCGCGGAAGACACAACTCAACAGGCAGTGGATCTGGTTACCGCCCTCCAAAAAACCGAATCACTCAGTTCTACTGCGCCGGTGGATCCAACCAAACCCCATGAATATATCCCTTTGTTTGTTGGTATTTCCCAGGAAGGTGGCGTAGCGCCAAACGACCAGATACTAAGCGGTCTCACACCTATCCCAGACCAGATGGCGATTGGCGCTACCTGGGATCGCGACCTTGCTGAGCAGGCTGGTAGCGTTATGGGACGCGAGCTTTCAGCCCTCGGTTTCAACTTATACCTCGGGCTTTCATTGGATGTACTGACCCTGCCAGATCCAGCCATCAGCATTGATATGACCACCCGTTTCTTTGGTGGTGATCCCTATTGGGTTAGCGAAATGGCCCGGTCGTTTATTACGGGCTTGCATATTGGGTCTTCAGGACGCATGGCTGTCATTGCCAAGCACTTTCCTGGCCGCGGCGGCTCGGATAGGCCGGCTGACCAGGAGATTCCAACCGTGCGTCGCTCACTTGACGAGCTGAAATCGATTGAACTGGCTCCTTTTTTCGCGGTCACAGGTAATGCAACCGATGCTAATATGCAGGCCGATGGTTTGTTGGTGTCGCATATTCGTTACCAGGGTTTCCAGGGCAATATCCGCGCCACCACCCGCCCCATCAGTTTTGACCAACAGGCGCTTAGCCAGGTTATGGGCTTGCCCACGCTTTCGGGTTGGCGTCAGCAAGGTGGTTTGATTATCAGCGATAACCTCGGCACACAGGCTGTGCGCCGTTTTTACGATCCGGATTTTAAAAACTTCTCTGCGCGCCTGGTAGCACGTGATGCTTTCCTGGCCGGGAATGACTTGCTTTATATGGGGCAAATCGTATCCTCAGACGCAGAGGATACCTATACGAGTGTTACTCGGACCCTCGATTTCTTTGCCCAGCGCTACCGCGAGGATACTGCTTTTGCCAGCCGGGTGGATGAGTCGGTTCTGCGGATACTCAACGCGAAGCTGCGCCTTTACGGTTCTTTTGACTGGCCGAATGTTGCTCCGGCTGGCCTGGATTCACAGTCTGATGTGACTGCCAATGAGCTGGTTTTTTCCATCGCCCGTCAATCCGCCACCTTGATCAGTCCATCCATCGCGGATTTGGGAACGCTGTTACCTGAGTCGCCCAACCTGCAGGACAACATCGTTTTTCTGACAGATGACCGGACCACCCGACAGTGTTCCAGCTGCCCAGATGTACCGCAGCTTTCCAAGGACGCTTTACAGGGTGTTGTTCAGCGTTTGTATGGGCCATCTGCCAGCGGTCTCGTGACCCTCAGCCATCTGTCGTCATTTTCGTTTCAAGATATCGACCTGCTGTTGGATGACAAGTTGGAAACCTCTGATTTGCCCAACGCCCTGCAGCGCGCGACATGGATTGTCATTTCCACACTTGAATTGCCAGATACCTCCACGCAAATGATCACACTGCGGCGTTTTCTTTCGGAAAAACAAAGCTTGCTGAATAACAAAAAGGTTGTCCTGTTTTCATTCAGCGCTCCCTATTACCTGGATGCCACTGATATCTCCAAATTGACCGCTTATTATGGTTTGTACGCTCAATCTGCACCCTTCCTGGATGTGGCTGCCCGTTTGCTCTTTCAGGAAATATCGCCGCTTGGTTCCCTGCCGGTTTCTGTGCCTGGTATCGGTTACGACTTGATCTCGGTCACATCGCCAGATCCCACCCAAGTGATCTCGCTTCAGTTAGACCAACCTAAAATTCCGACTACGCCACAGCCTGGCACGCTGGGAAACCCCGAGCCAACTCCTGAAATTACGCAGACACCCGAATTAACTGCCGAACCGATTTTTCGCGTGGGTGATACCATCTCGCTGCGCACTGGCCTAATTGTTGATCATAATAAACATCAGGTGCCTGATGGCACCCCTGTTCGTTTTACCCTCTCACAGGGTGAAAGTGGTTTGTTTCAACAGGTGGAATCGGTCACAAGCCAGGGTATCGCCGTGGCGGCGTTCAGGCTCGATCGGCCGGGTTTGATTGAAATTCGTGCTGTTAGCGAACCGGCAAAGGCCTCTGTCACCATCCGGTTGGATGTCACCAAGGAAGGGGCTACCATCATTATCATTACCCCTACCTCCGGCCCGGTAACCCCAGAACCCACGGCTACCACCCCACCCCCCACGGCGACGGTCACGCCCTCAAATCTTGTGACGTTGAAGGGATATCCAACCCTGTATGGTTGGGGAATGGTCTTGTTGTTGATGGCATTTGGGGTATTAATCACTTTCTGGTTGGCTAGCCAGATGGTTGATACACGTTGGGCTGTTCGCTGGGCTTTGCTGGTATTGGTTGGAGGCCTGGTTTCATATAATTATCTTGCCCTTGGATTCCCCTGGGGCGATATCTGGTTGGATGGGCGAGGCTTGCCGGCTTTTTTGCAGGCAGTTCTCATTGGACAGGGAGTCGGGTTTGCGGTCGGCTGGTTCTGGCGTTTAGCGGCCGAAAGTGGCGATCAGGCTCAGCAGCAGTAGAATTGCGGAAATGCCGAATAGAAAACTCTCGGGTGGCGATAAAAGTGCGTCAAGTGTCCTGCCTCGCACCGGTCGAGTCATCGGTCGGGTAGGGAGATCCTTGGTACCAAACAAGTACTGCCGGAAGGTCTCAATCGAATCAGGTCGTTGATCGGGATGCAATTCCATGGCCCACTGGATTGCTTTTTCAGTTCGGATACTGATGGACGGATTGATCCGCCGAGGTAAGACATGGTTTTCAGGGTGCAGAAAACGTTGCCTGGCATCTATGGGTGGCTGGCAGGTCAGTAAGTGGTGCAGGGTTGCGCCAAATGCATAAATATCCGAGCGTACATCGGTATGATTTTCAGAACCACCGTATTGTTCCAGTGGCGTGTAAAGCAGCGTGCCCTGTCCCTGGATAATGGTGATCGTTTCTTCATCAGGCGCAAGAACCTTGACAAGACCGAAATCAACCAGTTTGAGCAAACCATCTGGGGTGATTTTGAGATTGGAGGGTTTTATGTCACGATGAACAATCGGAGGGGTCTGGCGATGCATGTAAGTCAGTGCATCTGCCAACTGTGAGACCCAATCGAGTACATCGGCTTCATTTAGAAAAATCCCCCGCGAGCGGGCGTCCAGGATCATTGTGCGCAGGTCTTTGCCGGGCACAAAATCCATCACCAGGTAATCGCGTTCGCCGATTGAGAAGAAGTCAGAAACTTTTGGCAGGTTGGGGTGATCGAGGCGCGCAAGAACAGTAGCCTCGCGCAAAAACTGCTCACGGGCTTCCTGAAAAACTTTTTCCGGAAGGTTACGGTCGTGTTCCACTTCCTTAAGGGCGCATTTGCGTCCTTCAAGACGCATATCGTCGGCCAGGTAAATGTTGCCCATTCCACCTTGGCCGATCCGCTCCTGGATGCGGTAACGTTGTCGTAAGACCTCCCCCGTTTTTAGCGGGATTGGCATTTCTCTTGCTCCTAGAACTTGTTGCACTCGTAAGGCTGTAAACACAAAAAAACGTCGAACTGCTGATCCAGCACGAACCAGGTTTGAAACTGTAGCGATGCGAGTTGATTATCCTGCGCTATTTTTCGGCGTTTTGCACAGAATGGGAATTTCTGCTATATTATAACGTACAGGAGAGTATGTGAACGATTTGCAATATAATATTCACATATTGATGAAATTATTCTTCCTTTTAAAAATTGCGAGTGCATAAAATTATGACTGAAAAAGAATCGCCCATCCTGGTAGCTACGAACGGCCCGCTGAAAGGCGAGCGCTGGTCTCTTGATCACCCCCTGGTGATGGGGCGAGAGTCCGGTTGTGATGTGGTCATCCCCGACCGGCAAGTATCGCGTTATCACGCTCGCCTGACACCTGGGACGAATGGGGTTGTTCTTGAGGATCTGGGAAGCAAGAATGGCACCCATTACAATGGAAATCTGCTTTCGGGGCAGGTCGTTTTACAGGATGGCGACACATTGCAAATAGCAGTGGTGCAAGAATTCCAGTTCCTCAGCTCTGATGCGACCATGCCGCTTGAAGCTGAACCGGTGCGAACCAGCCGCCTGATCCTGGATATGCGTGCCCGCCAGGTGTGGGTTAATCAGAAGCAAATGAATCCGCCATTATCTGCCCAGCAATTTCAATTGATTTGGGTGTTGTATCAAAATGTCGGGCAGGTCGTCACCCGCCAGGATCTTGTTTCGGCCGTGTGGGGTGATGAGCAATCCGCCGGGGTTACAGATCAGGCTCTGGATGCGCTTATCCGCCGGCTGCGCGATCGCCTGGCTGCGATTGACCCGCAAACTAATTATATTGTCACTGTGCGTGGGCATGGTATCATGCTTAAAAATCCGGGCGGTTCTTAATTTTCTTTATTACGAGTTAAAATAAAAAAGACGGGCTGCGCAGTTCAAATCGCAGCCCGTCTTTTTGTTGTAGTGATTAGAGTAAGTTCTTCTGCATCGAACGTTTCACAATAGCCCGGTATACTTTTTCCAACCTGGCCATGATTTCATTTGAATTGGCATCCTTGGGGCCCTGTTGTTCGACCTGTTGCATCAAAGAGGCCAGCATGCCGGTCAATTCGTCGGTCAGCTCATTTTCATGTGCGCTGAGGGCCGCCTCCAACGAAGCTTCGCTTTCAGCTGCATCTACCAGCTCATTGACCAACTCCAGCTCGGGCGGGGTGTTGGCTTCCTGTAATACAACCACTATTTGCTGTAGTTTTTGCAGACGGGTGGCATCCTTATTCTGTTGTGCTTCGCGAAGCTTGGCTTCCAAGACCTGTACAACCGTTTCATTTTGGAAATTTTGCAGGTTTTGTATGGTCGCTTCGGCGATATTGGGAGCTTCCATCAGGGTTTCGATCATTTTATCGGCCTGTTTCATTTGTTCTTCGATGGCACGGTCGATCTCTTTGGTGAAACTAAGCACCTTCTCGCGCAGGTCTTCCAATTTTGCACGGTCGTCCCCGCTGGATTTTTCAATCCGCTCGGTTAGAATCTGGAAGAAGGTGTAATCCAATCCATTGCGGGTCAGGCTTACCAGTGCGCGTACGCGGTTTTCATTGGGCGCATCCAACAATATATCAAGCAGTTTTTCGCGGGTAAGGCCCTGGCCAACTTCTTGCAGGGATTTAACAGCCGCATCGAGTTCGCCCATTTGGGCTTGCATTTTACGGCCATATTCAGAATTGGCAAGAAGTTCTTGCTGTAAGACGGCCATGGCCTGGGCCGTTTGTTGCTGGCCTGATGCCGCTGCAGCTTCAGTCAAGCGGTTATACAGGGCGAAGAAGGTTTCGTCAAACTGGCTGGATTCCTGCTGAATGATGGCGGCACGCACATCTGGGGAGGTGGCTTGCAGGAGGCGTTGGATCAAGCCAAGGCGCTTCTGTTGTTCATCCAGCATTTCCTTGGTGACGCCATCCTTTTCCATGATTTTCTCGATCATGCTTTGAAATGTCAGGAAACTTTGCGGGCGCAGCAGGTAGCCTTTGCGTTTTTCAGCCGGGAGACGATTCATTACCTGGGTGATCAACGGGCCGACTAATTTTTCCTGTTCGTTGACAGGTAACCCTAACTCACTGGGAAAATAAGTCAAAAGCAGCTCTTTATCGTTGTCGTGGTAAACGATGGGTGTGGACAGCGGGCCTTCAAATCCACAAAAAGGGCAGTGCGCGTAATTAGATACTCGCCCGATCAGGCGCTGTTTTGCGCCTGGATCGGCGGTGACATCGAAAAGTTGTTCGACTTGGGCAGGGATCGGCTGGCGACAACGAGGGCAGGAAATTTGAGTTTGGGGCATGAGGTTTCCGTTCGAATTTCAGAATAGGGTGTCGATAGTGACAGGCTTTTATTTTACCCTTAAAGTCTCAATTGGCAGGGAAAAGCAAATTCTTGCGCCACTTCCGTGGCTTTGGTCAATCCAGATGCGGCCACCGTGGGCTTCAATAATGGCGCGCGCCAGGTAAAGCCCGAGCCCTGCGCCTTTGGTTTTTCGCACTGCAGTGTCTGAGCGATAGAACCGGTCGAAGATGTGGGGCATATCATGGGGGTCAATTCCTGGTCCTTCATCGCTGACGGTGATTACCACCTGGTCTATCCGCACCGCTCCGCTGACCCGAATTTCACCCTTGGGCGAATATTTGATGGCATTGGAAATCAGGTTGGATAGCACCTGCCCAACGCGGGTTTCATCTGCCATAACGATTGGGAACAGCTCTGGAAAATCCACCACCAGTTTATGCTTTTTTGTTTGGGTTTGGAACCGTTCCACCATGCGCGCCGCCAGGTCGGGCAGAGAGAAATCGGTCCGGTTGAGGGTTAAACCGCCGGCTTGCAGGCGGGATGCGTCCAGCAGGTCCTCGATCATGTGGGTTAGGCGATCGGCCTCATCCTCAATCACGGCCAGGCTGTCTTGGATGACGTGTTTGTCCCAGCGGGCATCGTCGCGCCGCAGGGTGGAGGCATAACCCTTGATCAGGGCCACCGGAGTTTTTAGCTCATGGCTGACAACCGAGATGAAAGTGGCCTTCATCTCGTCGGCGTTCCTGAAGTGGGTAATGTCGCGTACGGTCACGATGATATTGCGCACCTGCCCATCTGGTGTAAGTAGGGGGGCGTAGGTAATGCCCACTGGCACATTCGGCGGTTCTGCCCTCTTGAGGTCCCCTTCCACATACAGGTGAGCCTGATTGGTGATGGGCCAACCATGGGCTTCTGCTTTTTCAAGGGTCATCCCATCTGGTTTGCGGGCCCATTGGATGACCTCATCGTGATGTTTGCTGCGCACCTGGTCGTCTGTACGCCCGCAGATGCGTTCGAAGGCATCGTTTACACGTTCAATGCTGTGATCGGCGTTCAGGATGATGATTCCATCCGCCGCGCTGTCGATCAATGCATCCAGCCGTTGTTTTTCGATGATGATCTGGCTGTACAGGCGCGCATTAAATACAGCAATGGCGGCCTGATCGGCAAAGCTTTGCAGAAGCTGTTGATCATTGCTGGAAAAAAGATCAGTGTAAGATCGGAAGATAAAGATGACACCAATGACCTGACCGTGGGTTACCAATGATATGGCGGTGCCATTCAGCAGACCCTGACTGGCTGTGTAGGTCAGCTCCTTTAACATGCGGTTGAGTTCTTCCACATCCAGGGTGGAGACACTCTCATCGGCCAGTAAAGGTTCCAGGTAACGCAGAAAGGCGGCAGGAATTCCATGGGCCGCTGCCACCTGCCAGGCGTGGGCGTCCTTCAAAGCGATCAGGCCGGCTTGACCTGCCAGCATTTCAATGGAAATGCGCAAAATACGCTTGAGCACCTTTTGCAGGTCGAGTTCCTGGGTGATGGCGCGCGTAATTTCCAACAGGTAGTCACGTTGTCGGACACGAAAGTCTGGGAGCATGTTTTGGCGGTTTCCAACCGGTGGTTAGGTGGAACATTATAAGAAACTAGGCTTATGCCTGTATTTTATCACCTGGCGAGATGGGCTGTATAAGAACGTTATTGGAAGATAGTTAATTCAATGCAAACATGGGTTGGGTTGAATAGCATGTCTTATAATGGAAATATCAAATATTTCGAAAGAGGTGTCGTGTGTTTCAAGATGATGAGCCAACCTGGGATGTGATTGTGATTGGCGGTGGCCCGGCTGGCTACTTCGCCTCCATTCAGTGCGCTGAATCAGCCATTCAGGCGGGTTCTCCTTTGAAGGTGTTGGTGTTGGAAAAATCGCGTCGCACCCTGGGCAAGGTTATTATTTCAGGCGGTGAGCGTTGCAATGTTACCCACGCCTGTTTTGAACCTGCCCGTCTGGTGACCTATTATCCGCGTGGTGGAGCTGCGCTGCGTGGTCCATTTACGCGCTTTCAACCACGTGACACCGTTAATTGGTTTGAAAAACGAGGGGCGCCGTTGAAAACTGAGGAGGACGGGCGCATGTTCCCAGTGACCGATTCCTCTCTTACCATTGTTGGCTGCCTGGAGGATGCTGCCAGCCAGGCAGGGGTGTCTGTTTGGAGTCAATCAGCGCTGCTGGAACTGCAACTCCTCCAACCAACCCCGGATAGCGGTGCGCGTTTTCGCTTGAAGGTGCGGCGGGATTCGATCCAAACTGAGCAGTACTTGCTTGCCCGCTCGGTCCTCTTTGCAACCGGTAGCGAGCAGCATTGCCAGCAGATCATCCAGGGACTCGGGCACACCATGCATTCCCCGGTGCCGTCTCTCTTTACTTTCAAAATAACCGATGCGCGGATTAATGAACTGGCTGGGCTTTCGGTTGCCAAAGCTGGTTTGCAATTTGAAGGTGACCCTGGCCAGAAAAAGTCTGTTATCCCTGCCCAACAAGGCCCAGTGCTGATCACCCATTGGGGCCTGAGTGGTCCAGCAGTTTTGAAGCTATCTGCCTGGGGCGCGCGTTGGCTGCATGAGCGTGACTATCACGCCGGGCTGTTGGTCAACTGGCTGTACCCACTGACCACCGAAAAAATCTACGAGGAATTGCGCGAGTACCGAGAAGTGGCTGGCAATAATCGTAAAAAGCCATCGGCCAACCCGGTTTTTACTCAAATCCCGCTGCGGTTGTGGAAGCGCCTGGTTGAGGCCAGCGATATTGCCGAACAAGCCAACTGGGCGGATGTTTCCAAACCCTCCATGCGTTGCCTGGCCGAAGAACTAACCGCCGGGCGTTACCAGGTGGAGGGTAAGGGAATATTTAAGGATGAATTTGTCACTTGCGGTGGGGTAAGCCTGGATGAGGTCGATTTCAAAACCATGCAAAGCCGCCTGGTTCCAGGATTGTTTTTCGCCGGAGAGGTCCTCGACATCGATGGTTTGACCGGTGGTTTTAACTTGCAGAATGCTTGGACGACCGGCTGGTTGGCAGGCAATGGTATGTTGGCATAATACGCTATTGCAGCTTGAAATGGAAACGGGGTCGCTCGATCAATTGAGCGACCCCGTTTCCATTTACTTCCTCGATCACAACGTGCTGTTTGCAACCTGTAAAAATGAATAATACGACATTGCGTGTTTCTGACCGTTAAATCGGGTGATTACCCGAGCAGTTCTTTTTCTGCCAGGCTGATTGCTTCTTCGAAGATCATCAACCCATCCGCCATTTCGGATTTGCTCATACTGAGTGGCGGGGCGATACGGATCACCGATTTCGCGCACCCTAGCAGCAATAGCCCACGTTCATAAGCCTTGTGGACAACCAGGTCACGTACCGCATCGGCGGGTTCCTTGCTTTGTTTATCAGTTACAAATTCGACACCAATCATCATGCCGATGCCGCGTACTTCACCGATGGAGGGATGGCGTGAGGCAATTTCGTGGAGAGCGTCGATTGCGTACTGCCCGACTTCGGCCGCATTTTTCAGATATTCACGTTCGATCAGTTCAATCGTTTTGAGTGCCGCCGCGCAGGAAAGCGGGTTGCCACCGTAGGTGTTCCCGTGGCTACCGCGGGGCCAATTCATCACCGATGAACGCGCTACGCAGGCGCCGAGTGGCACGCCGCTGGCGATGCCCTTGGCAGTCGTGAAGATATCGGGTTCAACCCCAAAATTCTCGATTGCCCACCATTTTCCAGTTCGTCCCATGCCGCTCTGTACTTCGTCAGCGATCAGCATGATGCCATACTTATCGCACAGCTTGCGCAGGGCCGGGAAGAAACCAGCCGGGGGCACCACGTAGCCGCCTTCACCCTGGATCGGTTCTACCAGGATACCGGCAACTTCGTCACCGGGCACAATTTGTTTGAAGAGTTGTTCTTCGATATATCGTACGACGGTTTCGCCGTAATCTTCACCGGTTTTGCGTTCCAGGATGGGCCGGTAAGGGTTGGGGAAGGGGGCATGGTAAACGCCGTTCATTAGTGGGTAAAAACCACTGTGATAAAGCGCTTTGCTGGCTGTCATGGTAACAGATCCCATTGTCCGGCCGTGAAAGCCACCAGTAAAGCCGATCAGGTTTGAGCGCTTGGTGTAATACCGCGCCAGCTTCAGGGCGGTTTCCACCGCTTCTGTGCCAGAATTGGTCAGGAAGGATACAGCGTTTTCTTGCATGGGGGCTAGTTTATCCAGTTTTTCGGCTAGCTCGATCATCAAAACATGGTAGAAGTCGGAAGAAATGTGGATAAATTTTTCGGCCTGTTCCTGGATGGCTTTTACAACCTCAGGGTGTGCGTGACCGGTGGAATTTACTGCGATACCCGCCATGAAATCCAGGAATTTATTGCCGTCAACATCCCAAACCCACGAGCCTTTTCCATAATCCATTGCAAACGGGTAATCGCGTGGATATGATGCAGAAATGACGGATGAATCGCGCTGTACCAGTGCGCGGGCCTTGGGGCCAGGCAAGTTCATAGGTTCCATGAAAAGCTCCTTGTTATGTGTTGAGTTGAAAAATATGGCATGTGCATTGTGATTTGCCAGATTTCCAGTGAATTTGGGTTTATTAATGGGTGAAACAAAACCGCGATTTTTAAAGCATCGTGCTGTCAAGTAATCGCGAACTCTGAAAATCTCCCCGGGAATATAATTACGGCCTGGGGGAGGCAGGCCCATCGTCAGTTGTCGGGCAGCAGGCCCAGGGCCAGAGCGCCCATTAATCCGGCGTTATCGCCCAAAGCGGCCTGCGCGATGGTTAGATCACGCAGGTAGGACTGGTCCATCAAATTCTTGTTGAGCGATTCTTTGACATGCTTGAGTAGAAAGTCACCGCTGAAAGATACACCTCCGCCAAAAATAACGGCGGTTGGGTTAAAGAGGTGTACTAATGAGGCCAGGGCATCGCCGATGAAGGCTCCGGCGCGGGACAAGGCGTGAATAGAAAGTTCATCACCCTGACCGGCTGCTTCTGAAACATCGCGAGCGGTTATTTTTCCGAGTTCTTTTAAGAGGGACGGGGTCCCTGCAGCGATTTGTTCTTCGACGTAACGCACAATCGCGGGCCCGGAGGCGAGCGCTTCCAGATGGCCACGTTGGCCACATCCACACATGGGGCCATCGGGCAGAACCGTAATATGACCGACTTCACCTGCCAGACCTTGGGCGCCAAGCAGCAAGCGACCGTCACTGATTACGCCACCGCCAATGCCAGTGCTGATGGTCAGATATAACAGGTGGTGGTGACCCTGACCGGCACCAAATCGCCACTCTCCTAGGGCTGCCAGGTTGGCATCGTTGCCTATGCGGACGGGTACGCCAAACCGTTTCTCTAGTTCCGTGCCGATCGGAAAATTATCCCAACCTGGAATATTGGGGGCTGAGTAAATAACGCCGGTTTCCGGGTTTAGCGGGCCGGGCAATGCCACCACGATTTTTTCAACACTGCGGTGTTCGGGCCAGATGGATTGAACCAGCACACAGAGACGCTCAAATGCTGAGCCTTCCCCCATGGTGGGGGTACGGCGCATGTCCACGGGTTCAATACTCCCGCGTTGGAATGCAGCCGCGCGCATTTGGGTGCCACCGATATCAACAGTGATGATGATTGTCATGTTGCCAATTATAACGCAAAGCTGGTTGGCGGAAATGTGACGAAGCGCACCTCTCCGGTGGATATATGACCCGGATATGTGCCTGTTGGGTCATATTAATCAATCCGCATGTACATTTATGCTCTCGGTTGGCGTTGACGTATGGTTTGAATACTGCTATCATGACTGAATATGAAGAAATCTGCCACCTGGATTAATACCTTTAAGCGTGAAGCTCTCGGAGTGTTGCGCTGGCTTGTGCCCGGGCTGGGAGTTAAGCGCTGGTTCGCTTTTCTCCTGGCGGGTATCACCCTGGTGGGTGTGGGTTTCGCCTATTACTTGCTGGATGTCTATCGGACAACACCGCTGGATAACGTGATGGTGGTCATCGATTTCATCAGCCTTCGCTTTTTCCCCCGCCCGGTGCGCGTGGCCATCTTCCTCACCCTTGGGCTGGGCCTGGTTTTATGGGGTTTATGGGGGCTTAACCGAGCTCTTCTGAATCCCTTTTTGCGCAAGGATCGACGCCTGGTGGATCAAATTGCCGATTTCCGCCGGCGTGAACGTGGATCGCGGGTTGTGACGATGGGTGGTGGCCATGGCATGGCTACCCTGCTGCGTGGTTTGAAGAATTTCACTTACAACCTCACCGCCATCGTTACCGTGGCGGATGATGGCGGTTCCTCGGGAAAACTTCGCCAGAGCCTGGGTATTTTGCCGCCGGGTGATATCCGCAACTGCCTGGCAGCCCTTTCCAATGACGAAGCCATGCTGGCCCAATTATTTCAATACAGGTTCAGCGATGATTCTGGCCTGGGTGGGCATTCCTTCGGGAACCTTTTTATCTCCGCGCTTGTGGATGTGACCGGTAGTTTTGAAGAAGCCGTGGCAGAATCTGGCCGTGTTCTTTCTGTTCATGGGCGCGTGCTGCCGGCAACTCTGCACGATGTTCAGCTTGTGGCGGATGTACAGCTTCCTAATATTGAAAAACAGGTTCGCGTGACCGGTGAGAGCAGTATCCCTGAGGTGCCAGGTCGGGTCCGCCGGGTTTATCTCGAACCCAATAACCCACCCGCTTTTCCGCCAGTTATCCAAGCCATCCTGGCTGCTGATATGGTTGTGATTGGGCCTGGTAGTTTGTATACCAGCATCCTGCCTAACCTGTTGGTGCCCGACCTGCTTTCGGCCTTACATGCCACACGAGCTCTGAAAGTGTATGTGGTCAATATCGCTACTCAACCTGGCGAAACCAGTGCTTACGGTGCTGGTGACCATATCTATGCGCTTGAAGAACATGTAGGTGCGGGGTTATTTGACGTCATTGTGTGCAATAATCGCTATGAGGGTACCCTGCCCGCTGGCGTGGAGTGGGTCAGCCTCGACAAGCGCGCTGATCGCTACCCGATTTACGGTACAGACCTACTGGATGTGGATCACCCCTGGCGTCATGATTCTGAAAAATTGGCCCGTTCCTTGATGGATATCCTTTACGATCGCACCGGTCCATTAAGCGAATAGTGGAAGTTCTGCATTCTGATGGGATGCGTAAGTATCCTTGACCACATCAAAAAATGCACACCTGCGCTTCAATTTTGTGCGCTTATTTTCTGGTATACTATTTTTTATCTATTCGATAGGAACTCGGCATGCCTCGTTTTGAGATTGATGTAGACCCATGTGATCATATCACCACAGATGCAATTGGCGCTCCTGGTCAGCGCATTTTTTATTTACAAGCCTTCCAGGATGCCCGTACGATTACCATCATTATTGAAAAAGTACAACTTCAGTCGCTCTCGGTGGGGGTCGAACAATTTTTGGCCAAGCTATCTGAGCAGAACCCGAACCTTTCGGAAGACTCGGCTGATTTCCATGAAGAGCACATGCGTATCAACCCGCCGTTAGAGCCATTATTTCGCGCTGGTGAAATTGGTCTCGGTTATGATAAGGAACGCGACCTGGTGGTGTTGGTGACTCGTGAGATCCTGCTGGATGGCGATGACCCTGAAGATGCTGCCATCGTGCGTTTCTGGTGTACCCGCTCGCAAGCTCATGCCTTGGCACGCTGGGGCGTGGATGTAGTCAAGCGCGGCCGACCCCTGTGCCCGCAGTGCGGGCAGCCGATTGAAGCCGGTGGGCATTTCTGCCCAAAAAAGAACGGCTACAGGCACTAATAATATGACCCTAAAGGCAGCCCGCCTTTAGGGTCTAAACTATATGGACGAGAACGAAGAATTCTTACGGCAGGCTTTTATTAATGGTGAGCTTGAACTCAAAGGACAATTTACCCTTGGGTCCAATTACACTTTTCTTGTTACCGTTAAGTATGAAAATACCGAAGTGCCGGCAGTCTACAAACCTCAAAAAGGGGAGCAGCCACTTTGGGACTTCCCTGAAAACACGTTAGCGGGCCGGGAAGTTGCTGCTTATCTTGTTTCCCAGGAACTGGAATGGGGATTGGTGCCATATACCATCTTCCGCGAGGATGGCCCTTTTGGCCCCGGGTCATTGCAAAGGTACGTTGAGTACAATCCCAATTATCACTACTTTAATTTCAAGCCTGCTGATAAACAAAAACTTCGCCCGGTGGTTCTTTTTGACTACCTGACCAACAACGCTGACCGTAAGGGCAGCCATATTTTCTTTGAAAAAAGCACCCGGCATCTGTACGCCATTGATCATGGTTTGTGTTTTAACGTGGAAGACAAGCTGCGGACGGTAATTTGGGATTTTGCCGGTGAAGCCATCCCCGAGGAATTCCAACCAGGCATACAAAGACTCGCATCCCTGTCCACCTCTTTGCGGGATGAGCTTGCCCGTTTTTTGAACCAGGATGAGCTGCAGGCACTCCAGCTGCGCGCTGAAAGCATGCTCCTGGCAACCTCGTTCCCGTTGCAACCTGCTGATCGTCGGGCGTTTCCATATCCGCCGCTCTAATATCTCATCATTGAACAGGAGTTACCCCATGCAGTATAAACTCGCGCTAATTGGATTTGGGAATGTCGGCCGGGCTACCGCCGAACTGCTGTTGCGCAAGCAGGTTGAACTAAAAGAACAATATGACATTACTTTCCTTGTCACTGGTATTGCAACCGGTTCACGCGGCCGGGTGATCGACCCCAACGGGCTTGATCTGCAAAAAGTACTGGATGTTTTCAAGGCTGGCGAGGCGATCGATCAATTTAACGTTCTTCCAAGCGAGGATACTCTTGATTTCATCCGCAAGAGTGGTGCAGATGTGCTCTTTGAAAACAGCCCGGTTAATTACGAGACCGGGCAGCCTGCCATCGATCATATTCGCTGCGCGTTGGAACTTGGGATGCATGCCGTCACAGCCAATAAAGGCCCAGTCGTACATGCCTGGCACTCGCTTAAAGCGTTGGCAAAATCCAAGGGGCGTCAATTCTTTCATGAATCCTCGGTGATGGATGGAGCTCCCATTTTTTCTCTCTTCCGTGGCGCTTTGCCCGCAGCGCGCCTGAACGCTTTTCGTGCCATCCTCAATTCCACCACCAATCTTATTCTTTCGAGGATGGAATCGGGTGAGACGTTTGATGATGCTGTTCGTTATGCCCAAAAAATTGGGATTGCTGAAACTGATCCCTCTGGTGATGTAGATGGTTGGGATGCCGCTATTAAAATCGCTGCACTTGCAACCGTCCTGATGAACATCCCTCTCAAGCCCGCTGTGATTGATCGGACCGGTATTCGTGGGATTACGCCTGAAATGATCCAGGCGGCCAAGGCAGAAGGCAAGCGCTATAAGCTGATTTGTACCGCTGAACGCCAGGGCGACACCCTCCTTGGAAAAGTTTCCCCAGAACTGGTTCCGATGAGTTCGCCATTCTACAGTGTGGAGGGCACCACTTCCATCATCCAATTTACAACCGATGTGCTTGGCAGCCTGACCTTGATTGAAAGTGATCCCGGTCCGCATACCACCGCCTATGGCCTGCTGGCCGATTTTATAAACGCGGTCAAGTAAAAAGCCAGTCCTGTACAAACCAATAAAAGAGAGCCTAGGGAAATTGCTTCCGGGCTCTCTTTTGTTGTCCTATTTGTTTTTAACTTCGAATTGTATTTGCTCACGCCGTCCGGTAATAACCGACATCCACCGAGTAGACGCGTCCTTTTTTTATGACCTGTTTGACCAGGTTTGTGCCAAACCGGTAGCCAAGATGCCGGTAATCTGGCACCGATAGGACTAAAAGGTCTGCCTGTTTGCCTGGCTCGAGGGAACCGACCCGGTCTGCAATGCGGATGGCCTGGGCGGCATTGATGGTTGCGGCGGCAATGGCCTGGGCAGGGGTTAATTTCATTGCCCGGCACGCCAGCGCGATCACAAATTGCATAGACTCATTCCACGAGGTGCCTGGGTTGCAATCCGTAGCCAGGGCCAGGATGCAATTTGCATCCAGTAGTTTTTTTGCAGGCGTGTACTCATGTTGGGCCAACCCGAATGGGGTGCAGGGCAGCGATATTGCCACCGTGTCAGAAGCGCCTAGCAAGACAATTTCCTCATCCGATGTGCTCACCAGGTGATCAGCGCTGGCGGCTCCCAGTTCAACGGCAAGCCGGGCTCCGCCCAGGTTATCAAATTCATCTGCGTTGATTTTGATTGGGAAACCCAATTCTTTGGCCCGGGTCAGTACCTGGCGTGATTGCGCCAGATCAAAGGCATTCGTTTCACAAAAGACATCCACAAATGGCAGCTGCCGCCCTGGTGCGTGCACTTCCCACCACTGTCTTACTATTGGCAGCATGGTATCGCATACCAGGTCGACATAGCCCTGCGGGTTTTGTTGAAATTCAGTAGGGATAGCGTGTGCTCCCAGGAAAGTGATGGCCATATCCAGGCGGCTTTCATCTTCCAGTGCGAGCAAAGCTTTTAACAGGCGTAGTTCCGTAGCGGTTTGAAGACCATACCCGGTTTTTGCTTCAACGCTGGTGGTGCCATGCGAGAACATGCGAAAAAGACGCGAGCGGGTCTGGGCAACGAGTTCTTCAATATTGGCTTTTCGGGTCGCGCGCACGGTTGCGTTAATTCCTTCACCGGCGGCCAGCAGATCCAGGTAACGGGCTCCTTCGAGTCGTTGTTCAAACTCCATGGCTCGGTCCCCGCCCCAGATTACATGCGTGTGGGGGTCTACGAAACCGGGCATGACCACACATCCGTCCGCATCCAGGCGGGGTTCGTGAGGGTAAGCAGCCCGTAAGTCCGTCGTATTCCCAACGGCGACAATACGTTCATCACGGATCAGCGCAGCACCATCTTCAATAATGCCCAATTCGCCCAGGTGATGCCCACGTTGGGGGCCACCTGCGATCGTCAGCAATTGGGAGGCGGAATGGATCAACATGGCATGCTCCTATTCAGACACTTGGTTGGCACCCTGGACATGGTTGCCCGATTCAAGTTCTTGCAGCAGGCGTTGAGTCGCTGCGGCAATATCTCGCACAGCCGCCTCGAAAGCCGAGCTGTTGGCCCGCGAGGGCTTGCGGAAACCACTTATTTTGCGAACATACTGAAGCGCGGCTTCGGTGATTTCCAGCTCGCTGGTGCTTTGCTCAGCATATCTCAACTGCTTGATACTGCGGCACATGGCAGGCCTCCGTTAATTGTTTTTCAAAGCGCGCAAGGGCAGGTTCGCGCTGCGTGTCGAGCGTTGGTAAGTGGAATGTTGTGTCAGTACATGCACCGTCAGCCCGGCTACCGCCACGGCACCCCGGCTTTGAACTTCCGCAATGTCGCTTGCGCTGATTTGGCTGCCATCCACCACTGTTACAGCGCCTGAACCATAGACGGTAAGCCTGTCATCGTCCTCCAAAACAACGGCGGTATTTTCATCCAATCCCAGGCCGATCACGCCTGGGTGGCAGGTTACTGCATAGATCAGGCGGCCCAGGCGGTCACGCTGGCGAAAGTGCTGGTCAATGATAAACCGGTCGGTGAACCCCAGCCCGGGTGAGAACTGAATAATCCGTTCGCGCGGGGTTGGTCCGCCTCGGCCATAGGCAATCATTGTTTTGGATAAAATCGAGGCACCAGCGCTTGTGCCGCCAACCAGGCAGCCGCGTTGGTAGGCCACCAGCAGCTCCTGCTCAAAAAGGGTGCCGCCAAATAAGGCCGAAAGACGCATTTGTGTTCCACCGGTGATAAATATCCCGCTTGCGTGACGCAATGGTTCTAGGTTTTCAGCTGCGTTGGCCAGGTCGCGACTGCGAAACTCCAATACACTGGCTTGTGCCGCCCCCAGTTTTAAAAATTGTTGTTTGTACGTTTCGCCAGTATCGGCCAGCTCCGATGCCTGGGGGAGAATTACCACTCGAGCCTGCTCGCAGCCTGACCGGCGGATGAATTCGCTTATCAGTGCCGGGTTTTCCTGGTCTATCGCACCCCCGATGGGCATCAATGTAGGCATACGCGCTCTCCATGAATATAAAGTTGTTATTGCTGTTTAATTATACAACCCGGGCTATCTCAAATTGCCATGGTAATTCATCCTCTTTTCTGCCAGTTGCGGATTGCCCAGATGCGTAATCCGCAACTGGGGGTAATAAAATAGCGTAAGGTGCCATTCGGTCTGGCTGGTATAATTTGTAGCATGAGTGACCCCAAGAACCGTCCCATTGCTCCTGAAGCCAAGCCGGATGATCGGGTGGACCATGCTTTGCGTCCACAGAAGCTTTCTGATTTAATTGGCCAGGACCAAGTCAAGGAAAACCTATCCATTCTAATAGCGGCTGCCCGGCAGCGCAGTGAATCTCTTGACCATGTCCTCTTTTATGGCCCGCCTGGACTGGGGAAGACTACCCTGGCCAATGTTTTGGCCAATGAAATGGGTGTCAATATCAAGACCACCTCCGGGCCTGCCATAGAGCGTGCTGGAGATCTGGCGGCCATCCTCACTAACCTGCGTGCCGGTGATATTTTGTTTATCGACGAAATTCACCGCCTGGGTCGCGCTGTTGAAGAGGTGCTCTACCCGGCCATGGAGGATTTTGCCCTCGATATCATTATTGGGAAGGGTCCTTCTGCCCGTTCCATTCGGCTAAAGCTGCCCAAGTTTTCGGTGGTGGGTGCCACCACCCGCTTGGCGTTGGTTACAGCTCCGCTGCGAGCCAGGTTTGGGGCGGTCTACCGTATGGATTATTACGACGAAATTGCCATGCGCAAGATTGTTCAGCGCGCTGCAGGCATGTTGAAGGTTACAGCGGACGAGAGTGGCATCAATGAAGTTGCCCGCCGTGCGCGCGGGACACCACGTATTGCATTGCGCCTGCTGCGCCGGGTGCGAGATTTTGCCCAGGTACGCGCCGATGGTGTTATCACCAGCCCAATTGCATCAAGTGCGCTGGATTTACTGCAAGTTGATCCGCTTGGCCTCGATGATGTTGATCGGCGCGTACTGCGCGCCATCATCGAAAAATTTAGCGGTGGGCCGGTTGGTCTGAACACCATCGCGGCTGCCATCAGTGAAGAAGCCGACACCATTATGGATGTGGTTGAGCCCTATTTGCTGCAACTTGGCTTTCTTGATCGTACTCCGCAGGGACGGGTTGCCACTCGCACAGCTTACGCTCACCTTGGTTTTGCCTACCCTGAGAATGGTGAGCAGCCGAGGTTGCTGTGAGTATGGAAAATATTGGTAGAACCATCATCATTTTTGGCATTGCCCTGATCTTTGTGGGTGTGCTTGTCTATGGTTTAGGGAAATTCAACCTGCCACTTGGCCGTCTGCCAGGCGATATTCGTATTGAAGGACGCAATGGTTCTTTTTATTTTCCGGTGACCACTTCCATCCTGGTTTCCATCTTACTCTCGTTCTTGCTCAATATTATTGGCAGGTTTTTAAAGAAATAGCCTGTCTACCCCGGGTAAGTTTGTCTTTCCAAGGTTGCCATGCTGCGTGAATATGCGCTTGTTACACCACATGGATCATTAAATATCGCCGAAGGCCCGACTAACGGGCCTTTGCTGATGTTGCTGCATGGTTTTACCAATCGATGGCAGACCTACCTGCCGATTCTGCCGCTGCTGGTCGAGCGATGGCATGTCATCGCTTTTGATCACCGTGGTCATGGTCGTTCCATGCGAGTGAATGCTGGCTATACCGCCGCTGGTTTTTACGCCGATGCCCAGGCTGTATTGCTGCATGCCGCTGTGGACGGGCCAGCTGCCTTGCTCGGTCACTCAATGGGTGGATCGTTGGCCTTGCATCTTGCTCAGAATTATCCGAGCCAAGTCCGCGCGGTAGTGACCGGCGACACCTCCCTTGACCTTGCCATGCATATTGATGTGATGAATAGCCGCCGGCAAACCAAACTTTTTGGTCTGCGGCGTAAATTGGCAGGTCGACCAGTTGAAGAACTGATCCGGCGTGGGCTTCCCGCTGCCCAGGCTGAGGAAATGTCCAACCTGGACCCGGCGGTGATGGACTATCACGCTGAGGCCCGTGTGCAAGGTTTTTTTGCTGATATTTCCGAGCTGGATTTTGATCTTATCGGTTGCCCGCTGCTCTTGACGCAAGCTGATCCGGCAAATGGGGGCTTGCTGCAAGATGGCGAGCTTACCCCAATTCTTTCGGCACATCCAGGTTTTAAGTTCTTACGCTTTGACTGCGGGCATGATCTTGAAATTGACCGTGGTTCACAGGCGCCGTTTCTCCGAGCCGCAATCACCTTTTTGGAAGGATTATCCCCCGTATGAAGAAGCTCAGCTCTGCAGCAAACTTTGTAAAAAGAAACCTGACCTGGATGACACTCGGCGCGTTTGGCCTTTCAGCCTGCGGACGCCTGGAAACCATCCCTTATGACCCACCTTATACGCCTGCGCAATGGTTGACCATTCAGCCTAATTTTCAGCTTGCCGCAGGCGCAACCCCGCAGTACTTTATGCAGCCGAGTACAAGCACCATTGTATACCTGCTGGGTGTAATAACCATTGCGATTGGCATTTATTTTTTGCGAATTCGCCAGGCGCAACAATCACGCATGTGGTGGGGAATTGGACTGCTGCTGTGGGGTTTGGGCGCCATCCTGGCTGGCACAAGTTATGAGGCATTCAGTTATGCCATCAAATGCGCCGGTCGTGAGGTATGCCTGTGGACAAGCTGGTGGGAAGTTCTCTATTTACTTGTCACCGTTTGGAGTATCGACGCCATTACCATGGCGGTTGCCTACACCAGCACCACGGGCCGTGTTCGCCAGGTGTTGATGGGCTATGCTTTTCTCAACGCGCTTATCTACCTGGGGGTTTTGCTGGCGGGTACTTTTATGCCGGTCAAGTTTTGGATTTCCTTTGAGATGTTAATCCTGTTTGCCGGACCAAATATCCTGATTTTCTTTTGCGTAAACGGTTGGCGGGCAATTAAGACCCGCTCCTCGTTTGATAAAGCCATGGTTGCGACCTGGGTTTGGCTGGGGATCACCATTGGCGCGTATTTTGGCTATTACCTGTCTGGTCTTACGCTGCTCCTCTGGGAGAAGGGTATTTGGTTTTCGGAGAATGACGTTCTGCACATTTTCCTGATTATTTGGATGCTATTTATTTACCGGGTGGTAGCGCGCCAGGTACAGGATATGCCCTCGGCTGTATGAAAACGTTGGATTTTGACTACCCCCTGCCTCCTGAATCCATCGCCCAAAGGCCGGCGGAGCCACGAGATTCCTCTCGCCTGCTGGTTTTGAACCGTGCTACCGGGCAGCTAGACCATCGCGTATTTCGCGATATCGTTGACTATTTACGTCCTGCGGATTTGCTGGTTCTCAACCAGACACGCGTCATTCCTGCCCGCATGGCTGCTCAAAAATCCACAGGTGGCAAGGTTGAGGTGTTGCTTCTTCGCCGCGAAGATGACCTGACCTGGGAATGCCTGGTGGGTGGTAAAGGTATGTTGTTGGGCAAGCGTGTCACCCTGCAGGATGGTCTCGGGGCTGAGATCATTGAAGTCTTGGAAGGCTCACGCCGGCGCATTCGTTTTGATGAGCCGGTTGAGAGGCATCTGGCTGCGGATGGGCAAATGCCCCTGCCTCCCTATATCCATGAGAAGCTATCCGATCCGGAGCGTTACCAGACGGTTTATGCCCGTACTCCCGGCTCTGCTGCGGCCCCAACCGCCGGATTGCACTTTACCCCGGGATTGATCGAAGAGCTGCGCGCGCGGGGAGTGAATATCGCCACCGTTACCTTGCATGTTGGCCTGGATACCTTTGCTCCGGTGACCGAAGATGACCCTGGTCAGCATAAAATCCATACCGAATGGTGTGAGATCAGCGCGGAGACGGCTGCCCAGGTCAACGCCACTCGTGCCGTAGGTGGGCGTGTCATCGCTGTGGGGACCACCAGCGTGCGAACGCTGGAAACATCCGCCCGTGAGCCTGGCCAGGTGACCGCTTTTTCTGGACCAACTTCCATTTATATTTTGCCTGGTTATCAATACAAGATCGTCGATGCCATGATTACCAATTTTCACTTGCCCAAATCCACTCTGATCATGCTGGTCAGCGCGTTTGCCGGGCGGGAAAGGGTCCTGGATACCTACATGGCGGCCATCCAGGCGGGTTATCGCTTCTTTTCCTTTGGCGACGCCATGTTTATTTATTAATCTACACTTGCCGTCTGCCCGTCGGTCGATTTTCTGCTTTATCCATTACTTACACTACTAATTTGCTTTTCCTACTACCTCTTCACAGGAGATCAAATGGATCAAAAATTTGTTCTGGGTGTCAATTATTGGCCGCGACGCAAGGCGATGTATTGGTGGTCGCAGTTCGATGCTGGTGAAGTACGGGAGGAGTTTGATCTCATCAAAGAATTAGGCCTGAGTGTTGTTCGTATTTTCCTCCTCTGGGATGATTTTCAACCAGAACCTACCTCGGTGGACAAAAATGCCTTGATAAACTTGGTGCAGGTGGCTGATATCGCTGCACAGCGCGGGCTGGGCCTGGATGTGACCTTTTTCACCGGTCATATGAGCGGGCCCAACTGGGCACCGCGCTGGCTCATGACTGACCAGCCCGGCTTCTCCTCACCTTATTTTGCCTGGGTTCGCCAGGTCGTAACCCAAGGGCAGGTGGTTCCAAATGGTAATTACCGCAACATGTTCAATGATCCGGTTGCGCTGGATGCTGAACGATTGTTACTGCGGACTGTGGTAGGCGCGCTCAAGGACCATCCTGGCATCTGGATGTGGAATCTTGGCAATGAGCCAGACTTGTTTGCCTGGCCAGCCGATGCCGATGCCGGTCAGGCCTGGGCACGTGAAATGATCTCGCTGATCAAATCCATCGATCCACTGCATCCGGTCACGGTTGGGACTCATGGTGACAGCCTGGGTCGTGACAATGGCTTCAGGATCGATCAAGTGCATGTAGAAACTGATATTCCGGTGATGCACTCTTACCCCATGTACTGCGAGTGGGCTCGTGGGCCGCTTGACCCGGATTACGTTCCCTTTACCACGGCACTTACCGCGGCATTGGCGGGTAAACCTGCCCTGATGGAGGAATTTGGTGGTTGCACCAATTTACCCGGTAAACCATCTGAGACTTGGGAATGGATTTCGTATGATAACCCGCGCAAACAATACATGGCCTCAGAAGAAGATTTCGCTGAATATATGCGCCTGGTTATGCCACGCGTCCAGGAAATTGGATCAACCGGTGCTTTTGTGTGGTGTTTTGCTGATTATGCTCCCGAGCTTTGGAACCGCCCGCCCTGTGGAGAATCGCTTCACGAGCGCCATTTCGGCCTGGTTCGTCCAGATGGCTCGATTAAACCTCATGCAGAGGCCATTCGCCGCTTTGCCGAGACAAAACCACTTGTAAAACCCATCCCCGCTTTTGCGCGATTTCCTGGGCTTACAGGCCAGGATTATTATTCGGCTGACTTGAATGAGCTACAGCGGGCCTTGTACCGTGATTATCTCGCCAAAAAAGAACAAGCCTGATCAGGCTATTCTTTGCTGGTAATCACATAAAAGTACAGCGCCTGCCGTCGATTTGCCTGGCAGGCGCTGTACTTTTATGTAGAAAAACGAAAAATCATCCGATCGCCATTTCCACGGCTTTCCCAAAGCTTAACGATTGGGTTTGTAGAGAATTTGTTCAGGCTTTATTCCCTGGGTGCTGTCAAATTGATCTCTCAGGATCATCGCGCCCATTTTGTCGCCATAATTGCTCAGCTCTGGGATGGAGCGGGGGTCGTCCATTTGGATGGGTTCTTTCAAATCGATCTGGAAGCGACGA